>VBKG01000380.1 GCA_005879585.1 Deltaproteobacteria bacterium | reverse complement strand
TCGCGAGACTGTCGAGCCTTTTCCGCGGTGCCTTCGCCCACTGGGTGCGCCAGCGCGAGCATCGCCACCCCGACGCCGTCTACGAGGCGGCGATCGGCGAGCGCGTCGCCCAGTATGAGAAGCTCCGCCATGCCGCCGCCGGCATCCTCTACATGCGGAGCAAGCTCGGAAAGCAGCTCGCGTCCGAGTCGGCCGAGCTCGCCCGCGTCGGCCGCCAGCTCGACGTCGCCGTGGAGCACGACGACGACGTCGCCGCCGTCGCGCTGATCGGCCGTCGGGATGCGCTCGCCGCCGAGGTCGACCGTCTGACTGCCGATCTCACCGAGCTGACACGCGAGGCCGAAGGTGCCAAGGACAACCTGGTCTCCTTCCACACCGAGATTCTCCGCCTACGCGAGGAACGCGTGCGCATGCTGGCGCGCCTCGCCAACGCCAAGGCGCGCCTCCGCTTCCAGGCGACGCTCAACGGCCTCTCGACGGATGCCGACATCCGCGCGCTCGACGAGGTCCGCGATCACATCAACCGGCTCGTCGCCGAGACGCAGGTGAGCCGCGAGCTCGGCGACAGCGAGCTCGAGCGCCGGCTCGGGCGGATCCGCGAGGTCGAGGCAGAGCACGCGGCGCGTGCGCAGTTGGAGGAGCTGAAGCGCGTACGCGACCAGCGGTTGGCGCTGCCGGATCAGCACGTGGCGAGCTGATCCGCGCACTCCGGAGCGGATACGCGAAACATCCGCTCGGGACCGGCCATGGGAACCTCCGCGCTCGTTTCAGGAGCGACCGGAGAGCGAGGCAACCACCGGAGTCTTTCGACCAACGGCGTCTACGGGCGGCACGTCACCGTCTGTCCGCTCGCGTCGAACCCGCAGGCGCCGGCGAGGAACGCCAGTTCGCCGCACTGCCCGGTCGCGGCGCGCGGCGCGTCGACCACGACGGTCGCGGCGAGCGGCAGGCCCGCGGCCGTGACGGTGTACGTCCGGTGCGTCACCGAAAGGCCGACGCGGAGGAAGCCCGGCGTCAGGGGATCGCCCTTGACGCTCGCCTTCAGCCCCGAGGGATCGACGAATCGCCAGCCGTTCCCCCTACGGCGCCAGCCGGTCTTCGTCGCGCGAGCGTAGTCGCCGTTCGGCACGCGCACGTCGGCGACCGTCCCGCCCATGGCGTCGGCGATGAGGACGCGGATCCCCTTCCCCACGGGATCGATCGGGGGGCTCGTCGGGACCGTGAGGTCGGCGGTCAACTTGAGCGTCTGTCCACCGGCGCCGGCGAGGAGCTTCCGGACCGTGAGGCGCGGCCGGGCGAGCGTCACGTGGCCGACGTTCGTACAGAGATCGAGCGCATCACAGAGACCGTCGCCGTCCCCGTCGGGCGCCCCCGCGTCGCATTGCGGCGACAGCGTCCAGAGCTCGGAGCCGGTCGCGGGCAGGAAGGCCGTGAAGAAGAGCCCGCCGCCGACGGGCGTGATCTGCGCGGGCCGCGAGCCGTCGGGGCCGGGATTCGCGTCGGCGAGCCGCACCGTTCCGCCGGCCGTGCCGTCGGAGCGCCAGAGCTCCGCGCCGCTGCCGGGCTCGCTCGCCGAGAAGTAGAGCCGCCCGTCGAGGGCGACGAGCCCGGTCGGGTTGGAGCTCCCCGGCCCGGGATCGATGTCCGCGACGCGCGTCGTCCCGCCGGCGGTGCCGTCGCTCGTCCAGAGCTCGCGCCCGCCCGCGGGCTCCGTCGCGGCGAAGTAAAGCCGGCCGCCGACGACCGTCAGCCCGGCGGGGCTCGCGTCGGCGGCGCCCGGGTTCAAGTCGATGATGCGCGCCGTCCCGCCGGCGGTGCCGTCGCTCGTCCAGAGCTCGCGCCCGCCGCTCGCGTCGCTCGCGACGAAGACGAGCGTGCCGCCGAGGTCGGTGAGCTCCGCCGGATCGCTGGCCGGACCGATGTCGGCGACGAGCGTCGTGCCGGCCGCCGTCCCGTCGCTCCGCCAGAGCTCGTGGTGCAACGCCGCGAAGTAGACGACGCCGTTCACCGCCCGCAGCGTCCCGAGCGGCTCGCCGCCCCACCCGGTACCCACGTTCGCGAGGCGGCTCGTGCCCGCCGCCGTCCCGTCCGTCTTCCAGAGCTCGAAGCCCGACGCCGCGTCGGCGACGAAGAGGACCTGTCCGCCGAGCGCCGTGAAGAAGCGGGGGTTCGACGGCAGGTTCGTGCAGCCGAAGGTCGAGCAGATCTGGAAATACAAGAGTCCGCCCGCTACCGTGAGGTCGTGAATGGCGGCGCCGCTCGTCAGGAGCGTCGTCTGGCCGGCGTCGAGCCGCTCGAGGCCGGTGTCGCTCGCGAAGAAGAGACGGCCGTTCCAGGCGATCAGCTCGCGCGGCGAGTCGGGCGAAACGCTCAACGTCCCCGCCGCGGTGCCGTCGCTCTGCCAGAGGTACGTCTGCCCGCTCGTGGGGCCGGGTTGGAGGATGAAGTAGAGCGTCCCGCCGACGTCGACGAAATGCGAGAGGAGACTGCCCGCGCTTCCCGCGGGCGTTATGTCGACCGCCTTGACGGTGCCGGCGCCTGTGCCGTCGCTCCGCCAGAGCTCGCGCTCGCCCGTCGGCTCGCCGGCGCTGAAGAACACGTCGCCCACGAACGCCGTCAGGTCTCCCGGCAAGCTGCCGCCGGCGCCCGGGTAGACGTCGGCGGCGAGCCCGGTCCCACTCGTCGTCCCGTCGCTCTTCCAGAGCTCCGTCCCGCCGATGTTGTCGTAGCCGGCGAAGAAGAGCTCGTTGCCGACCCGGAGCGGCGTGGCATTCGCGATGACGGAGCGGACCGCGACTGTGCCGCCCGGGGTGCCGTCGCTCTTCCAGAGAGCGCGGGAGGCGTTCACGGGATCGTACGAGAAGAAGTAGGCGGTGCCGTTCAGGTCAGTCAGGTAGTCTGGCGACTGGCCGCCGCCGAGACGCACGGTGCCGGGCGCCGTCCCGTCCGTCTTCCAGAGGGCCTGCCCGCCGACCGGCTCGTAGGCGCTCAGGTAGACGATCCCGTTCGACACGCCGATGACGAACGCGTTCGAGCCGCCCGATCCCGGGTTGATGTCGGCGACCTCGAACGTGCCGCCGGCGGTGCCATCGGTCCGCCAGAGCTCATAGCCGGTCGCCGCATCGTTGGCCGTGAAGAAGACGAGGCCGTTCGCCGCCGTGAACAACCCCGGGTTCGAGCTGGCGGATCCCGGCGCGATGTCCGCAACCAGCATCGTGCCCGCCGCGGTCCCGTCGCTCCGCCAGAGCTCCGTCCCCGTGCTCGGCTCGGTCGCCGCGAAGTAGAGGACGCCGCCCGCCACGGTCAGCCCCCGCGGGTAGGAGCCGCCGCTCGGGTTGATGTCGGCGACGGGCACGGTCCCCACGGCCGTCCCGTCGCTCCGCCAGAGCTCGGTGCCATCGCCGTAATCGGGCGCGACGAAGACCAGCATGCCGGCGAAGCTGGTGAGCTGCGAGACCTGCGCCAGCCCGGAGAAGACGGCGATCGGCATCGTGCCCGCCGCGGTCCCGTCGCTCGTCCACAGCGCCGAGCCGCTCGCGGTCGGACCGACGAAGAAGAGCCGTCCGTTCACGTCCGTCGGCTGGTACGCCGAGTTCCGGTACGTGCCGGTGTCGCCGATCTCGGCGAGCTTGGTGGCGTTCCCGACCGTCCCGTCCGTCCGCCAGAGCCCGATCCGCCCGCCCGAGTCGGTGGCGACGAAGTAGAGCGCCCCGCCCGAGACGCGCAGCGCCTGCGCGTCCGACGAGGCGCCGAGCGGATTCAGGTCCACGACCAGATGCGGGGTCTGCCCGCGCGCGACCCCGGCGAGGAGGGCGAGCACGAGACCGCCGGCGAGCCGGCCGAGCAAGGACGCCATCCGACCCCCTTTTTGCAGTGCAGTCCGGACCCTCGCGTTAGACGACGGCGAGCGCCCGGCCGTCAAGCGCAAAAACGCCCGCGACGGGTTCACGCCTCGCGCGTAGCGGCCGCGGACGTGACCGCATCGACCAGGCGGTCGAGGCGGGCGCGAAACTCCGTGGTGTCGGCGTAGCGACCGCCGTGGATCACCCGCATCGCGCCTGCGCGCGTGAACTCCGTCAACGCGGACCGAGCGCGGTGCTGGTCGCGACGTAACGACGACGCCGCGTCGATTTGACACCCCTCCGGTTCTGTGGCTCCGTGCCGCCACGGATGGCGTGGTGGTTGTGGATGCTGCTCGGCTTTGCGCTGGTCGGCTGCGAGGTCATGACGCCGGGCGGCTTCTTCTTCCTCTTCTTCGGTCTCGGCGCGATCACCGTCGGTGTGCTGGCAGCGCTCGGAGCGGGCGGACCGGGATGGGTCCAGTGGCTCCTCTTCTCGCTCATCTCGATCGGGTTCCTCGTGCCGCTCCGCGGGCGGCTGCTCCGCCGGGTCGCGACGGGAGACGACGCCGCCGCGCGCGTCGATGTCCTCGTCGGCCAGGTGGCCGTGCTGCTCGACGACCTGCCGCCGGGCGAGGTCGGCAAGGCGGAGCTCCGCGGCACGGCGTGGACCGCGCGGAACGAAGGCGAGCGCGCGCTGCGGCGCGGGCAGCGCGGCAAAGTGACGCGGGTGGACGGCCTGACGCTCTGGCTCCAGCCGGAGTAGCGAAGGAGAGGCGACGATGTCCGATGCGCTGATCGTCTTCCTGGTGCTCGCGCTGCTCGCGCTCTTCGTCATCTCACGCACCGCCGTCGTCGTGCCGCAGCAGAGCGCGTTCGTCGTCGAGCGGCTCGGCCGCTACCGCGCGACGCTCGACGCGGGCTTCCACATCCTGCTGCCGTTCGTCGACGCCATCCGCTACCGCCACTCGCTCAAGGAGAACGCGCTCGATATCCCGGAGCAGATCTGCATCACCAAGGACAACGTGCAGGTGCACGTCGACGGCGTGCTCTACCTGAAGGTCATGAATCCCGAGCGCGCCTCGTACGGCGTCTCCGACTACCTCTTCGCGATCACGCAGCTCGCGCAGACGGCGCTGCGCAGCGAGATCGGCAAGATCGAGCTCGACCGGACGTTCGAGGAGCGCACGCACATCAACCTCGAGATCGTGAACGAGCTCGACAAAGCGACCGAGCCGTGGGGCATCAAGGTGCTGCGCTACGAGATCAAGAACATCACACCGCCGGCCGACGTGCTCGCCGCCATGGAGAAGCAGATGCGGGCCGAGCGCGAGAAGCGCGCCGTCGTTCTCACCTCCGAGGGCCAGCGCGACGCCGCGATCAACAGCGCCGAGGGCGAGAAGCAGCAGGTCATCAAGGCCTCGGAGGCGAAGAAGCAGCAGCAGATCAACGAGGCCGAGGGACAGGCAGCGGCGATCCTCGCGGTCGCCGAGGCGACGGCCGAGGGCATCCGCAAGGTCGCCGAGGCGATCAAGCTGCCCGGCGGCTACGAGGCCGTGCAGCTGCGCGTCGCCGAGCAGTACATCGGTCAGTTCGGCCAGCTCGCGAAGGAGAGCAACACGATGGTGCTGCCCGCGAGCGTCGCAGACGTCGGCTCGATGATCGCGCTCGCGATGAATGTGATCGGCCGGCGTCCGAACGGGGTGGCGGAGAGCCCGCAGGGCTGAACCGGCGCGGGGACTCGGCCGCTGACGGGCGGCGACGACGGTCATCGTCAGCAGTTCCGCCGGCCTCCGCGGCGCGGCGGCGCGACCTCAGCCGGTTGCATACCGCTCGCCGACGAGCCGCAGGAGCGCACGCCCTCCCGGCCGCACGCCGATCTCCCAGGTGATGCCATCCGGCGCCTCTCCTTCGGCCCGCACGCGGCCGGCGTGCACCCCACGGAGGTGATGCCAGGCGCAGAGCGTCACC
>VBKG01000379.1 GCA_005879585.1 Deltaproteobacteria bacterium | reverse complement strand
CCATCGGAACCAGGATGCGGACGTCCTGCTCCTGCGCGAGCCGGAAGAGTGCGGCAAGCTGAGTCCGCACCAGCTGCGGATACTCGAGCAGCAGGCGCACGCCGCGCCGTCCGAGCGAGGGGTTGGGCTCGACGGGGAGCGGCAGGAACAGGACGGGCTTGTCGCCGCCGACGTCGAGGAGCCGGATCGTGACGGGCCTCCCCCGCAGCGGCGCCGTGAGTGCACGCAGCTCCTCGAACAACTCGTCCTCGGACGGCGGCAGCGCGCGAGCCAGATAGAGCTGCTCGATCCGGAAGAGGCCGACGCCGTCGGCGCCGTTGTCGAGCGCCAGCTCGACGTCGTCGTGCGCGCCGAGGTTGGCCTCCACGGTGACCAGCTCGCGGTCGAGCGTGAAGGCGGGCTCGCGGCAGGCGCCCCGGCAGCGCACCCCCGCCCGGTCGAACGCCTCCCGTCGTTCCTGGAACGTGCGGTGCGTCTCCGCATCCGGCGATACCACGACGGTGCCGCGCGAGCCGTCGACGAGCAGCTCCTCGAGGTTCCGGATGCGGTGCACGATCCCGGGCGGACCCGCGACCACGGGGATGCGCTTCTCGCGGGCGAGCAGGGCCGCGTGCGCTCCCGACGCGAGCGCGCCCACCACGATGGCCGCTACGCCCCGCCCGGACAACGCGACCACGTCCGAGGGGAGCAAGCGCTCGACCACCAGGACGTGCCCCGCGGGGACTTGCTCCAGCGACGATCCGTCGACCCCCCGAAGGTGCCGGAGGACTCGGCGACCGAGGTCGGCGACGTCGTCCGCGCGCTGCTGGAGCGTGGGGCCCTTCAACGCCATGAATCGCTCGTGCAGCCGGCGGAAGACCCGCCGCACGGCAGCCTCGGCGCCGACCAGCGATTCCAGTTCCCGCTCGATCTCACCGGATGACAGGATGCCGTCGAGCATCATCCCGTGCGCGCGGAAAATGCCGGCAAGCGCGGCGTTGAACTGCTCCTCGATGCGAAGGGCGGAATCCTCGAGCTCACTGCGAGTCCGCTCGAACGACGCCAGGATCCGGCTCCATTCGCCGGCGATCTGATCACGCGCGATCGCCGGTGGATCGGGAGCCGACTTGAGCAGGTCCACCCGGAGCCACGCCGGGCCCATCCCGACGCCGGGGGAGATCGCGGCGCCCGTGAAGGTCGTGGGGCCGCGGCCGGATTGAATGACGTTCGAATCGTCGTGGGTCATGCGAGGGGTGTATCCACGGGCTCGTCCTCTCTGCGCGGCGAGCTTGCCCACCGATCACCGCGGGCTCTCGACGTGGGTTGACCGATACGGAGCCTACCGAGTTGCACCGGGTGTGGGAAGCGTGGAGGGTTTACTTCGGCGGGTCCCCGAGCCCGGCGTCCTTCGCCGCGAGCTGCCCGATCGCCGACCAGTCGAGCGCCTCGCCACCGTGAGCGAGCAGCGTCAGGAACCGATCGCGGAGCAGGCTCGCCAACGGCATCGGCACGCGAAGAGTTTCCGCCGCGGCGAGGGTGAGCCGGATGTCCTTCTCTCCCAGGGGTGCGGCAAAGCCGGCGGGCTCGAACCTCCGCTCGGCGATCTGCCCTCCATAGGTCTTGTAGAGGGGCGCGGTGAAGAGCGAGATGTTGGAGGACGGAGGGAGGAGAGAGCTGCCGAACGCTCGGCATGTGTGCCGACAGGTCGGCAGTGACGATCGGCGGCTCGCACATGGGCGAGGCCGGCATCCTCGGAAGCTCTCCGTCGGCCTGGCATCGAACTTGCGCCAGAACCGAGAGCGGAGGGTACGGCGATGGCACCGAGCATCACGCTCCTGGATCTCGTGAATGCGGTCGCCCGGTACGCCCGTTCGGAGGCCGAGGTGATCGCCACCATCGTCTGCATGGTGAACCAGGGCCACGTGCGGCTCTGCGGAACCTTCAAAGGGGCGCGCTTCGACCTGACCATCTTCACTGCAGGCTGAACAGGGGAAGGAGACAGCCATGTCGCTCATTCCAGGGACGCGCTGCCGCTCGGCGCGCACCATCGTCTTCCCGGGCGGGATCGTTCGACGGGCCGCGCCGGGGACTCTCGTCTCGCAGCGCGAGAACCTCGGCCGCGAGCTCTTCACCGTCAACTTCGACAGCGGCCAGAAGCTCATCCTCTTCGCCCACGAGATCGAACCCGTGAGCGACGATCTCGCCGCGTGAGGCACGACGGTCATAAAGGAGCCATGATGCATCGTCTCACCCACCGTCTCTTCCCTACGCGGTCGGCGCTGCTGGCAGTCGCGCTGATGGGTGGCGCGACCGCTCTCGCCGGCAGTGTGGAGACACTGTTCCTGGCCGAGAACAACGCTGCCGTGACGAAGATGATGGCCGCCATGGACGTCAAGCCATCTGGCGACGTGGATGCGGACTTCGTCGCGACGATGGTTCCGCATCATCAGGGTGCGATCGACATGGCGCAGGCTCTGGTGCGCTACGGGCACAACGAGCAGCTCCGACGCATCGCCCAGGAAATCATCGCGACGCAGCAGGAGGAGATCGCGGCGATGCGGCGGGCGGTTGGCGAGCCGCTTCCCCCGTCCGCGCCGTCGCCCGACCAGACAACTCAGGCCGCTTCGCCCGACGCCCATCCGACGTCGCGCTCGACGCACGTCGAGCCGGGGCTCTGACGAGGTCGTCAGGATCCTTCGGCGCTCTTTGCCGCGCCTTCTCGTCGGGCCTCGACCGACTTCCAGCTCCACCCGCCGTCGTCGGCGAGCTCGAGGACCGCGTCATAGCCGTCGAGACGGTCACCGCCGTCCCCGAGCGTCAGATACGTGATCGCCCGCTCCGAGAGCAGGCTCAGGATCCGATCGACCTGTTCGGGCCCGAAGGCCATGCGCGGTCGCTCGAGGAAGGCGAAGCGAGGGGCGGCGAGGAGCACTCGGGCGACGGAGAGAAGCTGCTGCTCGCCGAGCGAGAGAGCGTCGTCCCAGTCCCGCTCGACGTCGAGGCCGCCCATCCGCTCCAGCGCGCTCTCCAGGCCGAGCCCGTGCAGCAAGGTCGCGATCTGCGCGTCCCCGATGACGCCCTCCTGTCCCGTCCGCACGAGCACATCGCGGAGCGTTCCGGGGGGAAGGTACGGCCGCTCGGGGAGGAAGAGAATGGCGTCGAGTCCGGGCCGGACGATACGCCCGCTTCCGTTCTCCCAGATTCCGGCGGTCGCCCGGAAGAGCGCCACCTTGGCGGCGTCGTTCGGCCCCACGATCAACACCCTGGTTCCGCGCGGGACCGATACGGAGAGCTCCCTGACCAGGACGTGGTCGCTGCCCGGCGAGAGGAGCGTCAGCCCCTCGTAGGCGACGCGAGCCTCGTCCTCTTGCACGTCGATGTGAGCGGCGGCCGGTGACCCGACGTGCTCCATCGCTTCCGCGAGCGACCCGAGACGCGAGACCACGGCGGCGAACGAGGAGATCGACTGGAACTGGGTGACGACGAGCGAGAGTGCGCCCAGCAAGGCCGAGAAGGCCATCGCCGACTGCGTGATCACGCCGAACTCGACCTCGCCCCGGATGAAGAGCGGAGCCACGACCAGGGCCGGGATGATCTGGATCAGGTAGTTGTAGCCGTTGGTGAAGAAC
>VBKG01000378.1 GCA_005879585.1 Deltaproteobacteria bacterium | reverse complement strand
TCGCTGCGCGTCGTGCACTCGGTCATGAAGTTGTTGACGACCTCGGCCGGGTACACGTCGGCGTGCCGGCACCCGGCCCATGCCGTGGCGAGCAGCAGCATCGAGCGACGTCGCATCGGCAGGCAATGGCGCGGCGCGCGCCCGCGGTCAACGGCTGCGCTGTACCGAGGTGCCCCGACCCGGTACTCTCGATGGTTCGCGTCATGCCGGATCGGATCGTCGAGGAAGAGCTCGCGCTCCTCCGCCAGGTGAACGCACGCCTGGAGGAGCCTCCACGAGGAGCGCCGTCCGCGGACTCGATCGTCCACGACCTCGAGGATCTACGGACCGCGATCGCCGAGGCGACCCGGCCGGACGACCAGGCGGCGCTCCTCCAGCAGTGGGACCGCCAGTCGGCGCTCCTCCACCAGCTGCGCGGAGCCCGCCGCCCCGGAGAGGTGGACCTGGGCTCGCCGTACTTCGCCCACATGCGACTCGCGGAGGACGGCGGCGAGCAGGACGTGCTGCTCGGCAAGACGACGCGGCTCCTGCGCGACGCGCCCATCGTCGACTGGCGGGACGCGCCGATCTCGCGCCTCTTCTACGCCTACCGGCAGGGCGAGCCGTTCGAGGAGGAGATCGCGGGCCGGGTGCGCACCGGCGTGCTGACGGCGCGGCGGACGGTCACCGTCCGCGACGCGGCCCTCCGGCGCGTCGAAGCGCCCGAGGGGACGTTCGAGCCCGCGGCGGACGGCTGGCACCCCGTCGAGACCGACACGCCGCGGCTCGGCGGCGGCCAGGGCACCGCGCTTCGCGCCCACGACGTCGGCGCCGGCGTCGATCGCCGCTTCGGCACCGGCGGGCGCCGCCGCGCCGACACCCACCTCCCCGACATCGTCGCGCTCATCGACCCGGCGCAGTTCGAGCTCGTGAGCCGCCCGGCGGGGGGATTCCTGCTGATCCGCGGCACCGCCGGCTCCGGCAAGACCACCGTGACCCTGCACCGGATCGCGTACCTCGCGTACCACGACCCCGCCATCGACTCGTCCGCGACGCTGGTCGTCGTGTTCTCTCCTGCGCTGCGCGACTACGTGAGCCACGTGCTGCCCGCGCTCGGCGTGACGGGGGTCCACGTCCGCACGTTCCGCGAATGGGCCGCGGAGCAATGCGCGCGGCTCTACCCGTCGCTGCCGCGCGCCCGCCGCGAGTACACCCCGGCGATCGTGTCCCGGCTGAAGCTCCACCCTGCGATCGGCATCGCGCTCGCGGAGCACGTCCGCTCGGTCGCCGCGCCGGCGACGGCGGACCAGGCGATCGACGACTGGGCGAGCGTCCTCTGCCGGCCCGCGTTCCTCGAGCAGGTCCTCGCGCGCGAGGCACCGGGCGCGTTCAGCGCCGAGCAGCTCGCGCGCGCCACGGATTGGAACCGCGTGCGCCTCGAGGAGCTCCTCGCCTGGCGCGCCCGCGAGCGCGGAGCGGAGGCGGAGCTCGACGAGGAGGACGAGGCGCTTCTCCTGCGCGCCTGGCAACTGCGCGTCGGCCCGCTCGTCCGCGCCGGCGGCCGCATGCTCCGGTACCGGCACGTCGCCGTCGACGAGGTGCAGGACTTCTCGCCGGTCGAGGTCCAGGTGCTGCTCGACTGCCTCGACGACCGCCGCAGCATCACCCTCGCGGGCGACACGCAGCAGCACCTCGTGGCCGAGGGAGGATTTACCTCGTGGGGCGAGTTCCTCGCGCAGCTCGGGCTCGAGGGGACCGAGATGAACACGCTGCGCGTCAGCTACCGGTGCTCGAGCGAGATCGCCGAGTTCGCTCGGGGCCTCCTCGGCGACGCCGTCGAGGAGCCTGCGCCGCCGGTGACCGTGCGTTCGGGCCCGCCCGTCGAGCTCTTCCGCTTCACGGACCACGGCGCGTGCGTCGCCTTCCTCGCCGACGCGCTCGGCGAGCTGGTCGTGCACGAGCCGCTCGCCTCGGTCGCCGTCCTCACGCCGTCGGCCGAGCTGAGCGCGCTGTACCACCGCGGCCTCGTCGCCGGCGAGGTACCGCGGCTCCGCCGCGTCGAGCAACAGACCTTCACCTTCGCTCCCGGCGTCGAAGTGACCGAGATCGAGCAGACGAAGGGGCTCGAGTTCGACTACGTCGTGCTGGTGGAGACGAGCACCACGCAGTTCCCCGACACGCCGGCGGCGCGCCGTCGCCTGCACGTCGGGGCCACGCGCGCCGTGCACCAGCTGTGGCTCACGAGCGTCGGCACGCCGGCGGCCGCGGTGCGCTCGATCGGGGCGGCCCGGTGAACGTCTACGGCACGATCATCCTCGCAGCCCTCGTCGTCGAGTTCGCGCTTGGACGGGTCGCCGACGTGCTGAACCTCCGCGCGCTCGACCCCGAGGTGCCGGCGGAGTTCCGCGACGTCTACGACGGGGCCCGCTACCGGCGCATGCAGGAGTACACGCGCGCGCGAGCGCGGTTCGGGCTGCTGTCCTCCACGATCGACCTCGTCCTGCTCCTCGCCTTCTGGTTCGCGGGCGGCTTCGCGTGGCTCGATCGCGTGCTCGAGCCGCTCGGGCTCGGACCGGTCGGCACCGGGCTACTCTACCTCGGCGCGCTCGGGCTCATGCGGCTCCTCGCCGGCGTGCCGCTCCGCTGGTGGTCGACGTTCGTCATCGAGGAGCGTTTCGGATTCAACCGGACCGCGCCGAAGACCTTCTGGACGGACCTCGTGAAGGGTATCCTTCTCGCCGTCGTGCTCGGCGGGCCGCTCGTGGCGGCCGTGCTGTGGCTGTTCGCGATCGCCGGCAGCCGGGCCTGGCTCTGGTGCTGGCTCGCATGCGCCGCCTACATGCTCGCCGTCGAGTTCGTCGCGCCCGCCTGGATCATGCCGCTCTTCAACCGCTTCAAGCCGCTCGGCGACGGCCCGCTCCGCCAGGCCGTCCTCACCTATGCGAGATCCGTGTCCTTCCCGCTCGAGGACGTCTTCGTGATGGACGGGTCCCGCCGCTCGACCAAGGGGAACGCGCTCTTCACGGGCTTCGGGCGGCACAAGCGCATCGCGCTCTTCGACACGCTCGTCGACAAACTCGACACCGACGAGGTGGTGGCCGTCCTGGCGCACGAGATCGGCCACTACAAGCGGCGCCACGTCATCCAGGGGACCGTCGTCGGCGTGCTCCACCTCGGGGCGCTGCTGTTCGCGATATCCTTGCTCCTCGACCGCGCGGGACTCTTCGCGGCGTTCGGCATGGCGACGCGCCCGGTCTACGCGGGTCTCGTGTTCTCCGCGCTGGTGCTGATGCCGGCCGGGCTACCGCTCGCCATCCTCCTCCACGCGGTCTCGCGCCGCCACGAGCGCCAGGCCGACGCCTTCGCGGCCACGACGACGGGCTCCGGCGACCGGCTGGCGCGCGCGCT
>VBKG01000377.1 GCA_005879585.1 Deltaproteobacteria bacterium | reverse complement strand
CGATTTCCCGGTGGCACGCTCCTTGCGACCCAACCGCCAATCTCACGGAGGTTCCGGATGAGTTTGAAGCGGTTGTGGTACCTGACACTGCCAGTGTTCCTCCTCGTCGGAGGCGGCTCGGCGGCAGAGGCTCTGACACCTCCTTACGCCTTGACGGCGACCGCGGTCTCGAGTGGCCAGATCAGATTGAGCTGGGGGGCCTTCAACCAGGGGCAGCAGTTCTACTCGATCGAGCGGAGCCTCAACTGGACGGGCGGCTTCGCGCAGGTCGGCATCGCGGCGGGTAACGCGACGAGCTACACCGACAGCGGCCTCGCGCCGGGCACGAGGTACTACTACCGGGTGCGGGCAGCCGAGAACGGGACGGCGTCGGCATACTCCACCATCGTCAGCGCGACCGCGTTCGGCACCTTCACGGCCACCACGTCGACGACGACATCCACCACGTCGACCACGCTGGC
>VBKG01000376.1 GCA_005879585.1 Deltaproteobacteria bacterium | reverse complement strand
GGCCGGCACGATCATCTCGTATGCGTGGAGGTTCGGCGACGGAGGCACGGCCTCCGGCGTCGCGGTCACCCATGCCTACGCCACCCCCGGGACCTACACGGCCACGCTGACGGTCACCGACAGCCGCGGCTCGAGCGCCAGCGACACGGCCGTCGTGCGGGTGGCCGATCGTCCGCCCGTGGCCAATGCGGGTCCCGACCAATCGGGAATCCAGGGGAGCGCGGTGACGTTCAGGGGCTCCGGTTCCGACCAGGACGGTACGGTCACGTCCTATACCTGGAACTTCGGAGACGGCGCCTCGGCCGCCGGTGCGACGGCGAGTCACGCCTATGCCACCGCGGGCACCTACACCGCGAAGCTCACCGTCACGGACGATCGCGGGGCAACGGGGAGCGACTCGGCGCTCATCACGGTCGCGGGGTCGCCCGGCGGCACACCGTGGGCGCGCGGCTTCGGCGGCGCGGCGAGCGACGTGGGCTACGGCGTGGCGGTGGACGCGAGCGGCAATGCCGTGATGACCGGGCGGGTCGAGAGCACCGTGGACTTCGGCGGCGGCGTCGTGTGCCCGCCGGCCGCGGTGTTCGTGTCGAAGTACTCGCCGACGGGCGCGACGATGTGGTCGAAGTGCCTCGGTGGCGCGCTGGGCGGCGGCACGGGCCGGGCGGTCGCGGTCGACGGCAGCGGCAACGTGCTCGTGACCGGCAGGTTCAGCGGCACGATCGACTTCGGCACGGGACCGCTCACCAGCGCCGGCGCGAGCAGCATCTCCCTCGCGAAGTACTCGGCCGCCGGCGCCCCCATCTGGTCGAGAGCGTTCGGCGGCGGGTTGAACGACGTCGGCAATGGCGTGGCGGTGGACAGCGGCGGCAACGTCGTCATCGTCGGGACCGCCAGCGGCACGGTGAACTTCGGCGGTGGGCCGATCACGGCCAGCGGCTACACCATCGTGGTGGCGAAGTTCTCGGCCGCCGGCACGCACCTGTGGTCGAGAGGCATCGGGGATTCGTTCTCCAACTCCGGCAACGCCGTGGCGGTGGATCCGAGCGGCAACATCGCGGTGACCGGCGCGTTCTCGGGCCAGGTCAACTTCGGCGGCGGAGTCCTGACCAGCGCGGGCGTCGACATCTTCCTCGCCAAGCTCTCGCCCACCGGCGGCCACCTATGGTCCCGGCACTTCGGGAGCGCGCTCGCCGTACATGCCGGCAACGGCGTCGCGTGCGACGGCAGCGGCAACGTCCTGGTGACCGGGTCGTTCGAGAACTCGATCGACCTCGGCGCGGGCTGGACGACGAGCTTCGCGCACAAGGACATGTTCGTCGCGAAGTACTCGGCCGCCGGCGCGTATGTGTGGTCGAAACTCGCCGGCGGCCTCTACGATGACGCCGGCAGGGGCGTCGCGGTGGACGCGACCGGCAAGGTGGTGGTGACCGGGACCTTCCAGGCGGCGGTCAACTTCGGCACCGGATCGCTCATCACCGCCGGCCGGACCGACGTCTTCGTCGCGCGGTACTCCCCGGACGGCGTCCCGCTCGTGGCGCAGCGCTTCGGCGGTGCGGACTTCGACGCGGGGAATGCGGTCGCGGTGGATCGCAGCGGGAGGCCGGTGGTGACCGGGTCGTATCGGCTCGGGGTCGACTTCGGCGGCGGCATGCTCGGCGGCGCGGGCATGGACGACATCTTCCTCGTCGGACTCCGGTAGGAGCACACGGTTGCGTTGAAGCGCCGTGTCGGGACATGACTCGCGCGATCGTGCGCGAGCGCAGGCGTTGCGTCGGCGTCGCGTGACATCCCCCCCGTAAGGGCTGCGAGTCTCCCTCCCGAAGTAAGACCTCCGGACATTGTCGTTGGGCAGAGTCATCGAGGTGACGCGCCGAACGTCTCCGTTGCTCCAGATGCCGTGCGACTTCCCGCGTGGCGCGTGCATTGCAGCCCAAGGGGCGACCCCTCGGACGTTCTGCATGGTTTGAAGCGCTCGCGACGCGCGGAGGCTCTATCGTAATGAGGTTCAAGGCCGGGCGGTACGTGGCCGTTGTGGGGTTGGGGCTGGCGACCTTGTCGTCGATGCCGTCGGTCGCGATGGCGGGTCCATCGTCGCTCGTGGCCACGGCGGCCTCGACGTCAACGATCAACCTCCGCTGGAGCGGAAGCACGATCGGTTGGGTCAACTACGTCGTGGAACGCAGTCTCGCCGCCGCGAGCGGCTTCACGCAGGTCGCAGCCGTCGGTCGGTCGCTGAGCTACCAGGACTGGGGGCTTGCGGGTGGTCGCACCTACTACTACCGCATCCGCGAGACGCGGCAGGGCATGGTCTCCAACACCGCGGCCGCCACCACGTTCGCGACGGCGAACCGGCCGCCGGTGGCGAATGCGGGGCCGGATCAGCTGACCCAGGTCGGGGTCATGACCGCGTTCAGCGGCGGCGGCTCTGACATCGACGGTACGGTCATGTCGTACTCGTGGAGGTTCGGCGACGGCACGTCGGCATCCGGGCGAGTCGTGTCGCATGCGTACGCGACCAGCGGCACGTACTCCGCGACGCTCACCGTGACGGACAATAGTGGGCTCACCGGGAGCGACAGCGCGGTCGTGACAGTGATGGGCGCGACGGTTACGACGACGAGCACGACGTCCACCACGACGTCTGTGCCGGTCACGACCACCACGCTGCCGCTCGGCCCGGCCACGGGCGGCCAGGTGCTGTGGGCGAAGTCCTTTGCGGGTTTCCGTGACGACGGCGGCTACGGCGTAGCCGTCGATGGCAGCGGGAACGTGCTCATCACCGGCGAGGTTCAAGGTCCCGTGGATCTCGGCGATGGGGTCCTTTGTGCGAGCTTCTTCGTCGCGAAGTACTCACCCACTGGGTCGCACATCTGGTCGAGATGTGCCGGCGACTTCTTGACCAGCGCCGCTCGCGGATACGCGATCGCCGTTGATACGAGTGGGGATGTGCTTGTGACCGGATACTACGGAGGCAGCGCTCTCGATTTTGGTGGCGGACCGATCGCCGGAACGGGTGATGTTTTCGTCGTGAAATACTCGGGAGTCAACGGTGGCTACCTCTGGTCGCATGCATTCGCGAGCGCCCTGGGAAGCGGGACT
>VBKG01000411.1 GCA_005879585.1 Deltaproteobacteria bacterium | reverse complement strand
CGGGATGCCGAGGTCCGCGGCGAGCGGCTCGGCCAGGTACCGCGTGGCGCTGGTCAGGATCGCCGGCACGTGTCCGGCGCGCCGGTGTGCGTCCACCGCCGCCGCCATCGCGGGATACACGTAGGGGCGGACGGCGCGTCCGTACCACTCCTCGCAGTCGCGCTGGACCAACTCCTCGACGCGGCCGGAGATCCACGCCATCGAGACGCGGAGCGCCCGCTCGATGTCGAGCAACCCGAGCTTGTAGCGCGCCAGGTAGTAGAGGGTGCGCGCCACGTCGCGCCGCCGGGCCTGACCCGTGCGGCGCAGGTGTCGCATGTACATCGGCGCGGAGTTGCGCGCGATCAGCGTGCCGTCGATGTCGAAGAGCGCCGCGATCACGACCGGCTAGGGCCGCTCGACGACCATCGCGATCCCCTGCCCGCCGCCGATGCAGAGCGACGCGACGCCGAGCCGCGCATCCCGCGCGCGCATGGCGTGAAGCAGGGTCACGAGGACGCGGCCGCCGCTCGCGCCAATCGGGTGGCCGAGCGCGATCGCACCGCCGTTCACGTTGACGCGGTTCTTCGGGATGCGGAGCTCGCGCAGCACGCCGAGGGATTGCGCGGCGAACGCCTCGTTCAGCTCCCAGAGGTCGATCTCCTCGCGCCGGAGGCCCGCACGCTCGAGGGCCTTCTCCGACGCCGGCCACGGCCCCATGCCCATGATCGACGGATCGACCCCCGCCGACGCGTACGAACGGATCGTCGCCAGCGGCTCGAGACGGAGCTCCTTCGCCTTTCGCTCGGACATGACCACCACGGCGGCCCCGCCGTCGTTGATGCCGGACGCGTTGCCCGCGGTCACCGTACCGCCGTCGCGCTTGAAGGCCGGCTTCAGCGCCGCGAGCCGCTGTGCCGTCGTGTCGGCCCGCGGGTGCTCGTCGGTGTCGAAGGTGATCGTCTCGCCCTTCTTGGCGGGGATCTCGACGGGTACGATCTCCGTCTTGAAGGCGCCCGACTTGATGGCGGCCGCGGTCTTCGCCTGGCTGTCCGCCGCGAACTCGTCCTGCTCCTCGCGCGGGATCCCGTACTTGCTCGCGATGTTCTCGGCCGTGACGCCCATGTGCACGAAGGTGATCGGGCACGTGAGGCCGTCGGCGATCATGGAATCGAGCAGCTCGTCGTGTCCCATACGGATCCCGAAGCGGGCCTTCTTCAGGAGATACGGCGCGCCGCTCATGCTCTCCATGCCGCCCGCGACGATGGCATCGGCCTGGCCGAGCTCGATGGCCTGCGCCGCCAGCACGACGGCCTTGAGACCGGAGCCGCACGCCTTGTTCACCGTGAAGCTGCCGACCTCCTTCGGAACGCCCGCCTCGAGCGCCGCGACCCGTCCGGGGTTGAGGCCGAGGCCGGCGGGCAGCACGTGGCCGAGGATCACCTCCTCCACCTGCGCCGGGTCGAGGTTCGCGCGCCGCATGGCCTCGCGCACGGCGATGGCGCCGAGCTTCGTCGCGGGGAGCTGAGCGAGGGCGCCGCCGAGCGTGCCGATGGCGGTACGGGTGGCGCTGACGATGACTGGACGTGCCATGGGGGGTCGATCTCCTCTCGTGCCGTCGCGTCGTCGCTATAGCACAGGGCCGTTCGCTTAGGCTATCGCCTTCGGTGCCGCGAGCGTCCAGATGGCGATCCAACGGGGCACCGCCGACCTGCCGGCGACGGCCGATGGACGCCGCATAGCGCTCGTCATGTCCGGCGGCGGCGCGCGCGGCGCGTACGAGGCCGGCGTTCTGCGCTATGTGCTCGATGATCTGCCCCGCCGGATCGGCCGGCCGGTGCATTTCGACATCGTGACCGGTACGAGCGTCGGGGCGATCCACGCCTGCTACGTCGCCGGGGCGATGGGCCAGCCTGGCGCCGGGACCCGCCTGGCCGACATCTGGCGCTCGCTCGAGGTGGGCGGCGTGTACGAGCTCGGAGCCGCCGACCTGATCGCCGTTCCCCTGCGCCTGCTCGGGCTGTACGCACGACGCGAGCATCCGGCCGAGGCCGGGATTCCCGAGCGTCTGGCAGGAGTCCTCGACACGCGGCCCCTCGAGCGGCTCGTCCGCGAGCGGATCCCGTGGGCCGAGCTCCGGCGCCGCATCGATGCGGGCGCGATCGAGGCGGTGGCCGTCACGGCCACTGAGATGGGCTCGGGCAGGTCGATGGTGTGGGTCGACAACCGCGAAGGCATCGTCCGCCGCTGGGCGCGCGATCCGTTCATCATCGCCCGGCCGGCCAAGCTGGGCGCCGCCTACGCGCTCGCTTCCGCCGCGATCCCGTTCCTCTTTCCGGTGCTCAAGATCGGCGACGACTACTACTGCGACGGCGGACTGCGCCTGAACACCCCGCTCGCACCGGCGCTCAGGCTCGGCGCCGATCGCCTGTTGATCGTCGGTCTTCAACACCACCCGACGCCGGAAGAGGAGGCGCGGCTCGCTCCCGAGCGCGAGACCAGCTATAACTCGCTCGCCTACCTCGGCGGCAAGGTGCTGAACGCGTTGCTGCTCGACCACGTCGACTACGACGTCGACCGCCTGCGGCTGGTCAACGGGATCCTCGACACCGGCATCCGCGCCTACGGTCCCGACTTCCTGCCGCGAATGAACGAGACGATCGAGGCGTTGCGCGGGACGCCATACAAGGTCATCGACAACCTCTACCTGCGCCCCTCGCGCGATCTCGGCGTCATCGCCACCGACTGTCTCGAGCAGCATCACCCGCCGACGGGTCTCCGCCGGCGGCTCTCGCACGCCGTCATCCGCTACGCCGTGCACGGCGTCGTGGCCGAGGCGGATCTGCTGTCCTACCTCCTCTTCGACCGCTGCTACGCGGATCACCTGATCGAGCTCGGCCACGCCGACGCAGAGGCGCACGCCGATGACCTGGCCGCGTTCTTTGCCGACCGGTGAAGCTCAGCCGCGCGGCGCGAGCTCGAGCACGTGCTCGGCACCGGAGGCGCCACAATGGACGACGATCGTCCCGGCCCGCCGTGGACGGAGTGCGCGCCCGTCGCAGCGCAGGGCGACGCCCGCGGGATACCGCCGCGGCGGTGCGAACATCTCGACCGCGGTGACGCTGTTCGCGCGATACCGCAGCCGGAGCGTGTTCGCCGCGGCGTCGAAGGCGTGCTCGAGGACCCGCCCCGGGACCGCGCGCGCGTAGGTGCGAGACAACGCCGTCGTCCGGTCCAGCCGTTCGCCACCGGGCTCGGAGCTCTCGCCGTCGAAGAGACCCCAGTATCCGCCGCTCAGCTCCTCCCACAGCCAGAAGGC
>VBKG01000331.1 GCA_005879585.1 Deltaproteobacteria bacterium | reverse complement strand
CCGTGCGGCAGCTGCGCGGCGAGCGAGAGCAGGCGCAGGTCCCCGACGCGAAGCTCGCGCTCGTCCACGGCACGGGAGGCATGCTCGGCCAGCGACACAGCGGCGTAACGATGATCCTCGGGCGAGGGTGACATGGCGGAGACGAGGCCCTACAGGAAGCCGCTGCCGCGCGTCGACGAGGAGTCGCGCGGCTACTGGGAGGCGCTCGCGCGGCACGAGCTCTACTTTCAACGCTGCCGCGACTGTGGGACGGCGCGGTTCTATGCGCGCGCGCTCTGCCCGGCGTGCCTGTCGTCGGCCGCCGAGTGGGTGCGCGCGAGCGGGCGGGGGACGGTGTACACGTTCAGCGTCATCCACCAGAATCAGACGCCGGGGTTTCGCGAAGAGGTGCCGTACGTGCTCGCCATGGTCGAGCTCGAGGAGGGGCCGAGGCTCGTGACGAACCTCGTCGGCTGCGCGGGGGACGCCGTACGCGTCGGCATGCCGGTGACGGTCGTGTTCGACGACGTGACCGCGGCGACCACGCTACCGAAGTTCCGGCCCGCGTGATCCTCGACCTCCATCTGCACTCCGAGCTCTCGGACGACAGCCGTGCGCCGGTCGAAGCGTACCTGAAGGTCCTCCAGCGGAAGCGCGCCGAGCGGCCGCTCGACGGCATCGTACTCACCGAGCACCGCCAGTTCGATCCGGCGCGCGACTACCGCGCGCTCGAGGACCGGTACGGATTCCTGATCCTCAACGCCGCGGAGGTCGAGACCGACTACGGGCACGTGCTCGTCTACGGCGTCAACCCGGACATCCTCGCGCGCTTCGACTTCAGCGACGTGCGCCTTTCCGCGCAGGCCCTCGTCACCGACGTCGCGCGGCTCGGCGGCATCGCGCTGCCCTGTCATCCGGGACGCGCGACCGTGGGGCTCTGCGACCACTACCAGCGCAAGCCGCCACTCGAGGGCGTCGTCGCCGTCGAGGCGCTCAACGGCGGCAGCAAGAAGGGCGAGGAGGCGCGTGTCGAAGAGCTCGTCCAGCGCCTCGGCTACAAGGCGTACGGCGGCAGCGACTCGCATCTCGTCAGCTTCGTCGGGGTGTGCGCGACCGAGTTCGACGCGCCGATCCGCTCGATGGACGATCTGGTCGCGCAGCTGCGCGACGGCCGCTATCGGCCCGTCGACTTCCGGGCGCGCTGACTCGGTTGCGACTGCGCAGCCGATGTCCTAGCTTCCCCCGGTGCCGCTGGCCCTCGATCCTGCGATCATCGGCCGCGAGTTCGATCGCACGGTGGAGGGCCCGGTCACCGCCGACGAGCTCGTCGCGTTCGCGCGTGCGCTCGGGGAGACCCGGCCGGAGTACACCGAAGCGGGTCCCGCACTCGTCGCCCACCCGACCTACTGCGTTCGCTTCCGCGGCGGTCGTTTTTACCCAGAGGAGCTCCTGAAGCTCATCGACGTCCGGAGCGGGTTCGACGCCGGCAAGGACATCCAGCTCGGCGCACCGGTCCGGCCAGGAGACACGATCGAGGTCCGGTCGACCGTGCACGAGGTGTACGAGAAGACCGGGCGCACGGGCAGCATGGTGTTCGTCGTCATCCGCTACACGCTCTCGAATCAGCGAGGCGAGATGCTCGCCATCGTCGACAACCGCTTCATGCACCGGTGATGCCTGAACGTCTTCGCTTCGACGACGTCGAGGAAGGCGACGAGCTGTCCGCCCGCTCGTTCTTCCTCTCGAAGGACCAGGTGCGCGCCTACGCACGCGCCGGCGGCCAGTGGTCGCCGCGTTTCACCGACGACGAGGGCGCGCGCCGCGAGGGGCTGCCGGGCATGATCACGCCCGGGAACATGAGCATGGGTATTCTCGCGAGCTTTCTCGAGGCGTGGGCGGGACCCGGCACGCTTCGCCGGCTCGGAACGACGTTTCGCGGACTCGTGCTGCCCGACCGGACGATCCGCCTGTGCGCCGCCGTCACGCAGAAGGACGACGCGAGCCGGTCCGTCGAGCTCGACGTGTGGCTCGAAGGCGAAGAGGCCGAACGTTTGGTCATCGGCACTGCGACGGTCGCGCTCGCGTGACCGTGTCGAGTGATTTCATCTTGTCTTCTCCAATCGACCTGGGATATAGGGCAACGCGGAAGGAGGGGAAGCGCGTGCGCGGAGGCGGGAAGGACGCGGACAGCGCGGCGCCAGTCGTCACGCTGGACATCGAAGCGGGCGAGGATCCCTTCGGGCTGGATCCCGCGCTCCGGCAGCGCATGCTGCCGGCGGTCCGGTTCCTCCACGACAAGTACTGGCGCGTGGAGGTGAGCGGGGCCCACAACCTGCCGACCGGTGGCCCGGCGCTCCTGCTCGCGAACCACTCCGGCGCGATCCCGTTCGACGGCGCCATGATCGTCACCGCCGTCGAGCTGCATCGGGCGCGGACGCTGCGCTTCCTCTACGACCGGTTCGTCGAGAACATGGGTCCCGTCGCGACCTTCTACCGAAAGGCCGGCGGCGCGGTCGCCTCGCGCGAGAACGCGCTCGCGCTCCTCCGCCTGGGCGAGCTCGTGCTGCTCTTTCCCGAGGGCGTCCCGGGCGTGGCCAAGACGTTCGCCGACCGCTACCGGCTCCGCCAGTTCAGCTCGGGCTTCGTCCGGCTCGCGCTCGCGCTCGACGTGCCCGTCGTGCCGGTCGCCGTGGTGGGCGCGGAGGAGATCTATCCGGTCGTCGGGCGCGCCGAGAGCGTCGGGCGGATGCTCGGCGTGCCGTACGTGCCGCTGACGCCGTTCTTCCCGTTGCTCGGGCTGCTCGGCACGATCCCGCTGCCGACGAAGTGGTTCATCCGCTTCGGCAAGCCGCTCCGGCTCTCCGTTCCCGACGGCGAGGCGCGAACCCAGCGGGCGCGCGCCGAAGCGGCCAAGGTCCGCCGCAAGGTGCAGGCCATGGTCACCCGACTCCGGCGCCGCCGGCAGTCGATTTTCTTCGGGTGAGCGACCAGACGTACCTCCGGATCGGGAAAGAGCTGTTTCCGATCTACGGTGACGAGGTCCGCGGCTGGAGCCCGCACGCGGGCGACTTCGGCGCGGTCGCCGACGGCGCTCCATTCCTCTACGCGTCGCTCGACGAGCTGTTCTTCGCGCTCGTGAACCTGAAGACGACGGGCTCCGGCCTGGGCCACTAGCGCGCGCGGCGCACCGTGGAAAAGCGGGTCGTCGACGCCTGGATGCAGCACCCGTCCCGGGCGTTCCTTGCGCACCCGGTCTTCGAGTCTCTGCGCCGCTGGTCGCACGGCGGCCTCGCGGAGGCGGACGTTCCGCTCGAGGCGACGATCGGCGCGATGGACGACGCCGGTGTCCGCGTCGGGCTCCTCTGCGCCTGGTGGGGACCTCAGGGGCCGCTCATCGGCAACGACGAGGTCGCGGCCTGCGTGCGGCGATATCCCGACCGCCTGGTCGGTGTCGCCTCGGTCGACCTTCACCGCCCGCTCGACGCCGTCCGCGAGCTCCGACGCTGCGTTCGCGAGCTCGGATTCCGCGCGCTGCGCATCGTGCCGTGGCTCTGGAACCTGCCGCCCGACGATCGCCGCTACTACCCGCTCTACGCCGAATGCGTCGAGCTCGGCATCCCGTTCTGCCTGCAGGTCGGCCACACGGGGCCGCTTTGCCCCTCGGAGCCCGGCCGGCCGATTCCCTATCTCGACCACGTCGCGCTCGAGTTCCCGGAGCTCAAGATCGTCGGCGGTCACATCGGCTATCCGTGGTGTGCCGAGATGATCTCGCTCGCGACCAAGTACGAGAACGTCTACATCGACACCTCCGCCTACAAGGTGCGGCGCTACCCTCGCGAGATCGTCGACTACCTGCGTGGCCACGGCCGGAGGAAGGTCCTCTTCGGTTCCAACCATCCAGCGTGGCCCGCCAGCGCCTGCCTCGAGGAGCTCGACACCCTCGGCCTCGACACCGAGACTGAGCGGCTCTTCCTGTACGAGAACGCCGAGCGCGTGTTCGGGCTGAAACCGGCCGCCGTCTAGGCCGGCGGCTCCGCCGGCGTCGCGCTCGCCACCACCTCGAGCGCCGCGAGACGGCCGAGCGCGAGCGCCGCCAGCGCGTCGGTGCCCGGCAGCCATCCTTCGGTGCCGTCCCCGCCGAGCCCCTCCGCCGCTCCGCCGGTCGCGAAGAGACCGGGGATGGGGTGGCCGGAGCCGTCGAGGACGCGCGCGTGCCGATCGACGGCGAGGCCGCCGAACGTCCGCCAGCGCGCCCCCGTCACGCGGATGGCGTGGAAGGGCGCCTCGAGCGGGCCGCCGAAGCGCTCGCGACCGAACGGATCGCCGCCGAGCTCGATGTTGCCGTTGAAGGTGTCGACGGTGAGGGTGAGACCCTCCATGTCCATCTCGAACTGCTTGGAGAGGGCCTCGAGGGTCATCGCCCGCCGGCCGGTACGCGGCAGGACGATCCGCGCGAAGAAGGGATCGGCGGCGCGTGCCGCGGTGGCGATGCGCTCGTCGAAGAGGAGGTAGGCGACGTGGCCCGGCTGGGCGCGCACCGCCGTCGCGAGCACGAGGCGCTCCGCGGTCTCGTCGGCGAAACGGCGGCCCGCCTGGTTCACCAGGATCGCGCCGAGGTCGACGAGCGGCGCGGTCACCGCCACCGCCCCCGGCATCGCGAGGAATGGCGTCACGAGACAGCCGTCCAGGTGGCGCGTCTGGGCGCCGACGTCGCTTCCGAGGCGCAGCGCCTCGCCGGTAGAGCCCGGCCAGCCGAAGTAGGGCAGTGCGCCCACCGCCGGACAGTGCTCGCCGACGAGCGCATCGGCGGCCGCGAAGCCACCGCACGCGAGCAGCACCGGCCCCGCGAGGGTCTGTCCCGCGCCGCGCCGCTCGGGGCGAACGGCGAGGCCCGTCACGGCGCCGGTGTCGTCACGGGTCAGGCGCTCGGCCACGATCCCCGTGCGGACGCTGACGCGCGCGTGGCGGCTCGCAGCGCGCGCCAGCGCCGCGATCAGACTCGCGCCGCCCTGGTCGCCGAGGGCGTGCAGCCGCGGGACGCAGTGTCCGGCACCGGTGTACGCCGCCATGAACTCCACGCCGAGCCCGCAGCGGTCCGCCAGCCACTCGACGAGCGGCGCCGCCTGCTCGGCGAGCGCCAGCGCGAGCTCGCGGTCGACGTGGTGCCGGCTCGCGGCGAGGATGTCGGCGGCGAAACGATCAGGGCTGTCCTGGACGCCCGCATCCCGCTGGAACCGGCTTCCGGAGGCGGCGATCGTTTCGGCGTCCGGTGCGGCGCCGCCACCAAGCTCCTTGCCCCGTTCGACGACGATCGTGCGGCATCCGCGATCGGCGGCCATGACGGCGGCGGCCAATCCGCCGACGCTGGCGCCGACGACGATCAGCCCCGCGGGTTCCTGTCGCGGGTCCGGACGAGACATTGCGCGAGGCGCTTAGCACGATTGCAAATCACCGTCGAATGTACATCATCGCCGCATGCGCTGGCTCGTCCGCGTCCTGGTGAGCGGCGCGATCGTCGTCTACGTGCTGGTCGACGTCGACCTCGGCGACCTCGGCCGCGCGCTCACACACGTGCATCTCGCGCCCGTTCTCGCTGCCACCGCGCTCACGCTGGGGAGCCAGGCGATCAGCGCGTACAAATGGTCGTGGATCGCCGAGGCCGTCGGGTTCCGGCGGTCGCTCGCGGATTACACGCGCTTCTACTTCATCGGCATGTTCTTCAACCTCTTTGCTCCGAGCACGGTCGGGGGGGACGTCGTCCGGGCGCTGTACCTGGGCGCGGGGCACCGACGTACCCTCGCCGCCGGCTCGGTCGTCTTCGACCGTGCGAGCGGGCTCGTTTCGCTCGTGATGCTCGCCGCGATCGCCTTCCTGCTGTTCCCGCAGTACCGCTTCCCGCGCTCGCTGATCCTCGGTGCCGTCGCGGTCGGCGGCGCGCTCGTGGTGGCGTGGTGGGCCGCGCCGCGACTCGTGCGCCTCCTGCCGGCCACGCCACGGACCGAGCAGCTCCGCCGCACCGTCGGCGCGGACCTGGCCCCGCTCTGGCGTGACCGCCGCCTCTTCGCCGGCATCGCGCTGGTGTCTCTCGTGTTTCACCTGACGCAGGTGGCGGCGCAGTACGTGCTGGCGCGCGCCGTCGGCGTCGCGCTGCCGTTCTCCTACTGCCTGATCTTTCACCCGATGATCGCTGCGATGACGGCGTTGCCGCTCAGCGTGAACGGGGTCGGCGTGCGCGAGGGCGGCTACCTCTACTTCCTGACGCGCATCAACGTCGACGACTCGATCGCCGTCACGATGAGCCTGCTCGCTTTCGGCGTGACGCTGGTTGGCGGCCTCGTGGGCGGCCTCGTCTTCCTCGCCTCCGGCGCGACGTTGCCGGCGCTGCGCGCGCCGGAGTCGAAGGAAGCAGGTGTCGCGGCCTGAGACTACGGCGAGGCGGCGGCCAGCTCGATGGCCGCCAGCGTCACCTCGGCCGCCGCCACCATGTCGCTCACCCGGAGCCATTCCTTGGTGGTGTGGATGTCGCGCATCCCGGTGCCGAGGTTCACCACCTCGAGCCCGCGCCGGTTCAGGATGTTCGCGTCGCATCCGCCACCCATGCCGGCGGACGTGATCGTGCGGCCGACGCGCGCCGCCGCCGCGGCGACGAGTCGCATGATCGGCGCGTCGTCGGGCACCGACATGGGCTCGTACTGCCGCGTGACGGTGACGTCCGCCGCCGCGCCGGAATGACGGGCCGCCGCCTCGGTGAAGCAGGCACGCATGTGCTCGGTCTGCGCCGACAGGCGCGCGAGGTCGTGGCTCCGCGCCTCGCCGCGCACGCGGACCTCGTCGGGCACGATGTTGACGGCACGGCCACCCGTGATCACGCCGACGTTGGCGGTGGTCTCGGCGTCCAGGCGGCCGAGCCGCATCGCGGCGATGGCCTCGGCCGCGACGCGGATCGCGCTCACGCCCTGCTCGGGCGCCATGCCGGCATGGGCGGCACGGCCGCGGACCACGACCTCGATCAGGTTCGCGCCCGGCGCGCGCGTGAAGGCGAGGCCCACGGCGTCGCTGTCGAACACGAGGCCGCGACGGGCGCGGATCCGGCCGAGGTCGAGGTGGCGGGCGCCGAGGAGCCCCACCTCCTCGCAGACCGTGAACACGACGTCGAGCGGCGGGTGGCCGAGGCGTCGCTCGCGGCACACGCGGACGCACTCGCAGACGATCGCCACGCCCGACTTGTCGTCGCCGCCGAGCACGGTCGTGCCGTCGCTCCGGATCACGTCGTCCTCGACGACGGGGCGCACGCCGGCGCCGGGCTCGACCGTGTCCATGTGCGCGCAGAGGAGGAGCGGCGGCGCGTCCACGCTGCCGGGCACGTGCGCGATCAGGTTCCCGGTCTCGCCGCCGATCTGCGCACCGGCGTCGTCGAACTGCACCGCGGCGCCGAGCTTCTCGAGCTCGCGCGCCAGCCGTGCCGCGATGCGCCCCTCGCGTCGGGAGAGGCTGTCGATCTGGACGAGCTCGAGGAAGAGCGCCTGAAGGCGGTCGCGCTGGATCACGTCGGGCTCCGGACGGTACTGGAAGGTCCCTCGACGGTCAACGTCATCTTGTTCGCCGCGTGCGCGGGACGTATCGTGCGTTGCATGCGCGACCGTGTGCTGATCGCGGGCGCCGGCGCGGTCGGCTCGGTCGTGGGCGGGCTGCTCGCGGCGGCGGGCTCCGCGGTGACGCTCCTCGGCCGCCGCGCCCACGTGGACGCGGTGCGTGCGCGCGGCCTCGCGCTCGACGGGCTCTTCGGGGTGCATCGGGTCACCGGCGTTCAGTGCGCCACGGCCGCGACGGGGCTCGACGATCCTTTCGGCGCGATCTTCCTCACCGTCAAGACGTACGACGCGGATGCGATGCTCGACGAGGTGCGGCCGCTACTGGCCGGCGACGGCGTCCTCATCTGCATGCAGAACGGGCTCGGGACGCTCGAGCGAGCGATCGGTGCACTCGGTCGCGCGCGCGTGCTCGGTGCGCGCGTCATCTTCGGCGCGGAGCTTCCCACGCCCGGCCGCGCGACGGTGACGGTCTGCGCCGACCCGGTGCTGATCGGCGCCCTCGAGCCCGAGGTGCAGGCTCGGGCCGTTGCATGGGCGCGTGTCCTCTCCGACGCCGGGATCCCGGCGGAGTCGACGTCCGGCATCGTCGCGGACCTCTGGGCGAAGGTGTTCTACAACGCCGCGCTGAACCCGCTCGGCGCGCTGCTCGACCTGCCGTACGGCGCGCTCGCCGAGGACGCCGACGCCCGAGCGGTGATGGATCTCGCGATCGACGAGGCCTTCGCGGTCGCGCGTACGGCGGGCATCGCGCTCCGCTGGCCGGACGCGGAGGCCTACCGCGGGGAGTTCTACGGGCGGCTGGTGCCGGCGACCGCGCGGCATCGGTCCTCGATGCTGCAGGACCTCGCGCGCGGCCGGCCGACGGAGATCGACGCGATCAACGGCTACGTCGCGGCGCGCGGGAATGCGCTCGGGGTCGCGACGCCCACCAACACCACTCTCACCCGGCTCATCCGGGCGCGAGCTCGCCTGTCTTCGTCATGGAAGCACTGAAGCTAGAGCGCGCCGCGCTCGACGCGATCTTCGCCCATGCGCGCGCCACGCATCCCGACGAGTGCTGCGGAGCCGTCGTCGCCGCGGACGGACGGCAACGGGTGCACCGTTTCACCAACATCCAGGGTCGGCTGCACGCCGCCGACCCGGCGGCCTATCCGCGCGACGCCGCCACCGCGTATACACCGGAGCCGAAGGAGCTGCTCGCCGCGCTGCGCGAGGGCGAGCGGCCGGGCGCGCGGCTCGAGGTCTTCTACCACTCGCACCCGCGGATCGGGGCGTACTTCTCGGGCGAGGACCGGGCCCGCGCGCTCTTCGACGACGAGCCGGCGTACCCGGACGTCACCTATCTCGTCGTCGCGGATGCCCGCACGGCGGAGGAGGCGCGTGCGTTCCGCTGGGACGAGGGGGGCCACGATTTCGTCGAGGTCCCGGTCGAGATCCTCCCATGACGGCGCGGAGCCCGGATCTCGGAGCGACTGTCGCCGGCGTGCACCTGGCGTTCTGCGCCATGAACGCGCCCGAGGCGCTCTCGTTGCCGCACGATCTCCGGCGGCTCGTCACGTCGCGGACGGGAGCGATCGTGCTGCGCACGGCGACGGTGCACCCCTTCCTCCATCCGGAGTTCCGCTCCCTGCACAACCCCGGGTACGACAAGCTCGTGCCGCTCGTGCGCGAGCTCGTCGCGACCGGCGGACCGCCGGTGGTCGCCACCATCGCGGGGGCCAACGTCGAGGAGTACGGGTTTCTGGCCCGCGCGTTCGCGGACGCCGGCACCGCCTGGGTGGAGGCGAACCTCGCCGATCCCTGGGTGGCCGCGACGGTCGCGCCGTTCGAGGATCCGCGGACGCTGCGCACCCTCGCGCGGCGTATGACCGAGGCCGCCGCCGTTCCGGTGGCGGTGCGGCTCCCGGAGCGGACGTCGCTCCCCTATGCGCGCGTGCGAGACGTGCTCGCGGACGCGGCCGTCCGCATCGTCGTCGTGCGGAACGACTTCGGAGGACTCGAGAAGTTCGTGCTCGAGGCCGGCACGACGTTCGACGTCGTCGCCGTCGGCGGCATCCACTCGGGCTACGACGTGCGTCGCGCGCTCGCGAAGGGGGCGAAGGCGGTCCAGGTGCGCTCGGCGCTCGTGGAGGAGGGTCCCGGGGTCTTCGCGCGGCTCGAGCGCGAGATGCGGATGGCGCGCGGCTGACTCAGGGAACGCGCGCGGCCAGCGAGGACACGACGTTGTACGTGTCGAACGCGAGTTGCAGCAGCTCCCGCCAGGTCATGCGCCGACGGAGATCGCGTCCCGGCGCCGGGTCACCGAGGCGGGCTCTACGGCCAGCGCTGGCTCGTACTGCCGCACGACGAGCAGCGAGGTCGGACACTCGGTGATGATCTGCTCGGAGTGCAGGCCGAACGAGCGGTGCTCGAGGCCCCACTCCGGTCCGACCCCGATTAGCAGGAGGTCGTAGCCGCGCGCGCTTTCCTCGACCACGGCGCGACCGGCGTCGCGCCGCTCGATGACCCGGAGCCCGAGCTTGCCTGCGCCGGCGCGGACCGCGTCGGCGACGGGACCGTCGTCGGGACGCACGGTCCCGGGGCTCACGATGCGGAGGATCGTCACGTCGGCGCCGGCGTACGCGGCGAGGCGGCGGGCGAGGCGCAGCGCACCCTGGTCGTGCATGCTGCCATGGTAGGGGACGAGCACGGTCCCGACGCGCGTCAGGCCGCGGTCGACGAGGACGCCGACGGTGGCCGGCGCACTGCGCATGACCTCGTGCACGGTGCCACCGAGAACGGTCGCGCCGAACACGGGCTTGTGCCAGCCCAGCAGCACGAGATCGGCCGCCTTCACCGCCGCCACGTTGCAGATGTCGGACGCCGGCTGCGGCGATACGAAGGACAGCGGGCGGACCTCGAGACCGAGCGTCCCGGCGCGCTCGAGGAGCGGCGCGAGTGCGACCGCGTCGCGATTGGCACCACGCTGCGTGAGCACGAACGACGCGCGGTCGTTCGGGAGCTCGAGGCGGAGCGCGTAGAGGCGGCGGGCCTCGGTCGTCGCGCCGACGAGCGCGCCGGCCAGCGTCACCATCCCGGGACCCGAGCGGTCGTAGGCGACGCACATGAGGACCGTGAACGCGTCCGCCGGACGGACGTCCGGCCTGGCGATCTGCTCCTCTCGCGCGTCGTACACCCACTCGATGAGCGGGGTCGTCGCGAATGTGGTGAGGAGAGCCATCAGCACCATCATCGTGAACAGCGTGGGGGAGATCACCCCGAGGTCGAGGCCGATGTTGAGCACGATCAGCTCCATCAGGCCGCGTGTGTTCATCAGCACGCCGAGCGCGGTGGCCTCCCGCCACCGGAGCCCGGTGAGACGCGCGGCGACCGTGCTGCCGCCGAACTTCCCGAGGCACGCGACGCCGACCACGAGGCCGCACATCCACCAGGCGTTGAGCGAGTCGAGGAGCCCAATCTGGGTCCGCAGCCCGCTGTAGGCGAAGAACAACGGCAACAGGAAGACGACCACCAGGTCCTCGAGCTTGTCCGCGAGGATCTGGGCGAAGCCGTTGGCCTTCGGGATGATCGACCCGATCATGAACGCACCGAAGAGCGCGTGGATGCCGATGACCTCGGTGGTCAGGCTGGAGAGGAGCAGCAGCACCAGCGTCATGGCGACGAGGTTCTGGCTGAGGCCCTCCTTGTTCGCGCTGCGTCCGGCCAGGCGTCGGAGGAAAGGCCGGACGAGCGCCAGCATGACGCCGATGTAGACGAGCGCGAGTGCCGTCGTCCGCGCGGCGTCGCCGAGGCTTCCGGCGCGCACGATCGACACGACGAAGGCGAGGATGCACCACGCGGTCACGTCGTCCACGGCCGCGCACGTGATCGCGACCGCGCCGACCTTCGAGTGCAGGAGGCGACGCTCGACCAGGATGCGGGCCAGGACGGGAAAGGCCGTGATGCTCATGGCCGCCCCCATGAACAGGGTGAACGAGCTGAACGGCACGGTCGGCGGCGACAGACGGGGATAGAGGTACCGCGCGAGGACGGCGCCGAGCGCGAAGGGAACGATGATGCTCGTGTGGCTGATCACGACCGACGTGTGGCCGCGGCCGCGTAACATCGTCCCGTCGAACTCGAGACCGACGAGGAACATGAACAGGATGAGCCCGACCTGGCTGAACATGCTGATCAGCCCCAGCGAGTCCCGGGGGAAGACCGCCGCGGCCAGCCCGGGCGCCGCGAGCCCGAGCACGGACGGGCCGAGCACGATGCCGGCGACGATCTCGGCGATCACCATCGGCTGGCGGATGCGGCGGGCGAGTAGCCCGATCAGGCGCGCGACGCTGATGATCAGCAGCGCCTGCACGATGAAGAGGGCGAGCGGCGTGTGGAGGAGCGGCCTCATGGCCCGCGGGGCGGGCGTCTCGCGCCACTGGGTCGCACGCGGGACCCGACGATAGCGCGTCGTCGCGTCGAGGTCACGCGTCGGCCGTTGACACCCCGGCGAACGAGCCGCTACGGTGCGCGGCCGTGCAGCGACCGGGGGCTCGTCGTGCCGGTGTCGAGAGCCTCCACCGAAAGGCGCCGTGAGTCGGAAGAAGGCGCGGCGACGGGAGCGCGGCGCCGCGACGTCCGCGACGGGAGCCGACGTCCGTGGCCGGCCGGCACCGGCGGAGAAGGTCGTGCGCACCCGTGGCACTCCGGGGGTGGTGCGCGACCCGTCGATGTTCCTCGCGCCCCTCGCGGTTGCCGTCGTCACGGCGATCGCCTACGCGAACATCTCGGCCGACGTGCTCATTCACGACGACCGGTTCTTCTACCCGAGCCCGTCGCCACTCGATGGAAGCGCGATCGCCGGGTTCTTCCGGCGCGACGTCTGGGGGCCGGCGACGGGCGTGCCGGGTCTCTATCGGCCCTTGCTCCTCCTGTCGCTGGCGATCGACACCGCGCTCTTCCACGGCAGCGCGCTCGCGGCCCACCGCGTCAACATCGCGCTCCACGTCGCCGCCACGCTCGCCGTGTACGCGTTCGTCCGCGCGTTGCTCCGCACCGTGCCGGCGTACGGGCCTCGGCTCGCGGCGATCACCGCGGCATCGGCGGCGGTGCTGTTCGGCGTGCATCCGATCCACACCGAGGCCGTCGACTCGATCTTCAACCGCTCGGAGATCCTGGCGACGATCTGTGCGCTCGGCGCGCTCGGCGCGCTCTGGCGCTGGGAGGAGCGGCGACGCCTGCTCGCGTGGTCGGCCGCGTCGGTGCTCTACATGGCCGGGCTCTTCTTCCGCGAGAGCGCGGTATCACTGCCCGCGCTCGCGATCCTGCTGCTCGCGCTCATGCGCCCCGAGCGCGGGCTCGGGCTCCGCCGCTTCGCGCCGGTCCTCCTGCTGCTGCCCCCGTTTCTGATCTACCTGCCGCTGCGCCAGGCGGCGCTCGCGGCGGCGCCGCTCTCGAGCCTGCCGCCGCTCGGCGAGAATGCGGCGCCCGCCGGCGTCGCGGGCCGCGCCGCGTTCACGGTCGCCAGCCTGGCGGAGTACGTCCGCATGGTCATCTGGCCGCATCCCCTGCGGGTGTCGTACGAGGACTACGCCGGCGGCGGCGTGGCGCTCGCGGTGCTGCTGCTCGTCGGCCTCGTGGGACTCGCGGTCGTCGCGGGCCGCCGCGCGCCGGCGGTCGCACTTGGCATCGGCTTCTTCTACCTGGCGCTCGTGCCGTCGACGCGGCTCTTGACCGATCCCGGCGTCGAGATCGCCGTCGGCGGGCACGTGCTCTTCCACCCCGGGCTCGCGGTCGTGCCGCTCGCCGAGCGCATCGTATACCTCCCGTCGGCCGGTCTCGTGGTGCCGGTGGCGTTCGGCCTCGCGGCCCTCGCGCGCCGCCGCGGCGCCGGGCTCGCGGTGGGGCTCGCCGTCGCGCTGACCGCGGTGCTCACGCCGCTCACGTGGACCCGCAATGCGCAGTGGCGGTCGAGCCTCGCGCTCGCCGAGGCCGAGGTCCGGGGCGGTCCGGGCAACGGGGACGCGTGGCGGATGTACGTGGGCGTGCTGCTCGACCAGGGGAGCAATGCCGAGATCACCGGCATCTGCGATCGCGAGGGCAGCGCGCACCCGCGGAGCGCGCAGCTGCAGAACAGCTGCGGATCGGCCTATTCCACCGTCGGCCGGCTCGAGGACGCGACTCTGGCCTATCGCCGCGCCATCGACGCCGGGCTCGTGACCGCCGGACACGCGAATCTCGGGCGGACCTACGCGCGCATGGGACGCGCCGTCGAGGCCGAGGCGGAGTTCCGGCTCGCCGCCGACGCCGAGAAGGATCCCGCGATGCACCACTACCGTGTCGGCCAGCTCCTCGAGCGTTTCCACCCGGACCGGCTGGACGAGGCGGCGGCGGAATACCGCCAGGCGCTCGCGCTGCGCGAAGGCTACGCGGCGGCGCGCGAAGCGCTGCGCCGGATCGAGGGGCGGTAGCCCCAGAGACCGCGGCCCGCGAGTCGTGCCTCTCGCTCGATCGCGCGGAAGTGGGATGCGTACCGGACGTTCGGCGGGATGGTCAGCACATGGGCGTAGCCGGCGCGCAGGATGTCGGCGTTGAAGAGCGTACCGTCGGGCAGCCACAGGTAGGCGAGGAGCCGCCCGTAACGATCCCGGCGCTCGACGTCCAGCTCGAGGCCGACGGCCTCGTTCTGCAGTCGCCGTGCGGTGAACTCCGACGCGCGGCGTCCCATCGCCTCGATGGCGGCCTTCGAGCGGTGGGTCCGGCGCGCGTCACGCTCGAGCTTCTCGGAGTCGTGTGCCTCCGGCGCGTCGACGCCGATCAGCCGCACCCGCTCGCGGCGCGCCCCGAGCCGGACGTCGACCGTATCGCCGTCGACGACGTGCACCACGACGGCGCGCCGGAGGCCGTCGGGCGGCGCGGGAAGCCCGAGCACCGCCGCCAGGACGAGCAGGGTGGCGCGCTCAGCCAACCGCGGCGACCGTGCCGGAGAGTGTGTGCGACGTGGCTGATTCGACGCGCACGTGCACCACGTCGCCGGGTGTGGCGGGTCCGGGGAAGACCGTCGTCTTCATCTCCCGGCTCTTGCCCGCCATCCAGCCCTCGGGGCGGCGCGCCGGCCCCTCGACCAGCACCTCGACCCGGGCGCCGACGAGGCCGCGGTTGATCTCGGCGGAGATCCCCTCCTGCAGGTCGACGAGGTGCCGCAGACGGCGCGACTTCTCCTCGTCGGGCACGGGATCGCCCCAGCCGAAGGCGCGGGTGCCCGCGCGCGGCGAGTACTTGAAGAGGAAGGCCGAGTCGTACTGCACGCGGCGCATGAGCGCCTCGGTAGCGGCGAAGTCCGCCTCGTCCTCCCCGGGAAAGCCGACGATGACGTCGGTCGAGAGCGCGATCCCCGGCACGCGCGCGCGAAGACGGGCGACGAGGGCTTCGTACTCGGCGGCGCGGTAGTCACGCTGCATGCGGGCGAGCACCCGGTCGGAGCCCGATTGTACCGGCAGGTGTAGCTGCGGCGCGACGGCGGGGCACTCCGCCATGGCGTCGATCAGGCGCTCGCTCATCTCTGCGGGGTGGGGCGACGTGAAGCGGATGCGGCGCAGGCCCGGCACCGCGGCACTCCGGCGGACGAGCTCGGCGAAGTCCCACGCGCCGTCGTGGTAGGCGTTGACCGTCTGCCCGAGGAACACGACCTCGCGGACGCCGGCCGCGGCGAGCGCGCGCACCTGCTCGACCAGCACCGGCCCGGGCAGGCTCCGTTCGCGGCCGCGCACGTACGGCACGATGCAGAACGTGCAGAACCGGTCGCAGCCGCGCATCACGGTGACCCAGGCGCGCACGCCTCCCTCGCGCGCGACGGGGAGATCGGCGTAGGTCTCCTCGGGGTCGAGACGCAGGCCGACGTGGGGATCGGCGCCGCCGGCGGCGAGCAGCTCCGGAAGGCGGCGGTAGCCGTCAGGGCCCACCAGCACGTCGACGTACGGCGCACGCTCGCGCAGACGCTGTCGCAGATGCTGGGCCATGCAGCCGGTCACCCCGAGACGGACGTCCGGCCGGCGTCGCTTGTAGCGCGCGAGCTCGCCGAGGCGGCCGAGGACGCGCTCCTCGGCGTGCTCGCGGATGGCGCACGTGTTCAGCAGGATCACGTCCGCCGTCTCCGGGCCCGCGGTACGACGGTAGCCGTGTACCGCGAGATGGCCGAGCACGAGCTCCGTGTCGGCGACGTTCATCTGGCAGCCGTAGGTCTCGATGTAGACGCTCGGCACGCACCGGATCTACCGGGCGCCCGCCGGCCCGCGCAACCGGCGCTGCGGCCGGCGTTGCCCGCGCCAACGGCCCACGCTAGATTTCGCCCCGATGCTCGGTGGTCCGCCGCGCCGTCGCCGCGAGCCCGAGGGCTACGGATCGCTCGAGGCGAGCCTGCTCCACTGCCCGCGCTGCCGCCAGGCGATGCCGGTCCGGAAGCGCCTCCTCCTCGTGCTGCCCGAGGGAGAGAAGCACGAGTACGTCTGTCAGCGCTGCGGCACCTCGTGCGCCTCGAAGCTCGAACCGCACGCCGCGAAGCTGGTCTTCTGAGCCGCGGCCGCATGTTCGACCTGACCGACGTGCCGCTCGATCTCGGGCGGCTCGTCCGGGCCGTGGGTGATCCACGCGCGGGCGCCGTCGTCACCTTCCTCGGGACCACCCGCAATCAGAACGACGGGCGCCGCGTCGTGCGGCTCGAGTACGAGGCCTTCGCCGCGATGGCCGTGCGCGAGATGCGGACGCTCGCGGCGGAGGCCCGCCGCCGGTGGCCGCTCCGCAGGGTCGCCATGGCCCACCGGGTGGGCGTCGTGCCGGTGGGTGAGGCGAGCGTCGCGATCGCGGTGTCGGCGGCGCACCGGGCCGAAGCCTTCGCCGCGTGTCACTGGCTGATCGACCGGCTGAAGGAGACCGTCCCGATCTGGAAGAGGGAACACTTCCGCGGCGGTGTCGTCTGGATCGGAGCCCAGCAGTCGTCGCCTGGTCGAGGAGGCCGCGCGCGACGGCTCCGCGCGGGAGCGCGACCCGAGACTCATGTCTCGGGTCGGAGCCAGACGCGAGCGTGAAGGGACAGTACCACGCGCGACTGCCGTGCCGCGGCTGGCGAAGCCAGCGCGGCATGCGGGGTACGCGCCCGGCGCGCATCGCTCGATCGGCGGATGCCGCCGCAGCGGTGAAGCCGCCAGCCTTCGGCGTGCTGGACAGGTATCGCCACAGAGGCGTCGGCGGGGCGGGCGTACCTTTGTCTGTCGCGCCGGCTTTGGCCGGCCGCGACATGCGGCGCGCGCGGGTCACCGAGCGTTCCACTCTCGCGTCCGGTCCCGACCCGAGATGTATCTCGCGCCGGTGTGCGCGCACGGCCGGCGTGGCGCATGGTGCGCGACGAGCGTCCATTCGCGACGGAAGCGGTAGCCCGCTTTCCGTTTGAATTGCCGGAGCGCGTCGGCCATGGTAGTGCCACAACTTCGATGGCCGGGACTCGCTTCGCCGTCACGCTGGCGCTCGTCATTCCGCTGGCGACGGGTTGCGCGAGCCTCAGGCATCCATGGCCGGGGATGCTGGGCGGCGACCGGTCCGAGCCGGCCGTCGACCTGCCGCCGGAAGCCGGCGCCCTCGGCCACTTCCTTCGCGGCGAGGTTGCGATCTCGCGCGGTGACGTCGATGCGGCGGTCCGCGAGTTCGAGCGCGCCGTCGTGGCGGACCCCGACACCGCGCTCCTCCGCCGGCGTCTCGCGACGCTCTACGTCCGGACGGGGCACCTCGACCGGGCGCTCGAGCAGGGCACGGCGGCGGTCGCGAAGGAGCCGGAGAACGCCGAGGGCCTCGAGCTCCTGGCCGGCGTGCTCTCGTCGCTCAGCCGCGACGAGGAGGCGGCCGGCACCTACGAACGGCTCCTCGCGATCGATCCCACCAACCAGGAGGCGTACCTCTATCTCGCCGCCCTCCTCGGCAAGCGGGGCGAGACCGAGCGTGCCGTCGCGACGCTGCGGAAGCTCCTCGCGAGGAACCCGTCGTCGGTGCTCGCACACTATTACCTCGGCCGGATCTACGCGGCGGCGCACCAGCTCGACAAGGCGGAGCATGCCTACCTCGACGCCCTGAAGCTCGGCCCGCAGTCGGAGCTCGTCCTCACCGACCTCGCCGTCACCTACGAGCTCCAGGGCCGTACCGACAAGGCGATCGAGCTCTACCAGCGCATCCTCGCGCTCAATCCGCAGAGCGTCCCGGTACGGCGCCGGCTCGCCGGCATCTACGCGGGGCAGAAGAAGTTCGACGAGGCGCTCAGCCAGTTCCAGGCGCTCGAGCAGACGGCCGACGACCCGCGCGAGGCGCGCATCAAGATGGGCCTCATCTTCTTCGAGAAGGGCGACCTCGACCGCGCCGCCACCGAGTTCAACCTGGTGCTCGCCGCGGCGCCGAAGAGCTGGGTGGTCCGCTACTACCTCGGCGCCGTCTACGCCGAGCGTCACGAGACGGCGCGGGCGCTCGAGGAGTTCGGCAAGATTCCTCCCGATTCGGACTACTACGTCGACGCGCGCATCCGTCGTGCCTACCTCCTCCAGAAGGACGACCTCCCCGAGGCGGTGCGCGAGATCCGGGCGGCGCTCGGCGTGAAGCCCGACGACCCGGAGCTGATGGGCTACCTCGCCTCGCTCTACCGGGAGCAGAAGGATTTCAAGAACGCGATCGAGCTGCTCGAGCGCATGGTGGCGCGTTTCCCCGACAACGACCGCTATCACTTCACGCTCGGCGCCGCCTACGACGAGGCCAACGAGAAGGAGCGCACGCTCGAGCAGATGCGGCGGGCCGTCGAGCTCAACCCGAAGAACGCGGCGGCGCTGAATTACCTCGGGTACACGTACGCCGAGATGGGCGTCCGCCTCGACGAGGCGGAGAAGCTGATCCGCCGCGCGCTCGAGATCGAGCCGGACGACGGCTTCTACGTCGACAGCCTCGGCTGGGTGTACTACCAGCGCGGCGACTATCGGCGGGCGGTGGAGCATCTCGAGCGCGCCGTCGAGCTCGCGGGCGACGACCCGACCGTGGCCGAGCACCTGGGCGACGCCTACAGCCGCGCGGGCCATCCGACGGACGCCTTGCGTATCTACCGCGATGCGCTGTCGCGCTCGAAAGAGACTGGCCAGGTCGGCCGCCTGAAGAGCAAGATCCACGTCCTGGAGGGCAGTGTCCGCGCGGAGGGCGCGCCGCTCTGAGCCCGCGCCCGGGGCTCGCCACCCGCGGTGGGCCCCCTCCTGGGCTCGGGCCGTCCTCGCCGGGCTCCTGCTGACCGTGGCGGGCTGCCTGCCGGGCATGCGGCGGTCTCACCCTCTCCCGCCCGCCACGGCGACCGGCCTCCTCGAGGAGCTCGCCGCGCGGCGTGCGGCCGTGCAGTCGCTCCGGGCGCGCGTTCGTCTGCGGGCCGGGCTCGCCGGGATGTGGGTGCGCGAGGTGCTCCTCGTGCGCCGGCCGTCAAGCGTCCGCATCGACGTGCTCTCGCCCTTCGGCCTCGCGCTGGCCGTCGGCACCGACGGCGGGCTTTTGTGGGCGTATCCGGCGGGGCAGGGGACGCGCTACGAGGGCGCCGCGACGCCCGCGAACCTTGCTCGTTTCCTCGGCACCCCGGCGACCGTCGCGGACGTCGTCGACGTGCTCCTCGGCACGGCGCCACGGCGGACCCCGGCCGGACCGTCCACCCTGCGCGCCACGTCGCGTGGCGAGTACGAGCTCGTCGTGCCGCTCGCCGACGGCGCGCAGCGGCTGCGGTTCGCGGGCGACCCTCTCCGCCTGATCGCGGCGGACGAGACCCACCGCGATGGCGCGGCGCTGCACGTCACGTTCGCGGACTTCCGCGACGGCTTCCCGCACGCCCTCGAGCTCGCCTCCGCGGAGAAGAGTGCACGCGCGAGCGTCGTCTACGATGCCGCCGAACCGAACGCCGCCGTCGACGCGGCGCTCTTCGCGCCGCCGCCGGCGAGCCACGTCGTGCCGCTCGACACTGCGGGTCCCCGCCCGTGACAGCCGTCCCCATCGCACCGGCTCCGGCGTCGTCGCTGCTCGAGGTCCGCGACCTCCGCACCTTCTTCGAGCTCGAGTCGGGCGTCGTCCGCGCGGTCGACGGTGTATCGTTCGCGCTCGATCGTGGCCGGGTGCTCGGGCTGGTCGGCGAATCGGGTTGCGGCAAGACGATGACCGCGCTGTCGCTCATGCGCCTCGTCCCGCGCCCGGGACGGATCGTCGGCGGACAGGTGTGGCTCGAGGGACGCGATCTCCTCGCGCTTCCGGAACGCGAGATGCGTGCGGTCCGCGGCGAGGGCATGGCGATGATCTTCCAGGAGCCCATGACCTCGCTGAACCCGGTGTTCACCGTCGGCAGCCAGATCGCCGAGGCCATCCGCCTGCATCGGCGGGTGAGCCGGCGCGCCGCCTGGGCACGCGCCGTCGAGCTCCTCGACGAGGTGGGAATGCCGGATCCTGTGCGTCGCGCGCGCGAGTACCCGCACCGACTCTCGGGCGGCATGTGCCAGCGCGTGATGATCGCGATCGCCATCTCGTGCGAGCCGCACGTGCTGATCGCCGACGAGCCGACGACCGCGCTCGACGTCACCATCCAGGCGGAAATCCTCGACCTCCTGCGCACGCTGCGTGAGCGCCACGGCATGGCGCTGCTGCTGATCACGCACGATCTCGGCGTCGTGGCCGAGCAGGCCGACGAGGTGGCGATCATGTACGCCGGCCGGATCGTCGAGCATGCCTCGGTGCTCGAGATCTTCGAGCGGCCGCTGCACCCGTACACCCAGGCGCTGCTGCGCTCGATGCCGGGCGTCGGAAGCGAACGGCGCGACCGGCTGGAGACGATTCCGGGCCAGGTCCCGGACCTGCTCCGCCTGCCGAGCGGCTGCCATTTCCGCGACCGGTGCCCGAAGGCCATCAGCCGCTGTGCCGAGGAGGATCCGGCGCTCGAGGAGAAGGCCGCACGCCACACCGCGGCGTGCATCCGGGTATGACGAGCCTCGCTCCTCTGGTCGAGGTCCGCGACGTCCACAAGCGCTTCCCGGTCGGCGGCGGGCTCTTCGGCCGCGCCCGCGCCTGGGTGCATGCCGTCGACGGCGTATCGCTCACCATCCATCAGGGAGAGACCCTCGGCCTCGTCGGCGAGTCCGGTTGCGGCAAATCGACGCTCGGCCGGCTCATACTCCGGCTCCTCGAGCCCACCGCTGGTGAGGTGCTGTTCGACGGACGCTCGCTGCTGGCGCTTTCGGCACGGGAGCTGCGCGCGATGCGGCGCGAGATGCAGATCGTGTTCCAGGACCCTTACGGGTCACTGAATCCGCGCATGCGGGTCGCGAGCATCGTCGGCGAGGGACTCGCGATCCACCGTCTCGGCACCCGCCGCGAGCGCCGCGCGCGCGTCGACGAGCTTCTCGCCCTCGTCGGCCTGCCGCCCGACGCGGCGGACCGCTATCCACACGAGTTCAGCGGCGGCCAGCGCCAGCGCATCGGGATCGCGCGCGCGCTCGCGGTCCGCCCGCGCTTCATCGTCGCGGACGAGGCGGTGTCGGCGCTCGACGTCTCCATCCAGGCCCAGATACTGAACCTGCTGCACGACCTGCAGCGGCAGCTCGGGCTCACGTTGCTGTTCATCGCCCACGATCTCCGGGTGGTCGAGCACATGAGCGACCGGGTGGCGATCATGTACCTCGGCCGGATCGTCGAATGTGGCCCGCGCGAGGAGATTTACAGGAACCCCCGACATCCCTATACTCGCACCCTTCTATCCGCGGTGCCCGTTCCCGATCCGCGACGGAGGAAGCAACGGATGGTGTTGGGAGGTGACCTGCCGAGTCCCGTTCGACCCCCGCCCGGGTGTGCATTCCACCCGCGCTGTGGTCACGCGCTCGACGTGTGCCGGCGTGACATTCCGCCTCTCGAGACGGGGCGCGGCGGGCACGCGGTCGCCTGCCACGTTTTTCCCGCGGAGCGCGTGTCGGCGGCCGACGGCTAGGAGGTTTGACGGATGGCAGACGCGAAGTCGGTGAACGGAAACGCGTGGCAGGAGGTCCGGGTGTCGCTCGGGCCCGACGCCGAGGTGACGGGGAAGCTCTCCTTCACGGTCCCGACGCGGATCGAGGGCAAGCTGAAGGGCGAGGTCCGCGCCACCGACCTGCTCGTTGTCGGCCCTCAGGCCATCGTGCACGCGAGCGTCCAGGCCGAGAGGCTGATCGTGCTCGGCGAGGTCCGGGGCGAGGTCCGGCAGGCGGCTCGCGTCGAGATCTGCACGGGCGGGCGGCTCTTCGGCGACGTCGAGACGAAATGCCTGATCGTTCAGGAGGGCGCCACGTTCGACGGGAACTCGCGGATGGGTCAGCGGCCCGATGCCCCCCCGACCGTTCGCTGAGGCGCGTCAGCCCTTGCTGGCTTCTTCGGTGACGCGGGCCGCGCGGCCCGTGCGCTCGCGCAGGTAGTACAGCTTCGCCCGGCGCACCGCCCCGCGGGCGACCACCTCGACGCGGTCGACCCGTGGCGAATGGACGGGGAACGTTCGCTCGACCCCGACCCCGTACGACGTCTTCCGCACCGTGAACATCTCGCGGCTGCTGCCGCCGCTGCGGCGGATGACCGTACCCTCGAACACCTGGATGCGCTCCTTGTCGCCTTCGACCACGCGGACGTGGACGCGCACGGTGTCGCCCGGCTTGAAAGGCGGGACGTCCTTGCGGAGCTGCTCCGCCTCGATCCGGTCGATCGGATTCATGGAACGCACCCTCTTAGCGGTCGTGGCGTAGCCGGTCAAGGATGATGGCCGCGGCACTACGCACGGAGAGATGGTTGTAGCCGCTCGTGCCGCGGATCGGTTCGAGCACGTCGTCGACGCGCGCGAGCACCTCGGTCGTGAGACCCCAGCCCGTGCCGAACACGAGGAGCTCGGGCGGACCGTCGGCGCCGAGCCGGCGGCGGAGCGCCGCGCAGGACAGCCGCCCCGCACCCTCGCGGGCGCTGGTCGCGACGAGCTTCGGCAGGCGGCCGGTCTCCCGCTCGATGTCGGCGATGGCCGCGTCGAGGTCGTGTGCGAGCCGGACGAGCGCCAGCGCCTCCTTCCGCGTCTCGTTGTAGACGGCGCCGGCGCCGGTCTCCCAGTGGCGGATGATGCGCTCGACCAGCCGGTGGAGCGTCGGCACGGGAGTGGCGACGTAGAAGGCGCGTACGTCGAAGGTGCGGGCGAGGCGGCCGATGTCGTGGACGTCCATGTTCGTCACGGCGGTCGTCACGATCGCGCCGTTCTTGTCGTAGACGGGGTGGTGGAGGAGGGCCAGGTAGAGGTCGGCCATCGCGTTAGCGGTGTAGTCGCGCGGCGAGCCGGCGCCGGCGGGGGCGCCGGCTCGGCTCCCGGTCCTCGCTCCACGCGCGACTCGTAATAGACGCGTCCCCCCGCAGCTGCAGGCTCGCGCGGGAGCTGCGGAGGTCGCCTCGCCGGCGCCCCCGCCGCCGCCCGCTCGCCGCGGGGCGCGGCATCGCTAGCTGTCTTCCTTGTCTCGCCAACCTAGCTTTCTCAAGAAGGCGCGATCCGTCGCGTCCAGTGGGGCGGTGGTGAGGAGGTCGGGACGGCGTTCGAGCGTCAGGCGGAGGGATTGTTCGCGGCGCCAGCGGGCGATGGTGGGGTGGTCGCCGGAGAGGAGGATCTCCGGGACGCGGGTGCCGCGGAAGTCTTCGGGACGGGTGTACTGGGGGTGTTCGAGGAGGCCCGTGGCGAAGGAGTCGTCGGCCGGTGAGGCCTCGTTGCCGAGGACACCGGGGAGGAGGCGGGCGACGGCGTCGAGGACGACGAGGGCGGGGAGCTCGCCGCCGCTGAGCACGTAGTCGCCGATCGAGAGCTCCTCGTCGACGTGGGCTTTGACGCGTTCGTCGAGGCCCTCGTAGCGGGCGCAGATCAATAACAGCGAGCGCTCGCACGCGAGCGCTCGCGCGCGTGCGTGGCTCAGCACGGCGCCCTGTGGGCTGAGAAGGATGCGGCGGGGGGAGTCGGTGGCGGTGATGTGCTCGATCGCGGCGACGACGGGCTCGGGTTTCATGACCATGCCCTGGCCGCCGCCATACGGGGTGTCGTCGACCTGCAGGTGACGTCCGCCGGCGTAGTCGCGCAGCTGGTGGAGCGAGATCTCGAGGACGCCGCGCTCGCGCGCGCGACGGAGGACGCCGGCCGCCAGCGGCGAGCCGAACATCTCGGGAAAGAGCGTGAGCACATGGACGCGCATGCGTCAGTCGAGCAGCCCGGGCGAGGGGTCGATGACGACGCGGCGGCCCGCGCGATCGATAGCGCGCACGATCTCGGCGACGACCGGGATCAGGTGCTCGCGCTCGGCGGCCTGCACGACCCACACGTCGTTGGTTCCGGTCGCGAACGTCGCCGCGATCGTCCCGACGCGCTCGCCCTGGACCGTGTCGACCCCGAAGCCCACCACCTCATAGTAGTAGAACTCGTCGTCCGCGGCAGGCGGCAGGTCGGCCATGCGGACCAGCACGCGGCTGCCGACGAGCGCTTCGGCCGCCGTGCGGTCCGCGACGCCCGCGATCCCGACCAGCAGCAGCCCCCGGCCGTGCGGGGCCGCCGAGGCGAGGCGGACCTCCCGGCTGGCGCCCCCGTGCTCGAGACGGACGGCGCGCTCGGGGACCAGGCTCGGTGCCGGCGGCTGGTAGGGTCGTACGCGGAGGAGACCGCCGAGCCCGTGCGCGCCGACCACCTCGCCGACCGCGAGCCAGCCCACCTCGGGCTCGGTGTCCGAGGCTCTCTCAGTCCTCTTCGAGGATCTCGAGGATGACCTTGCGGTTCGTGCGGGACGCCGCGGCATTCAGGATGGTGCGGATCGCCTTGGCGGTTCGACCCTGCTTGCCGATCACCCGGCCGAGATCCTCCTTGGCGACCTTCAGCTCGAGGACCGACGCAGTCTCGCCCTGCGTCTCCCTCACCTCGACCGCGTCAGGCTGGCTGACGAGCTGCTTCGCCAAGAATACAACCAGCTCCTTCATGGATATGGCTGCTCCCCGAGTGCCTCACGCCGACACGTCGGCCGTGTTGCCCGCTCTGCGGATCAGCTGGGCGACCGTCTGCGTCGGCCGCGCACCCTTCTTCAACCAGGCGGCGAGCGCGTCGGCCTGGAACCGGACGAGTGCGGGCTCGCGGGTGGGGTCGTACAAACCGAGCTGCGCGATGTAACGGCCGTCGCGCGGCGATTCCGAGTCCGCGACGACGATGCGGTACACCGGCTTCTTCTTGCTGCCGTGCCGGGCCAGACGGATCCTCACTGCCATGGGCTCCTCCTTCTGTCTGGTAAGCCAGGGAAGCCCTGCATCATGGGCCCCGAGCCGAGCTTCTTCAGCACCTTCTTCGTCTGCGTGAACTGCTTGATCAGCCGGTTCACCTCGGCCACGGACGTGCCGCTGCCGCTGGCGATGCGTTTGCGCCGGCTCGCGTTCAGGATGTGCGCGTTGCGCCGCTCCTGGCGCGTCATCGAGTCGATGATCGCCTCGACGCGCTTGAGCTCCGCCTCCGCGCCGCTCAGGTCCGCGCCCTTGAGCAGCTTCTTGACGCCCGGGATCATGCCGATCAGGTCGGCGACCGAGCCCATCTTCTTGACGGTCCGCAGCTGGTCGCGGAAGTCCTCGAGCGTGAACTCGTTGCGCCGGAGCTTCTTGGCGACGTCCTCGGCCGCCGCGCGGTCGTATGCCTTCTCCGCGCGCTCGATGAGCGACAGCACGTCGCCCATGCCGAGGATGCGCGAGGCGATGCGGTCGGGATGGAACGCCTCGAGCGCGTCGAGCTTCTCGCCGGTGCCGACGAACACGATCGGCTTGCCGGTCACGGTGCGGAGCGAGAGCGCCGCGCCGCCGCGGGCATCTCCCTCGATCTTCGTGAGGACGACGCCGGTCACCGGCAGCCGCCCCGCGAAACCCTGCGCGGTGGCGACGGCGTCCTGCCCGGTCATGGCGTCGGCGACGAGCAGCACCTGGCTCGGCCGGACAGCGGTGACGAGCGCCTCGAGCTCGCGCATGAGCTCGTCGTCGACCGTCTGTCGGCCGGCCGTGTCGAGCAGCACGGTGTCGGCGCCGGCGGCGCGCGCCGCGGCGACGGCGTCGCGCGCGCGGGCGGTCGGCTCGCCGTCACTCCCGGGGTGGACGGGGACGCCGAGCTGGCGCGCGAGCGTCTCGAGCTGCTCCATGGCCGCGGGGCGGTAGACGTCGACCGAGGCGAGGTAGGGGGTGCGGCCGCGCTCGTCGCGCAGGTAACGACCGAGCTTGGCGGTGGTGGTGGTCTTCCCCGAGCCGTTGAGACCGACCAGCATGACGACGGTGGGCGGCGAGCCGCCGAGCTCGAGCGTCGCCGGGGCGCCGCCGAGCGCCCGGACGAGCTCGCGGTGCACGAGCTTGATGAAGTGCTGCTCCGGCGTGAGGCTCCGCAGCACCTCCTCGCCGAGCGCGTCCCGCTTCACGGCGTCGACGAACTCGCGCACGACCGCGACGTTCACGTCCGCTTCGAGCAGCGCCAGGCGCACGTCACGGAGCGCTTCCTCGATGTTGCGCTCCGTGATCCTCCCCTGGCCCTGCAGCTTGCGGAGGAGCGAGTCGAACTTCTCGCCGAGGGACTCGAACATCAGGGGGAACGGGCCTTCAGGAAAGGATGACTGTTACTGGAGGGCGACCAACCTGTCAAGAAACCGCGGCGGCAAAAAAACGAGTCCCGGGGCGCGATGGCCCCGGGACCGGTCGGCAACGAATTCAGTTGCGGACACCTACATCATGCCGCCCATGCCGCCCGGGGGCATGGCCGGGGTGGCTGATTTCTCTTCGGGCTTCTCCGCGATCATCGCCTCGGTGGTGAGCAGCAGCCCCGCGACCGACGCCGCGTTCAAGAGCGCCGTGCGCACCACCTTGGTCGGGTCGATGATCCCGGCCTTTATCAGGTCCCCGTACTCTTCCTTCGCGGCGTCGAAGCCGAAAGCGGCCTTCCCGTTCTTCACCTTGTCGAGCACGATCGAGCCTTCCGCGCCCGCGTTGTTGGCGATCCAGCGCAGCGGCTCCTCGAGGGCGCGGCGCACGATGTTGACGCCGAACCGCTCGTCCTCGGTCACGGAGAGCTTCTCGAGCGCGGACGTCGCGCGGATCAGCGCAACCCCGCCGCCGGGCACGATGCCCTCCTCGACGGCCGCACGTGTGGCATGCAGCGCATCCTCGACGCGCGCCTTCTTCTCCTTCATCTCCACCTCGGTGGCGGCCCCGACGCGCACCACCGCCACGCCTCCCACGAGCTTCGCAAGCCGCTCCTGCAGCTTCTCGCGGTCGTAGTCCGACGTGGTCTCCTCGATCTGCGCCCGAATCTGCTTGATGCGGCCCTCGATGTCGGCCTTCTTGCCGGCACCGTCGACGAGCGTGGTGTTGTCCTTGTCGACGACGATGCGCTTGCAGCGTCCGAGGTCCTGCAGCGCGACGTTCTCGAGCTTCATGCCGAGCTCCTCGGCGATGACGCGTCCGCCGGTGAGGGTAGCGATGTCCTCCAGCATGGCCTTGCGGCGGTCGCCGAAGCCGGGCGCCTTGACGCCGACGCACTGGAGCGTGCCGCGGATCTTGTTCACGACGAGCGTCGCGAGCGCCTCGCCCTCGAGATCCTCGGCGATGAGGAGCAGGGGCTTGCTGGAGCGCGCCACCTGCTCGAGCAGCGGCAGCAGGTCCTTCATCGACGAGATCTTCTTCTCGTGGATCAGGATGTAGACGTCCTCGTACACGCACTCCATGCGGTCGGGATCGGTCACGAAGTACGGGGAGAGGTAGCCGCGGTCGAACTGCATGCCCTCCACCACTTCGAGCTGCGTCTCGAGCCCCTTCGCCTCCTCGACGGTGATGACGCCCTCCTTGCCGACCTTGCTCATCGCCTCGGCGATGATCTCACCGATCGTGGAGTCGTTGTTGGCGGAGATGGTGCCGACCTGCGCGATCTCCTTCTGCTCCTTGGTGGGCTTGGAGAGGGACTTCAGCTCGCCGACGATGGCGGCGACGGCCTTGTCGATGCCACGCTTGAGCGTCATCGGGTCGTGGCCGGCGGCCACCATCTTGAGCCCTTCGGTGAAGATGGCGCGCGCGAGCACGGTGGCGGTGGTGGTACCGTCGCCGGCGACGTCGGAGGTCTTCGACGCCACCTCCTTCACCATCTGCGCGCCCATGTTCTCGAACTTGTCCTCGAGCTCGATCTCCTTCGCCACGGTCACCCCGTCCTTGGTGATGTTCGGCGCGCCGAACGACTTCTCGAGGACGACGTTGCGGCCGCGGGGCCCGAGCGTGACGGTCACCGCATCGGCCAGGACGTTCACGCCGCGTAGGATCTTGTCGCGGGCGTCCTGGCTGAACTTCACGAGTTTCGCTGCCATCGATTTCTCCTCCTCAGCGCTCGACCACGCCGAGGATGTCCTCCTCGCGCATGATCAGATGCTCTTCGCCGTCGATCTTGATCTCGGAGCCGGAGTACTTGCCGAACAGCACGGTGTCGCCCACCTTGACGTCGAGCGGGGTGACCTTGCCGTTGTCGCCGACCTTTCCCTTGCCGGCGGCAATGACCTTGCCTTGCTGGGGTTTTTCCTTGGCGGTGTCGGGGATGATGATGCCCCCTTTGGTCTTCTCGATCTCCTCCTCGAGGCGCTTGACGATGACCCGGTCCTGAAGCGGCCTGATCTTCATGCCGACGGCTCCTTTCGTGGACGAAACGGTGGGGGAATTCGGGCGCCAACACTAACCACGGCGCTCCCGCTGTCAAGGAGGTGGGCGGGTCACCGCCCGAGCTTTCGCCGCTCCTCCTCGTAGTACCGGCGGTAGAGCACGTCCCACTCCCGGCTCCCGGGGAGGACGCGCTTCGGCATCCGCCCCCGCGCCAGCTGGTCGAGGCGCTCGTCGAGCGAGAAGCCCTCGGTGAGGACGCGCTTCGCCTCGGCGAGGAACAGGCGCTCGCTGCGCACGCGGCCGAGCCGTTCGGCGCCGACGGCCTTCAGGACGGCGTGCGAGAGGAAGGACAGTCGGCCCTCCGACAGGTTCAGAGAACGAACCCTCGGCGCTCGGCGATCCGCTGCTTGACGAGCTGCTCGACGCGACGAAGGTCCAGATCCTCGCGCCGGATGCCCGGAGCGCCCCGGCGCACCACGCGTTCGGCCTCGGCGGCGGCCTCGCGCTCGATCTCCGCCTCCTCCTCGAAGTTACGAGCGAGGAGTGCCGCGAAGCAAGCGTGCACCTTCTCCTCCGGAACGTCGAGCGCGAGGACGTCGGCGGCGACCAGCCGTTTCGTCAGCAGCTCGGCCACCCGCTGCAGCTGCGCTGGCGATGGCCGCATGGCGCCATGCTTTAGGCGGCGCCCCGCGCTTTTGCAAGTTTGACTTGCAGGGGCGGAGCCGGTATCCGCGAGCAATTGGAGTCCCTGGCGATCGCGAAGCCTCGCAGGCTCCGGCCCGGCGATACGGTGGGTGTGATCGCTCCGTCGGGGGTGGTCGACGAGACGCGGCTCGCAGCAGGTATCCGCGTCCTCGAGGGGTGGGGGCTCCGGGTGATGCCCGGCGCGTCGGTGGGCGCGCGACATGCATACCTCGCCGGCGCGGACGACGCCCGGCGGGCCGATCTCCAGCGCATGATGGACGACCCGGACATTCACGCGATCTTCTGCGCGCGCGGCGGCTATGGCAGCCAGCGGTTGCTGCCGCTGCTCGACTTCGCCTCTCTCGTCGCGCACCCGAAGGCGATCGTCGGCTACAGCGATGCAACCGCGCTCTTGAACGCCGTCGTCGGCGCGGGAGCGATGGCGGTGCACGGCCCAATGATCGCGGACGACCTCGCGACCGGGCTCACCGCGCGCTCTGTCGAACGGCTCTGGGCGGTGCTGTCCGATTCCGAGTACGTGTGGGAAGACGAGGTACCGGAGACGGTGCGCGTGGGATGCGCCGAGGGCCGGCTCGTTGGCGGCTGTCTCTCGGTGCTGGCGGCGACGCTCGGCACGCCGCATGCGCCCGATACCGCCGGTGCGATTCTCTTCCTCGAGGACGTGCACGAGTTTCCCTACCGCCTCGACCGCTTGCTCACGCAGCTCAGGCAGGCGGGCAAGCTCGACGCGATCGCCGGGCTCGTGTTCGGCACGATGGCGGCCTGCCGCGGTGTGGCCGGGGTACACCCGCTCGACGTCGTGCGTGGATTCTTCGCCGATGCGCCGTACCCCGTCGGCATCGGCCTTCCGGCAGGGCACGACCCGGCGCCGGGCATGCGCGAGAACCACGCGCTGCCGCTCGGAGTGCGCGTCAGGCTGGATACCCACCGCGGCCGCCTGGTCGCGCTCGAGCCGGCCGTCGTCTGACGTGGACTTCGCGCGGGTCGACGAGGTGCTGCGGCAGGGCGTCGAGACGGGTGCCTTTCCCGGGGCCGTGATCCTCGTGTCGCGCGCGGGGAAGGTCGCGTACCATGCGGCGTTCGGCTCGCGCACCCTCGACCCGGCTCCCCAGCCGATGCAGCTCGATACCACGTTCGACCTCTCGTCGCTCACCAAGCCGCTCGCGACGACGACGGCGTTCATGCTTCTCGTGCAGGAGCGGAAGGTGCGGCTCGACGACCGCGCGACCCGCTTCTTCCCGAACTTCGGTGTCCAGGGGAAGACTTACGTCACGTGTCGCCACCTGCTCGCGCACTGCTCGGGGCTGCCCGCGTGGCGGCCGTACTTCCGCGAGATCGCGCGGTGCGATCACGAGGGTCGTCTCAACTTCCTCGCCAGCCACGGCGCGAAGGAGTTCGTCTACGAGCAGATCCATCGCGAACGCGCGGAGTACGAGACCGGGACGCAGAGCGTATACAGCGACCTCGGGTTCATGCTGCTCGGCGAGCTCGTCGAGCTGCTCACGAGAGGGCCGCTCGATCGGTTCTGCCGCGACCGCGTCTTCCGGCCGCTCGGCTTGCGTGCGATGGGGTTCATCGACCTGACCGCGCTGCGGGCGCGGCAGATCGCGCCGCTCGCTGACCGGATCGCCGCGACGGAGCGCTGCCCCTGGCGCCGGAAGGTGCTCTGCGGCGAGGTCCACGACGACAACGCCTACGCCATGGGCGGCGTCGCGGGCCACGCGGGGCTCTTCGCCAGCGCCACGGACATCGACGGGCTCGTGTGCCGGCTGCGGGCATGCTGGCGGGGCGAGGACGACTTCGTCGCGCCGGGGCTCATCCGCGAGTTCTGGACGCGGCAGGCCGCGATTCCGGGATCGACGTGGGCGCTCGGCTGGGACACCCCGACGCCGGAGGGGTCGAGCGCCGGCCAGCGCATCTCCGCGCGCTCCGTCGGTCACCTCGGCTTCACCGGGACGTCGCTGTGGATCGACCTCGAGCGGGACGCCCACGTGATCCTGCTCACCAACCGCGTGCACCCGCGCCGGGACAACGACGCCATCAAGGCGCTGCGCCCCGAGGTCCACGACGCCGCGCTGGAGGCGCTCGACTCGTGAAGGTGCACCTGATCGCCGCCTGCGGCGTCGGCATGAGCGCGCTCGCCGCATTGCTGCGCGCCGCCGGTCACGTCGTGACCGGCTCCGACGAGCACGTGTACCCGCCCGCGAGCACGATCCTCGCCGACCTCGGGATCGCCGTCGCGCCGGGGTATGATCCCGCTCGCCTCGACGGCGTCGACCTCGTCGTCTGCGGCAACGCCGTCCGCCGCACGAACCCGGAGGCGGAAGCGGCCGAGGCGCGCGGCCTGCGCGTGATGTCGTTCCCGCAGGCGCTCGCGGAGCTCTTCCTCGTCGGCCGGACGCCCATCGTGGTTGCCGGCACGCACGGCAAGACCACGTCGGCCGCCATGCTCGCCTGGCTGCTCACCCGCACGGGGCGCGATCCGGGCTATCTCGTCGGCGGTCTCCCGCGCGACCTGGGTGCGAGCGCCGCGCTCGGGACCGGGCCGTGGTTCGTGGTCGAGGGCGACGAGTACGACTCGGCATACTTCGACAAGGAGGCGAAGTTCCTGCACTACCGGCCGGAATTCGTCCTCCTCAACGCCATCGAGTTCGACCACGCGGACATCTACCGCGACGTCGAGCACGTGAAGGGTGCCTTCCGGAAGCTCCTGGCGCTCGTGCCGGCGGGTGCGCCGGTGGTCGCCTGCGGCGACTTCCCCCACGTGCACGACGTCGTGCGCGACACCCGCGCGCGGGTGCTGCGCTTCGGTGTCGGCGAGGCGAACGCGTGGCGTGTGGCCGACCTTTGGGACGACGGCATGACGCGCTTCACGGTACGTGAGGGTGAACGCGCTGTCGTCGACGTCGCGCTGCCCGTGCCCGGCGCGATCAACGCGCGCAACGCGCTCGGCGTTCTCCTGCTCGCCGCGCAGGTCGGCGTGCCGTGGGCGGAGGGCGCGGCCGCCCTTGCCGAGTTCCACGGCGTGCGCCGCCGGCAGGAGGTCGTCGGCGAGGCGCACGGCGTCGTCGTGATCGACGACTTCGCGCACCATCCCACCGCCGTGGCCGGCACCCTCGCGGCGCTCCGGCTTCGCTACCCGGAGCGGCGGCTGCGGGCCGTCTTCGAGCCGCGCTCGAACACGAGCCGCCGGCGGATCTTCCAGGAGGAGTTCTGCCGCGCGCTGGCAGCTGCCGACGAGGTCGTGCTCGCCGAGCCGTTCTCCAAGACGAGCGACCCGATTCCCGCGGAGGAACGACTGGACCCGGAGCAGATCGTTGCGGACCTCATGCAGCGCGGCGTCGCGGCGCGCCTCATGCCTGGCGTGCCGGCGATCCGCGATTACCTCGTCGAGTCGGCGCGCTCCGGCGACGTCATCGCGATCATGTCGAACGGCGCGTTCGGCGGCCTGCCGGCGCTCGTGGCCGAGGCGCTGGGATTGCGGCCGGCGGAGAGCTAGGCAGCGACCCGAGACCATGTCTCGGGTCGGGCGGACCCGAGAATGTCGCGCGGTGATCTATGCCAACGGCGTCCCGCGGCCGGCGAAGCCGGCGCGGGAAACTTTCCGGAAGTACGATCTCTTCCGAGAACGACCCGAAGCCTCGGGTCGGGCGTCCTAGGACGGCAGGTCGTCGGGAGCGGGTGAATAGATCCGCGTGTACATGCGATAGTTCCTGAGCACCGCCTTCACGTAGTCCCGCGTCTCACGGAAGCTCACCAGCTCCACGAACTCGTCGTCCGGCCGGCTACCGTAGCGGCGCTCCCACTTGGCGACCGCGTCCTCGCCGGCATTGTACGCGGCCAGCGCCTTCACCACCGATCCGTCGTACCGGTCGAGCAGCTTCCGGAGGAGCGCCGTGCCGAGTGCGACGTTGAGCGCCGGGTCGTGCAGCCGCCGGCGATCGGGTGCGTCGCGCGCGAGCTGGCGCGCGGTGGCCGGCATCAGCTGCATCAGCCCGTGCGCATCGGCGGGCGACACGGCGTCCGGGTCGAAGAGACTCTCCTGCCGGATGAGCGCGACCACCAGAAACGGCTCGAGGCGGCGCGCGGCCGCCTGGGTGCGTACGTCGCTCCAGTAGCCGAGCGGGTAGAGGTAGCGGCGGAGGGCGCCGGGCGAGCGTCGCCGCCGCATGTCGGCGGCGAGCCGGAGTGCCGCCCCCGGAGCCCCGACCGCGGCGTACGCCTGCAGCAGGCGATGACGCTCGGCGGGACCGGCGGCGTCCGCCTGCAGCGCTTCGAGCTCGAGGCGCGCGAACCGCATCAAGGTGAGCTGGAAGAGCAGCGCGGCGCGGGTCCCGTGCGGGCCAGCGAGATCCGACGGGAACGCCGGCCGTTCGATCGCGGGCGTCACCGGCGGCGCCGGCGGCCGGCCGAGATGCGTCTCGGCGAGCGCCGCGTAGTACGACGTCGGGTGGTGGTCGGCGACGTGCACGAGCTGCGCACGAGCTTCGCTCGACCGCCCCAGGCGCTCGAGCGCGCGGGCGTGCCAGTACTCGGCGGCGACGCGAGGCCCGCGCCCGGTCCGCTCGGCAAGCCGCCCGAACCAATTGCCGGCGCCTGCGAAATCGCCGGCGAGATAGCGCACCCACCCGGCGCGCCAGCGGGCGTCCGCCGCGAGCGGCGCGCGAGGGTAGCGGGTCGCGACCTCGACGTACGCGCCGTGGGCCGCGGCGTAGCGGCCCGCTTCCTGGTGGATCCGCCCGGTCGCGTAGAGCGCCTCGGGCGCCACGGTGCTGCCCGGGAAGCGACGGACCGTGTCGTGGAACAGCCGGAGCGCCTGCTCGTCCTCGTCGGCGTTCCACCGCCATCGCGCGGCGGCCGCCAGGGCGCGCGGGGCCAGAGGCTCGGACCCCTCGTCGGCGACGGCGACGCACGCCGCCTCGGCGTCGCCGTGGTGCCCGGCGGCATGCTCGAGCTGCGCGCGTATCCACAGCGCCCGCGCGCGGACGCTCCCGCTCGGGGCGGCCTCGAGCGCCGCGGCGACCGCGGCGCTCGCGGCGGCGGCGTCGCCCTCGGCGAAGCGCATCTCCGCCTCATCGGCCGCAGGCTCGCCGCCCTCGAAGAGGTCCGGACGGGCGCGACGGATGCGCTCGGTCAGCCGGCGCGCCCGCCGGTCGGCGAGCGTGTGAGGCCGGCTGTGGCGCACGGCGCGAGCGAGGTCGAGGGCGGCGACGTCGTCGTTGGCGCGATGGGCCATCTCGGCGAGCGCCATCGTCGCCCACGCCGCGCGGTCGCTGCCTGCCGACAGGCCGGCGCGCGCCGTCTCGAGCCAGCCGTGCGCCTCGTCGAAATCGCCGGCCGCGCGCGCGAGCGCTCCCGCACGGAACGCCGCCTGGCTCTTCCAGACGGTGTCGGGGTAGTCGGCGAGAAGCCGGCGCAGCTCCGCGCGCGCGTCGTCGCGACGGCCGGCGGATGCCGCCGCGCGCGCGCCGAAGTAGAGTGCGTAATCGGCCAGCGCCGGATAGCGGACCGCGACGTCGGCGAAGCAGCGCGCCGCCTCGGTGGCGTCGCCGTCGGACAGCGCGGCGAGCCCCGCGACGAGCGGCTCGCCGCCCGGGCGGGTACGTTCGCGCGCGCCCGGGACGAGACGGGCCGGACCGGCGAGGCAAGCGGCGAGGACGAGCACCACACCCCAGACGCCGCGCCCCACGCGGCCGTGGTACCACGCAGGTCCGGCCCCGACAACTTGACAGCGCACCGGCGGGTCGCGACCATCCGTCGCGTGCCGCTCGTGCTCGCCTCCGCGTCGCCGCGCCGGCGCGAGCTGCTCGGCTGGCTCGGTGTGCCGTTCGTCGTCGACGCCGCGGACGTCGACGAGCGGCCGCAGACGTCGGAGTCCGCCGAGGAGCTCGTGCGGCGGCTCGCGTCCGCCAAGGCCTCCGCCGGCGCTGCGCGGCATCGGGCGGCGTGGGTGCTGGCGGCCGACACCGTGGTCGAGATCGACGGCGACATTCTCGGCAAGCCCGTCGATCGCGCCGACGCGGCGGCGATGCTGGCGCGTCTCGCGGGGCGCGTGCATCGAGTGGTCACCGGGTTCGTCCTCGCGGCTCCCGGCGGAGCGCTCCGGGCCGCGGAACGTGTCGTTTCGCGCGTGCAGTTCCGCCCGCTGACCGCCGCAGCGATCGCCGCTTACGTGGAGACCGACGAGCCCCTCGACAAGGCGGGCGCGTACGCCGCGCAAGGACGCGGGTCGGCGCTGATCGCACGCATCGACGGATCGTTCAGCAACGTGATCGGCCTCCCCCTCCTGGAGGTCGAGCGGGCGCTCACCGAGGTCGGTCTGCTTGTCCCATGACGTCGTCGGCCGCGCCGCCGCGGTGCGGACGGCGGTGCTCGAGGCCGCCCGCCGGGTCGGACGGGACGCGGCGGCCATCCGTATCATTGCCGTCACGAAGACGTTCCCGCCGGCCGCCGTCCAGGCCGCCCTGAACGCCGGCATCGAGGACATCGGGGAGAACTACGTCCAGGAAGCACGCGCGAAGCGCGCGGCGGCCGACGGCGACACCGTCTGGCACCTGATCGGCGGCCTGCAGCGCAACAAGGTCCGCGCCGCCGTCGCGACCTTCGACTGGATCCACACGGTCGACGCGGCACCCCTTGCCGCGGCGCTGGACGCGGAGGCCGCGCGGTCGGGCCGCCGCCTTGCCGTCCTCATCCAGGTGAACGTCGCCGGCGAGACGCAGAAGCGGGGCGTCGCCCCGGAAGGCGTCGAGACGCTGGCTGGCGAGGTCCTGCGCATGGCCGGGCTCCGCCTCGAGGGCCTGATGACCGTGCCGCCCGCCGGCGCTTCCCGGACCCATTTTCAGACGCTCAGGCAAGTGCGAGAGCGCGCGGCAACCCGCCTCGGGGTTGAACTACCCCACCTATCCATGGGAATGAGTGATGATTTTGCGGTGGCTGTCGAGGAGGGTGCGACCATGCTCCGGCTTGGACGCGCGCTCTTTGGACCCCGCGGCCGGAGGCCATGGCGGGAGGGCTAATGAAGAAGATCGGCTTCGTCGGCGCCGGCAACATGGCGACCGCCCTCATCCGCGGGATGCTCGACGCGGGGCAGCACGGCGCGGCCGACATGTGGGCGAGCGACCCCGTCGACGCGCAGCTCCGACGCCTGAAGCGCGCCCACAAGATCGAGGTGACGCGCGACAACCGCGAGCTCGTCCGCCGGTCGCACACCGTCATCCTGGCCGTCAAGCCGCAGGTCATGGCGGCGCTGCTGGATGAGGTGCGGCCCGAGGTGAATCCCCGGAAGCTCTTCATTTCGATCGCAGCCGGGTTCCCGCTGCGTCGGCTCGAGGCGGGCCTCGGCGGACAGGCGCGCGTCGTCCGCGTGATGCCGA
>VBKG01000410.1 GCA_005879585.1 Deltaproteobacteria bacterium | reverse complement strand
CGGCGCGTGCGGTCCTGCCGGGAAAGCAGAGCAAGATGATCTCGCACACCGAGGTGGCCAAGCGGTACCACCTCGAGATCGCGAGCGACGTGATCCGCCTCCAGCGGTGTCGCCTGAGCGGGGTCTACGCCGGGCGGCGCGACCGGGTGGCCCGGCATCTCGAGCTCGGGCCGAGCGACGACCTCATCATCCTGAACCGCATTCGCAAGGTGCGCACCGAAGGCGCCCCCGACGACGCGCCGTGGATCCCCGCGCTCGCCGAAACCGCGTACTTCGCCGAGGCACGCCTGCCGTCCTTCTTCTACGACGACCTCCACACCGGCGGCCGTGCCGTCGAGTCGATCAGCGACTACATGAAGCTCCACGGCATCGAAGTGGTGAACAGCGAGTACCGGATCCGGATCTCGCCGCTGACCGAGCCCTTCCACGCGCCGTGGGCGAAACTCTCCGGCGGCGTCGACGTCGAGCACGGGAAGGCGCTCCGTTTCCTGCGCTTCGAGAGCGTCACGCACTGCCACCTCGGGCCGCTCGAGTTCAGCATCGCGTATCTGAAGGAGGGATTCTTCGCGATCTCGGCGACGGATCTCACCGTGGACATCCGCCCCGACGAGCTCGCCCAGGCGCGAGGCCGTTCGGACCGCGTGTCGGAGCTCCCGATCCGCCGGCGTTCCTAGCGCGTCCATACACGCGTCCCTAGCGCGGGCTCGCCGCGCCTGACCACCGCGCGAGACGTCTTGCAGCGTGCAGCTCCGGCACGCCGCTGCCACGATTGTCGCACAGAGGTGACGCGGTTTGCGGACATCGCCACGGCCCGAATGCCCCCTGAGCCTCAATTTTCGAGCAGGCGGGCCTCCGTCACCTCGCGGTTGTCGTCGGATGACGGACCGGGCGGGCGCGCGTAGGTGGCCGACACCACCTTCATCAGCGGCTTGCCGGTTCGCTCGGGGTAGAGCGCGCGGGCGAACTCCTTGGAGATCGCGACGTGCGCGCCGGCAACGGTGCCGATGCCCGAGTAGCCGAGGATCACGATGATGATGTTCTCGTCGTTGCGCCCGTGTGCGCGCCGCGCGACGGGCCGGAACACGCGCTCGACGATGATCAGCGCGCAGTCCTCGCCCTGCCCCTGGGTCACGAGCGTGCGGCGCGCGACGAGCTCCCCGGTCGCGACCGACACGATCCCGACGTCGCCGTTCTCCGCCGGCGAACCGAAGGAGGACGACACGGCCTGGCGGCTGCCCCACCGGAACGCGAACTCGAACGCGTACAGCTGGTCGGGCGAGTACGGGGCGACGTTGTAGGCGTGGCACACCACCTCCTCCGAGAACTGGTTCGACTTCGGCGATCCGATGACGATGTGATCCCCCTCCTTGAACAGCCGTTGCACCTGCTCGCGGAGCGGGCGGTCCTGGCGCGGATGCTCGACGAACTTGAAACGGATGCCGGGATCGACCTTGTTCAGATGGTGTGTGAGCGTGAAGAGCGCGCGGAGGTCCCAGCTGCTCGTCGTCTGTCGCGAGAGGGCCACGCCGCCGCGTGCGGGGCCGTTAGATGCGGGCGATCGTATCGCGGCCGATGCGCTGCCAGCGCTCGCCGCAGAGGTCGCCGATGACGCCGCGTGAGGTCCGTGTCTGCTTCGAGAGCTTCGCTCTGCTGAGTCCCCTCGCGCGGATTCTTTCCTCGAGCAGGGTGCGAATCTGCATGGGAAGTCCTCCTGGCCTCGTGCGACGCGTCCTGGATGGCCGTGAACGCGTCAGGGTGCGGCCAGCACCGCGGCCGGCCGTACACCCGTCGGGTGTTTCGCGTCAAGAGAAAATTCTTACAACTGGCGACTCACCAGAAGGCGTGATATGTAATCCTTCCCGTGAGATCCACAGCCTGTGGAGAGCCGCTTTCGCCGCATTTCCGCAGTCTTCCTGCAGAATTGCCGGTACAGCGCACTTCTCGTAATGATTACGTGGTGGCGGGAGGTCGCAATCACGCCGCTCCGGCGGTGGGAAGCTGGACCCAGGATTACGGGTGGCTCGACAACTTCTGGCGCGACGTGATCACCCCCGGCCGGCGATGGGTCGTCGCCACCCTCTACGACGCGGACATCTTCGTACGCGACGCGCTGGCGCATGCCGTCGTGCGCGAGCGACTCCGTCGCGAGGGCGTCGACGTCCGGTACCAGTTCGTCCGCCCCTTCGAGCCCGCCGCTACCCCACCACTCGAGCCGGACGAGCAGCTTCTGTTCATCGGTCGTCCGAAGCCGTTCCGCGGATCCAGCCTGGGGACGGCCGCACACCGCCTCGAGTCGTATGCGCGCGGGCGCTTCGTCGATCCCGGCGATGTCACCGTCGGCCATTCCGTCCGGTACGACCAGCGTCTCTTCAGTCGCCACGAACTGGAATCGGCGCCCGGGCAGCTCCGCCGCTCCGACCTCGACTACGGGCTCTTGCTCTACCGGCGCGAACGAACGGGCGAGACGGAGCGGCGGCTGGTCGCGCTCGCCGGCCTCAGCACGCTCGGCACGCTCGGCCTCGCCCTCATCCTCACGGACGACGCGCGCCGGCGCGAGCTCGTGCGGCAAGCTCGGGAACTGCTGCCGTGGCGCGCCGAGCTCCACCCGGAAGAGAGCGCGGAGCTGTGCGTGCGGATCCACGTCCCCAGCGAGGAGCACCTCGCGAACCTGCTGAACGCGGCAGAGTTCGCCTTCCGCGTCGAGGCGGTCGCGCTGGCTCCCGGCGCCCTCGGCGTACAGCCCCAGGCCGAAGCCGAGATGGTCCTCGTACCGGACGCACAGCGCCAGGGCGGCGTCCTGCGGCTACCCGGAGCCGCCGAGGTGAAGCTCACGCGGGCTCGCTTCGAGCTCCTTCGCATGCTCGTCGAGGAGCCGTCGAAGGCGACGTCGAGCGAGCTCTGTCGCCGGCTCGGCTTCGCGAGCGGCTCCGGGAAGACGGCGTTGAAGCGGCGGAGCGTGCGGCTCGCGAAGCTGGTGCACGATCTGAACGCGAGCCTGCGCGCCGTCCCCGGGCTGCAGGCCGGACGGCTCGTGCGCTTCCGGAAGAAGCAGCGACGGTACGCGCTGACCGGGGCCCGCGCCACCGTCGTCCGCGCCGCGCGGCGCTGAGCGGTCGCGGCTACTGCAGCTGCACCGTGCCCTGCAAGACAGCCGCGCCCGGCCCCGGCAGATCGGCCGCGGAGTCGACGAGCGTGTTGAAGGTCGGCGGGATGCAGAAGATGCTGACCAGCGTCTGCGGCTGCGCCGCACCGCCGGTAGTCTGTGAACCCGCGGGCGAGCCCGTCTCGACGATGGTCCGCGCCACGTCGTTGCTGGTGAAGGCGCCCGACGTCCGCTGCCCGCAGCTCGTGAAGCCGGTTGCCGCCGCGCAGTCGGCGTTGCCGTTGGCGGGGTTGCACGCGATCGGGAGACAGTGCTGTCCGGCGGGGCAGTTTCCATCGCCCGTGCAGTTGGCGCCGGTTGCCGCGCCGTCGCACTTCCGGGCGAAGCTGTTGAGCGTCTTGTTCTTGCAGAAGCCGCAGAAGACGTTCACCTGATCCGCCGTGTCGACGGCCGTCTGGGTGATCGTCCCCGTATCGAGCTTGAAACCGATGGACAGCGTGCCGATGCCGAGCGACGTCGCCGGCGGGCAGTCGTGACTCGTCGGGAAGTCGCCGTCGACAGGCGACGCGCCGGGGGTGCAGGTGAGGCCGTTGTTCGGGCCGCCGTCGCAGGTGTTCGTCGTCGGGTCGCAGATCGGACAGGGCTGGATGAACGTCCGGCAGTGCGCACCCGCACCGGGGCAGTCCGCGGCGGTGATGCAGCCCTTGCCGTCGTTCGTCCCACCTACGCAGGCGGCGCTCTCGCACGTTGCACCCACGTTGCAGTCGCCGTCGGAGCAGCATGGCCCGCCGTTGTCGGTGCAGCGGCCCGTGTCGTTGACGCAGGTGCCGCCGCCCGGGCACGCCGTCGTCGTCCCGCACGCGCCGCCGCCCGTGCAGTTCGCGCCGGGCGCCGTCCCGCCCGAACAGCGCATGGGCATGAGGTCGCCCGCGAGGAAGAGCGCGGAACCGAGTGGGAGGTTGTAGCTCGTCGTCGTGCCGGCGGCACAGTCGCCGGTCCCGGCGCCGTTCGCGGCGACGGTGTTGATGACGCAGGTGCTCGTGGCCGCCCCGCTGTGCGACCCGTTCGGGACCGGCAGGGGCGGCCCGAAGAGGCACCCGGCGTTCGAACAGGTGAGGAACTTGCAGGCGCCGCCGGGGCAATCGGCGTTCGAGGCGCAGGCATTGTGGTGGTTCGTGCCGCCGGAGCACCGGTTCCCCCCGGTGTCGGCGGGCGTCGTGCCGCTCAGCGTGAGGGCTGTCCCGTTGCACGACACGTTGGTGACCGTCGTCCCGAGGTCGGGGATGGTCGACGGGAGCGGGGTGCTCACACCGGCGCCGCCGAAGTAGAGGCCGCCGCAGGCGAGCGGGAAGAAGCCTGGATTCCCGTCCGCGTCGAGATGGCCGCAGCTGCCCGTCCCCACGCCGGTCGTGAACGACTGCCGCGTCGGCGTCCCGCCGGTGCAGGTGCACGTGGCGGGTGCGGTACTGCTCGTCGTGCTCGTCGTCGACGTGGTGGTCGCGATCGTGATCGGGATGGTGATCGGAAGGGTCGGAACCGTGGGCACCGGCTGGGCCGAGGCGCCTGCGGCGAGGAGGACGACCGGCAGGACTCGCATTATCGCCATGGCGACGACAATTTTGCCGTGCGCGTGGCCGTTCGCAATCCCGCCGCGACGCGCGCGTTAGTCACTCCGATCGGGGAGCGCGAACGCGCTCATCACGTAATACCTGGAGAGCTGGCGGCCTCTCTAGCTCGATGCGCAGCGCGTCAGCGGTACCGACTGGGGGTGAGCACCGGGCGGAGGCCCGGTGCTCACCGAAACGGAGGATCAGACCAGCCGGAATCGAATCTGGCTGCCGACGAGCACCGAGTCGTTCGCGGCTCGATGCCCGCCGGGGGCGCTCTGGGAAAGGAGGGCCGCAGCAGCCAGCCTTCGAGGGGTCACGGCTGAGCAACGCAGGTGCCAGTACAACCATAGGCGTAAGCCGATGTAGACGAAGGTTGGACGCCCGACCGAATCGCGCGGCGGAACGAGCCGTGTCGCAGAC
>VBKG01000409.1 GCA_005879585.1 Deltaproteobacteria bacterium | reverse complement strand
AGAGAAGACCACTCGGCGTACGTGTACTGGTCCTCCGCATCGCCGACCTCCACGCGATTGACGAACAGCGCCGCCTTCAGCCCGACCAGCCGAAGCCAGTGGCCCGGCTCCGCCAGCGCGAAGCGGATGGCCCGCCCGGCCCAGTACGTCGAGACCTCCCCGGGCGTCAGTTCATGACCGACGGCGCGCTCGGCGAGCTCGGTGGCGTCGAGCCGCTCGTAGTGCGCGTCGCCGCGGCCGTAGCGCAGCGGACGGTACATGCCGTTCGCGGTGGGATTGTTGCCGATGTAGAGGTTCGGTCCGAGCTGCGCAGTCGTCACGTGGAATTCGCCGCCGACGATCGTGTTTCGAACGGCGACCGGTGAGAGCGCCAACGCGATCCCGAGCACGAGCGACGCCGACGCCAACGCCCGCGTGCGCCATCCCCCGTCTCTCCGCTGCAGCGCGACGAACGCGACGGCGACTGGCGCCAGCGCGAGCGCGTTCTCTCGCGTGAGCGCGAGCATTCCGAGCACGACCCCACACGCGAGCCACGCGAGCGGACGAGCGCGGAGCTCCATGGCGGCGGCCAATGCCACGAGGAACAGGCAGACGAAGAAAATGTCCAGCGAGGACTTCTGGATGAGCCCGTCGGCGAAGAAGGCCGTCGGGTAGACCGCGAGCAGTATCCCGCTGAACACGCCGATCGTGCGGCAGAAGAGTCGGCTGCCTGCCGCACCCAGCAGCGCGCACGCGAGCGCGCCCAGGATGCATTGAACGATGCGGACGGCGAGGAGGTTGTGCCCGAAGACCGCGTAGAGCACGCCGAGGAAGTAGGGGTAGAGGGGCGCCTGGTAGAAGATGCCTTGCCCGAGCCAGTCTCCAGCGGCGAGCGCACGCGCCCAATCGTCGTACACCACGCCGTCGCCGACGAGCCGCGTGAAGCCGGGAGCGTCGTGAATCTCCCACAGGTAGAAGAAGCGAACCGCGAGGGCGAGCGTGCCGATCGCAACCCAGGCGCCGAGAGGCGGCCGCTGCCGGATGTCCGGTGCCCGCACGCGGCGCGCTCGTTAGCACCGCGCCATTGGCTGCGGCAAGCTGTGGCCGGAAGGCGGCAAAACGCCTATGGGTCGCCGCAGGATGCCGACGCCGAACGTGCCATCGATGTTTTGGAGAGCCGTCGCCGCGTCGTTCGTGATCGTGGCCGCCGCCTCCTGCGCGCGCGCGCCGCGGACGGCGTCGTACAACGTGCTCCTGATCTCCCTCGACACGGTCCGACAGGACGTGCTCGGCTGCTACGGGCATCGGCCCCGCCGCGCGCCCGACACGTCGCCCAGTCCCGCGCTCGACCAGCTTGCGCGCGAGGGCGTCCGCATGGTGGACGCCTACGCGCCGAGCTCGTGGACGCTTCCGTCCCACCTCTCGATGCTGACGGGCCAGCCCCCGCTCGTTCACGGCGTCGAGACCGAGGTCGGCACGCTCGACGCGTCGTCGCGCACCATGGCCGAGATCCTGAAGGAGCACGGCTACCACACGGCGGGCATCTACTCCGCGCCGTATCTCGAGCCGCACTGGGGCTTCGGGCGGGGCTTCGACTCGTACCAGGCGGTGTACGGTCCCGACGTCGTCGCCGCGGCGGCGCGGGCCCTCGAGGCGCGGGCGAAGGTCGAGACGGCCGCGGCCGCCCAGGACTGGCAGCGTTACGACGAGCTGAAGCTCGCCGAGGTCGCCATCGACCAGGAGCTCAACCGGAGCTCCGAGACCGCCGTCACGTCCGATCAGGTGACCGCGGCGGTCACGTCGCAGATCGAGGCGTTCGCGCGCGACGGGCGCCCGTGGTTCGTCTTCGCGCATTTCTTCGACGCGCACTGCGACTACGTCCCGCCGCCGCCGTACGACACGCGGTTCGATCCGGACTACACGGGCGCCGCCACCGGCAAAGAGTGCCTGTCGGGCGAATGGGTCGGTGGGCCGGATCCGAGCCGGCCCGGCGGTTTCATCCGCGCGATCGGCGACCGCGACCTCGATCATGTCATCGCGCTCTACGAGGGCGAGGTCGCGTGGGTCGACGCACACGTCGGCGCCATCATGCACGCGCTCGAGGCGTCCGGGCTTGCCGAGAAGACGCTGGTGATCGTCGTGTCCGATCACGGCGAGGAGTTCTTCGACCACGGGAACATCGGCCATCGCCACACGCTCTACGAGGAGGCCGTGCGGGTGCCGATGCTGCTCCGGCTGCCCCGCGTCCTCCCGGCCGGTGCGGCGGTCCACGGGCCCGTGTCGCTCACCGACCTGCTCCCCACGGTGCTGGACATCCTCGGCCTCTCGCCGGCGCCGACGCGGGGCGCGTCGAGCTTCCTGCCGCTTATTCGCGGCGCCGCCGATCCCGGCACGCGCGAGGTGCTCTACCGCCTCGTCATGATGTTCGCCGGCGACGTCGAGGTCGACGCCGCCGCGCACGTGACGATCCGGGACGTCATGGTGCAGGACGCCTTCCGGAGGGGCGCGATCAAGATCACCCGCACCCGCATGTGGCCGCAGTTTCCGGCGGGTGTCGCGCCGGACGTCAAGGCGGCGTTTCAGGCCGAGGCCGCGGCGCAGTACGCGCGCGAGGAGGTGAGATGGATCGACGTCCAGCGCGCTCCGGGCGAGCCGGGCGACGGCCATTCCATGCGATTCACGGACCCCTCGGTGCGCGCCGCGCTCGACGCGTTCCGGCGCGAGTACACGGAGCTCGCGACACTCCGGCGGCGGCACACGTCGCCGCTCCCGCTGAACGTCCGCTTGAAGCTCGAGAGCCTGGGCTACGTCGACCGGGCGTCCGGTCCCGCGTTCCCGGAGCCCGACGTGCTGCTCCCGCCCCCGCGCGAGGGGTGAACGACGGATCAAGGCGCCCGCTGGGCCTCCACCTCCGCCAGCGCGGCGCGCGCTTCCGGCCAGTCCGGTCTCAGGCGCAGGGCCTGGTGCAGCTCGGCGACGGCCTCGCCCAAATGCCCCGCGCCCGCGAGACCGCCGGCGAGATTGAAGTGCGCCGTCGGATCGGCGGGCATGAGCCGCACAGCCTCACGGTACTCCGCCACCGCCTCCGCGGAGCGGCCGAGGCGCTCGAGCGCGATCGCGAGGTTGCCGTGCGTGACCCCGCGATCGGGTGCCAGCGCGAGCGCCTGCCGGTACTCGGCGACCGCCTCCTCGAAACGG
>VBKG01000408.1 GCA_005879585.1 Deltaproteobacteria bacterium | reverse complement strand
ACATCGCCGGGCGCGAGAGCGGAAAGCGCGCGGCGAGCTCGCCGACGTTCAGCCGCTCGCGCGACAGCGCGACGACGATCCCCTGGCGGATGGGGTCGCCGAGCGCGACGAGGAAGCGGCCGAGGTCGCTGAGATCGGCTACGTCCGGCGCCGCCGCGGCAGCTCTCGGGTTCATCTGTTCAAGTATTTAAACCTATCGACTTGAGCTGTCAACCCCTCGCACCAGAGGCGGCGGGTGACGCTAGGCGAGCGCGTCCTTCCGCTTCGACAGCGCCCAAGCAGCGCCGCTCGAGACCGCGACCGCCACGACCATGTAGACGAGTCCGAAGAGCAGGTATCCGGTCCCGGGCGGCCTGGGCGTCCGCACGTTGAACAGGAGGAGATTCACGACCACGTATGCGGCGTACGCCCACGCCATCGGCAGCGCGTACCGTCTCATCCGCCAGATCCCGACGGCGTAGAGCAGGAGATAGAGACCGAAGAGCGGTCCGATGATCGCGTTCGGCGTCCCGCTGAGCCGTTGCCCGAGGAAAACGAAGCCGGTTCGTGAGCCGCCGAGCTGCAGCGGCTTCAGGAAGTTCGACACCGCCAGGAGCCCGAACACGACGGCGAAGACCGTGAGCGTCCGGTCACGGACGGCGGGCACGTGCGCATGCGTGCTCATCGTCACGACGCCGGACAGCTGACGGTGCCGTCGGCGTTGAACGGCGGCACCGGCGGGTTGGGCCGCGGATCGCCCGGGTTCAGCGAGCAGTCGGTGCATTCCTGGTTCGACCAGGCGGGATCGTCCTGCCGCATCTGCTCGACCCATTGCACGAAGGGAATCACGCCGCCCTTCGTCTCCGTGTAGATCTTGTCGCTGCCCCAGATCGTGTGCCGTGATCCGGCGCCGATGTAGTAGCGGAAATTCGGTGCGCGCGCCGCGGTGTCCTGCACGATGGCCCGCGCCTTCGCGTGCCAGTCGCAGCTGCTCAGCCACCACTGGAGCCAGCGCGAGATGTCGTCGCCCTGCACCATGACGTTGTAGAAGAACGTCTGACCGCCGGACCCGCCGTCGTACGCCGTAGTGTACTGGCCGAACTTGTGCCGCGGGTAGAAGTTGGCGACGGCAGCCCACAGGTCGGCGATGTCGAGCTGGGTCAGGTCCGACACGTCGAGCCCCGGGATGAAGCGCGGCAGGTTCTTCTCGATGCCCCAGCCGAGGAGCTGCGTGGCGACGAACTGCTGCGTGACCACGCCGGTGCCCGCATCGCCGACGACGTTGAAGCGGCTCGCCGTGTACACGTCGCGCAGCAGGAACGCGGCGGCCGCGATCGTGCCGTAGGCGCCGGCGCTGGAGCCCGTCACGAAGACCTCCTCCGGGTTGACGAAGTGCTCCCGGCCCCACTTCTCGACGACGCGCGCGTTCTCGGCGCCGCGATGGTGGATGGTGAGCGGCGCCGCGGGCGGTGCCAGGTACGTCACCGTGGCGTCGCCCCAGTGGATGTCGCCCGTGCAGTAGGAGACGAAGATCACGTTCCAGTCGCGGAACGGGTTGTTCGGGTTGTTCACGTTGGCGATGCCTTCGGTGTACTGGCTCGGGTTGTCCCCCGGCCCGGCTCGGTCCTTGAAGGCGCCCACCGCCGGAGAGCACGTGAGGTTGCTGAAGCAGGCGCCGCCGCCCTGGAAGTAGACGACGAGCTTGTTCACCGTCCCCCGGCGGGCCCAGAACGAGTACGGCGTGCCACGGGCGCAGATCGGATGGAGCGTCTCGCCGTTGTAGGGCACGTCGGCGGGCGGCGAGATCATCGTCCACCCGGACGGCACGTCCGGCGCCGTCTGGAGCCGCAGTGCCGTCTGGTCGAGCGCCGCGTCGATCGCGTCGACGATCGCCGGCCGGGTCGACGCCGAGCAGCCGACGAGAGCGCGCGGGAGCCGTGCGCGCAGGCGATCGCGGCTCGCGGCGAGGCGGCGTCGATCCGGGTCGTGCGCCGGGGCGCGGATGAGCCGACCCTCGGCCTCGAGCGCGGTCCGGCAGGCGCTCGCCGCGGCGCGGAGCGCCGTCCGAACGCACGCCTTCCCGCCGCCGAGGCCCGCCACGTGGTCGACGAAGGCCCCGGCGGCGCTGTCGAGATACGTGACCATCTCGGCCGAGGTACCGCTCGTCTCGGAGCAGTCGGAGACGAGGGCCGCCGCCTTCGCCTCCGCGGCACTCCAGCGACTGGTGAGGTCCTGCGCCGCGCGCCCGATCCTCGTCGCCCGCGTCGCGGCCTTCCGCGAGCGCTCGAACTCCGCCCAGGCGGAGAAAACCGTGCGGCACGCCGCGGCGGCGGCATCGACCTTCCGGGCGACACAGGTGCGGACGGGATAGGGCGCGGCGCTGACGCAGCGCGGCGCCGACAGGAACACTGCCACCGCCAGATAGAGCAGGACTGTGAGGATGGACCTCGATCGGCTCGACATGCGGGTCGTCTCCCAACGTTGCGACGCGAAGGGCGGGGAACCTACCAGCCGGATAGGGTCGTTGAAAAGGGCGAAAAAGAACGTGTGAACGCCCGCCAGATCAGGACCGCCCGCCTTCGCACATGCTATAGCAGACTAGATAAACGGATTGACAAGGTGTGACGTTCGTCGTTACACGCATCGCACGAAGGAGGGATGCGCATGACCGTCACGAAGTGGCTTCCCGGACTCCTTGCGGTGGCTGGCATCATCACCTGGAGTGGCGCGGGCATGGCCGACCGCGGGGGCAAAGGCGACGACAACGCGAACGTGCTGCACGCGGACATGCGCGGGTACGACGAGACTCCGTCGGTCTCGAGCACGGGCAGCGGCGAGTTCACCGCGCGCATCAGCCGCAACGAGGACGCGATCGACTACGACCTCAGCTACCAGGACCTCGAGGGCCCGACGATCCTGTTCGCGCACATCCACCTCGGGGAGCGGCACATCCAGGGCGGCATCTCCGCCTTCCTCTGCGGCGGCGGCGGGAAGCCGGCGTGCCCGCCTGCGCCCGCGGAGGTGCACGGCCGGATCGTCGCGGCCGACGTCGTCGGCCCCGCGGCGCAGGGGATCGCTGCCGGCGAGCTCGACGAGCTGATCCGCGCGCTCCGCGCGGGTGCGGCTTACGCGAACGTGCACACCGACAAGCAGCCGGGCGGCGAGATCCGCGGACAGATCCGCAACGGCGACTGAGCGACGCGCTCAGTCGCCGTGGTCCGCGAACTTCCCGGGCGCGTTCGCCGCGGCCGGCGCCGTGAACGTCGCCTCCCAGCACTTCCCGTCGCTGTTCTTCA
>VBKG01000407.1 GCA_005879585.1 Deltaproteobacteria bacterium | reverse complement strand
CTCGCCGTCGAGCTTCCCGTCGATGACATCCTGCGCGGCGCGGACGATGAGGTCGACCTTCTCGCGCGGCAGCTGACCGAGCTCCCCGTTCGCGAGCGCCGCGCACTTCTTGAGGATGCCGAGCGCCCGGATCACGGGCCGGCCCCAGCGGAATCGATCCACGCCGATCGGGAAGTTCCGGTGCGAGCGCTCCGTTTGCGCGCCCCACAGGTGATCGGCCGGGACCTCGACGTCGCCGAGGGCGTCTTCCTCGCTGCGGAAATTCATTCCGGGTTCCTCAGGAACCGTACCCGGGCAGCCACTGCGCGCTGCGCCTCGAGACCGACCGCGGTCGCGATCGCCCGGGCCACCGCGCGGACGTCGCGCAGTCGGGGCAACAGCGAGCCGGACGGGTCCTTTCGAGCCGGGGAGTAGTCGCCGAGCACCCGGCCGGCCGCCAGCATCATTCCGTCGGTCACCCGGCGCGCCCCCGACGCGACCACGCCGAGTCCGACCGCCGGGAAGATGAAGACGTTGTTGCACTGGGCGATCGGAATCGAGCGGCCGTCGTACTTCACGGGAGCGTAGGGCGACCCGGCGGCGACGAGCGCCCGGCCTTCGGTCCAGCGGATCAGATCCTCCGCGGCCGCTTCGGAGTTTGCGGTGGGGTTCGAGAGCGGGAAGATCACCGGCCGGTCCGTCTTGCGGGCCATCTCGCGGACGATCGGCTCGGCGAACGCACCACCCACGGTGGAAAGGCCGATCAGGACCGTTGCCTCGATCTGGCCGATCACGTCCGCCAGTCCGATCGCGCCGCGAGAGGTGCGCGGCCAGCTCGCGACGCGTTCGGGCCGCTGCGCATAGACGCGCTGCTCGGGCGCGAGATCCGTCCGGCCCGAGTGCAGAAGGCCGTCCTTGTCGATCAGCCAGAACCGGCCGCGCGCCTCCGGCTCCGAGAGCCCGTCCTGCACCATGGCCGCCCGCAGGTAGTCGGCCACGCCGATCGCCGCCGACCCGGCGCCGAGGAACACGATCTCCTGGTCGCGCAGGCGCTTGCCGGTCACGCCGATCGCCCCCGAGATCGCTCCCAGGGCGACCGCCGCCGTGCTCTGGATGTCGTCGTTGAAGGTCAACAGCTCGTCGCGATAGCGCTCCAGGATCGGCCGGGCGTGCGGCGTGGCGAAGTCCTCCCACTGGAGGCAGACGTTCGGCAGCTCCTGCTTGACGGCCTGCACGAACTGATCGACGAAATCGTAGTACGTCTGACCCGTCACGCGCTCGTGCCGCCAGCCGAGGTACTCGGGGTCCTCGAGTCGTTCGGTGTTGTTGGTTCCGACGTCCAACACGATCGGCAGCGTCCGCTCCGGGCGAATGCCGCCGATCGCCGTGTACAGGGAGAGCTTGCCGATCGGGATGCCCAGTCCACCCGCGCCCTGGTCGCCGATCCCGAGGATGCGCTCGCCGTCCGTGACGACGATGACGTCGACCGCCGGGTTGGGACGGTTCCGGAGCAGGGTCGGGATGGAATCCCGAAGCGGGTACGAGATGAACAGCCCGCGCGGCCGGCGATAGATGTGGCTGAACTGCTGGCACGCCAGCGCCACCACCGGCGTGTAGACCATCGGTGTCATCTCCTCGATGTGGTCGAGGAGCAGCCGGTAGAAGAGGACCTCGTTCGTGTCCTGGAGCGCGCGCAAGTAGATGTGCCGCTCGAGGTCGTCGGTCTTTCGCGCGTACGCTTCGTATGCGCGCGTCACCTGCTCGTCGAGCGTCTCGACGTGCGGCGGCAGGAGGCCCTGCAATCCGAGGTCGCTTCGCTCGTCCTCGGTGAACGCCGTGCCCTTGTTCATGAGCGGCAGGTTGAGGACTTCCGTGCCCGCGGCGCGGGCGCCTCGAGTCGGCGGGGTCGAGTGCTTGCGTTGCTGAGCTCTCATGTCGAAGACTCCTTCTGCGCGGAATTCGATTCGCACACGTCCTCATGGGCCGGATGCTGGGCTGCCCCGATTACGTGCAACGGCTCCCGGCGGCGACGGAACGCCGCGCGGATCACGTCGCGGTTGAGCGCGGCGATGAACTCGAGCGGGATGCCCTTCGGGCAGACCGCCTCGCACTCGCCGTGGTTGGAGCAGGTGCCGAAGACCTCGCGGCCCATGGCGGCGACCATGTTGAGGGTCCGCTCGTCGCGTTCGGGCTGGCCCTGCGGGAGTGAATTCAGGTGCGCGACCTTCGCCGCGGTGAACAGCATCGCGGCGGCGTTCGGGCAGGACGCCACGCAGGCGCCGCAGCCGATGCACGCGGCGGCGTCGAACGCGGTGTCCGCGGCTTCCTTCGGAACCAGGATGGCGTTGGCGTCGGGGGCGCTCCCCGTCGGCGCGCTGATGTAGCCGCCGGCCTGGATGATGCGGTCGAACGCCGAGCGATCGACGACCAGATCTCTGACCACGGGGAAGGCCCGCGCACGCCATGGCTCCAGCGTGAGCGAATCGCCGCCCTTGAAGAACCGCATGTGGAGCTGGCAGACGGTGGTGTGACGGCGCGGGCCGTGCGGGACGCCGTCGATGAGAAACCCGCACGACCCGCAGATGCCCTCGCGGCAATCGTGCTCGAACGCGACCGGCTCCTCGCCGCGGGTCGTCAGGTCCTCGTTCAGGACGTCGAGCATCTCGAGGAACGACATGTCGGGCGTCACGCCGTCGACCTCGTAGGAGACGAATCGTCCCGGCGTGTTCCGATCCTTCTGCCGCCAGATTCTCAGGGAGAGCTTCATGTTACTTGTAACTCCGTTGCGCGAGGTGGACGTACTCGAACGCGAGCGGCTCCTTGTGGAGCGCGGGTGGCTGTCCCTGCCCGGCCCATTCCCAGGCGGCGCCGTAGCAGAAGTTCGCATCGTCGCGTCGGGCCTCGCCCTCCGCGGTCTGGCTCTCGACACGGAAGTGGCCGCCGCACGATTCCGCTCGGTGGAGCGCGTCCAGACACATCAGCTCCGCGAGCTCGAGGAAGTCCGCGACGCGGCCGGCCTTCTCGAGCGCCTGGTTCAGCTCCTCACCGGTCCCGAGCACGCGCACGTTCCGGTGGAACTCCTCGCGCAGCTCCGGGATCTTCGCGAGCGCCCGCCGGAGACTCGCGTCGGACCGGGCCATGCCGCAGTTGTCCCACATGAGCCGGCCGAGCTCCCGGTGGAAGGAGTCGACGGTCCGCCGGCCGTCGACCTTTAGGAGCGTATCGGTGCGCCGGCGGACGTCCTCCTCTGCTTCGCGGAACGCGGCGTGCGAGGTATCGACCTTCTCCGGCTTCGCCGTGGCCACGTAGTCCGGCACGGTGGCGGGAATGATGAAGTAGCCGTCGGAGAGCCCTTGCATGAGCGCGCTCGCGCCCAGGCGGTTCGCACCCTGATCGGAGAAGTTGGCCTCGCCGGCGACGAAGAGCCCGGGAATGGTGGACATCAGATGATAGTCGACCCAGAGCCCGCCCATCGTGTAGTGCGGCGCCGGGTAGATCCGCATGGGCACGCGATAAGCGTCGTCGCCCGTGATGCGCTCGTAGATCTCGAAGAGGTTGCCGTACTTCTCCCGGACGTTGTCGAGGCCGAGCCGCGCGATGGCGTCGGCGAAGTCGAGATACACGCCGTGGCCGCCGGGCCCGACGCCGCGACCCTCGTCGCAGACCTCCTTGGCGGCCCGTGAGGCGACGTCGCGCGGCACGAGGTTGCCGAAGCTCGGGTAGCGTCGTTCGAGGTAGTAGTCGCGCTCGCTCTCCGGGATGTCGTTCGGGCGCCGCGTGTCGCCCTTCTTCTTCGGGACCCAGACGCGTCCGTCGTTCCGCAGCGATTCCGACATGAGGGTCAGCTTCGACTGGTGCTCGCCCGATTGTGGGATGCACGTCGGATGGATCTGCGTGAAGCACGGGTTGCCGAAGAACGCGCCCCGCCGATGTGCCCGCCAGATCGCGGTACAGTTCGACGCCTTCGCGCCTTCCCGTCGACGACGACGAGATCGAGCATCTCCGTGCGTGGGTGCATGGTGACCGTTCCAGCGGCGATCTGCCGCTCCAGCGCTTGGTAGGCCCCGAGCAGGAGCTGCTGGCCGGTCTGGCCGCGCGCGTAGAACGTCCGCTCGACCTGGACGCCGCCGAAGGAGCGCGTCTCGAGGAGCCCGCCGTAGTCGCGGGCGAAGGGCACGCCCTGCGCGACGCACTGGTCGATGATCTCGACGCTCACCTGCGCGAGGCGGTAGGCGTTGGCCTCACGGGCACGGAAGTCGCCGCCCTTGATGGTGTCCTTGAAGAGGCGGAAGACGCTGTCGCCGTCGTTCCGGTAGTTCTTGGCGGCGTTGATCCCGCCCTGGGCGGCGATCGAGTGGGCGCGGCGCGGGGTGTCGTGGAAGGTGAAGCACCGCACGTGGTAGCCCTGCTCGCCGAGCGTCGCGGCCGCGGCCGCGCCGGCGAGGCCCGAGCCCACGACGATGATCGTGTGCTTCCGCCGGTTCGCGGGATTCACGAGCTTCATCTCGGACCGGCATCGATCCCACTTCTGCTCGATCGGCCCCGCGGGGATCCTCGCGTCCAGAACGGGTGTCGCTTTCGGCACCGCGTCCGACGGCACGCTGCGTATTTCGGCGGGAAGAGCAGGCATGGCGCCTCCTTTCAACGCACCCAGCCGGCCAGCACGGCGACCGGCACGGAGATGAAGCCGAGAAACACGGCCAGCGCCGTCACCCGCGACAGGGCGCGGAAGAGGGGTGTGCTGCGTGCGTCGTTCCAGCCGAGCGTCTGCAGCGCGCTCCAGATGCCGTGGTCGAGGTGCAGGCAGAGGCACGCCATCGCCACGACGTAGAAGAGCGCGACGTACCAGACGGAGAAGCCGGTCACGACGTTGTGGTAGACGGAGAGGTGCTGGAATTCGCCGGCGCGGAAGCCGACTCGGCCCGCCGTCAGGTGCAGCAGGTGGTAGACGATGAACAGGACGAGGATCACGCCGCTCCAGCGCGTGGTCCGGGCCGCGTACGTCGTCGCGATCGACTGCTTGGTGTCGTAGCTCTCCGGACGCGCGGCCCAGTTCATGCGGGTGAGCTGGACCGCGGCGGTGATGTGCAGCGCAACGCACGTGAGCAGCACGATGCGGACCACCCAGAGCAGCACGCTGTAGGGAACCAGCGGCTCACCCATCGTGCGGAGGAAGACGGCGTAGGTGTCGATCGCCTCGGCGCCGAGAAAGATCTTCAGGTTGCCGAGCATGTGTCCAATGACGAAGGCGACGAGCACGGCGCCGGTGACCGCCATGACGACCTTCTTGCCGACCATGGTGCTCCACAGCGCGGCCACGGGATTGGTCCGCCATACGGTGGTGGGAATTGCCTCGGTTGCTGCCATCGTGTGCCGTTCGTTCAGCAACGAGTGTGCCGACAGGCTTCGCTCGCAGCGGCAGGCGCCCGGCCCAAACCGAAAGAGCGAACGCGTACGGACATCGTGCCGCAGCTAGGACGAACGTGGCGCGGCCCGCTGTCCGCTGCGCCGGCCAGCCGCCGTTCGCAGTGGTTGTCGAGATCACGTCAAAGGTGACGACGGCGGCGCGAACGACGAGAGAGTCGGTACCCGGCCGCACAGCCACCTCGCACGAACGAGAGCAAGGGTGCGCGTGCCGACAGCCGGTCACGTCTGACGACGTGCAGTCAGCTTCGTCACGGTCCCGGAGCGGTGTCGATCGCCGGGTGGCCGGAATTTCACCGCGAAAACCCCGCAGGGCTCGAGAGTCTCGCGCTCGTTGCGCAGCGCGACCCGTGCGGCACGCCGGTTGCTGACGCGGCTAGTCGTCAACCGCGAGAAAGGAGACCGGATGCCCGCGCAAACACAGGTGAAGGAACGACCGCAGCACAAGCCGCTGCCGCCGCCGAACACCGACTTCTACGAGGTCACGGAGACCCTGAACGCCGAGGAGCTCGCGCTCCTGAAGCAGGTGCGCGCGTTCATGAAGGACAAGGTCGCGCCCGTGATCACGAAGTACTGGGCCGAGGATGCGTTCCCGTTCGAGCTGCTGCCCGCGTTCCGCGAGCTCGGCGTGGGCGGCCTGGGCATGCAGGGCTACGGCTGCCGGGGTGGCAGCATCCGACTCTTCGGGTTCGCCCAGATGGAGATGGCGCGCGTGGATCCGTCCTTCGCGACGTTCTTCGGCGTGCACGACGGCCTCGCGATGGGGTCCATCTACCTCGGTGGATCGGAGG
>VBKG01000087.1 GCA_005879585.1 Deltaproteobacteria bacterium | reverse complement strand
CGACATGCAGGCACCCTGGCCGCCCTACTGGTCGGTGCCGGCATGGGCGGCCATCCTCACCGCGCATTCGCCGGAAGAGAACGGCGTCTCCGGCGACATGATGGTGGAAGCGCCGGGCCTTCCGGATCTCGTTGCCCCGACGGATGTCGACCTGCTGCTCGACCCGTTCTTCCTGTTCGAGTTCACGCTTGCCGATTGGGGCGTCGTCCACCTCCGGCATCCGCGGCGCCGAGCGCTGCATTCGACGCCGGTGTGGGAGCTGGTCTCGAGGGCCGGGATCGAGGCGGGCGTGCTCCGCTTCGACTTCACGTATCCCGCCGAAGGGGAAGCGGAGTTCGTCGTCTCGAGCTGGGCGGGGCGCGACACCTGGCAGCTCGCCAGGGCTGGCCCCGCCCGCGGGCCGGAGGTCGCCACGGAGGCGGCACGCCGCGCGGGACTCCTGGTGCCGTTTTCCGACGACGAGCCGCCCGATGCGCGGCTGCTCGCCGAGCTGCTCCCGCGCTTCGATCGACCGGCGCCGGCCGACGCGGTCGTGAATCCGCTCAGCGTGCTGCGTATGGCCGCGGAAATCGACCGGCGGACCCTGGAAGCTGCCGAGCGGCTGATTCGTCTCCGCCCCAACCTGCCGGTACTCGCGGTCTACCTGCCGGGGTTCGACAAGGTCTGCCACGCCTTCTGGCAGTATCGCTTCCCCGAAGCCTACGGTGACGGGCGACCGGCGGCCGAGGACAGCGCCGAGCTCGGTCCGGTGGTGGACCGGGATCTCGCCTTCGTCGATCGCAGCCTGGGGCGCCTCATCGCCGCGTACGGCACAACGCCGAACGTGATCGTCGTCTCCGATCACGGCTTCGAGGCCAACACGACCCATCCGATGTGGCGGGGTTGGCACAGCGCACGGGGAATCGCGATCGCCGCGGGTCCGTCGTTCCCCCATCGCGACGCCCCGCTCGCGGTCTCGTACTACGACGTCGTGCCCACGGTGATGGACGTCGTGGGCCTGGCCGCGCCCGACGGAATGCGCGGCTCCTCCCTGCTGCGACGATGAAGTGCCTGCTCAGATGATGTAGTCTTGCACGTACACGCGCACGTCGCGTGCGGCCACGTACACCGTGTCGCCCACCTCGAGCCCGAGCTCCGCGTACCGGTCGCGCGTGACGTCGACGTTCAGCACGACGCCGAAGTCGGCTGCGAACACGCGCGCACGGACCACCGGTCCCGCGGGACTGACGTGCACGACCTTCCCTTCGAGGCTCGGGCGCCCGTTGCGCTTCGCCAGCAGCTCGAGCTCGTGCGAGCGGACGAACGCCGTCGCCGGCCGCGGCTCGTCGTGCGGGTGCGCCGGGTAGTCGACCTCGAAGCTCCCGACCTTCATGCGGCCGCGGACGACGTGCCCGTGGAAGACGTTCACGTTGCCGAGGAAGTCCATCACGAAGGGATTGGCGGGACGCTCGAAGATCTCGCGCGGCGTTCCCGTCTGCTCGACGTGGCCGTGGTTCATGATGACCACCCGGTCCGCCACCTCGAATGCCTCCTCCTGGTCGTGCGTGACGAAGACGCTCGTCACGTGGATCTCGTCGTGCAGCCGGCGGAGCCACTGCCGCAGGTCCTGCCGGACCTTGGCGTCGAGCGCGCCGAACGGCTCGTCGAGGAGGAGTACCTTCGGCTCGGGCGCGAGCGCGCGCGCCAGCGCGACGCGCTGGCGCTGGCCGCCGGAGAGCTGCGAGGGGTACGAGCCCGCGAGGCCGTCGAGCTGGATCAGGCGCAGCAGCTCGCCGACGCGCTCCTTCACGCGCTTCCGCGGCCAGCGCCGCACGCGGAGGCCGAACGCGACGTTCTCGAACACCGTCATGTGACGAAAGAGCGCGTAGTGCTGGAAGACGAAGCCGACGTTCCGGTCCTTCACGGCGGCCTCGGTCACGTCCTCGTCCTGGTAGAGGACGGTGCCGGCGTCCGGCACCTCGAGGCCGGCGATGATGCGCAGCAGCGTCGTCTTTCCCGATCCGGACGGGCCGAGGAGCGCGACGAGCGAGCCACCCGCGACCTCGAGGCTCACGTGCTCGAGCGCGCGAAAGCTCCCGAAGCTCTTGCTCACCTGCTTGACGGTGATGCTCATGGTTCTTCTCCTTCACTGCGCAGGCGCGCGGCCTCCGCGAGGTCGCGGCGGGTTTTCCATTCGAGCGCGGTCTTGACGGCGAGCGTCACCAGCGCGAGCGACGCGAGCAGCGAGGCCACCGCGAAGGCGCCCGGCGTGTTGTACTCCTGGAAGAGCTTCTCCACGCGCAGCGGCATGGTGTCGGTCCGACCGGTGATGTGCCCGGACACGACGTACACCGCGCCGAACTCGCCCATCGCGCGCGCGTTGCAGAGGATGAGGCCGTACACGAGCCCCCACTTGATGTTGGGCAGCGTGACGCGCCGGAAGAGCTGCCAGCCGGAGGCCCCGAGGCTCACGGCCGCGATCTCCTCGTCGGCGCCGATCGCCTCCATCACCGGGATCAGCTCGCGCGCGACGAACGGGAACGTCACGAAGGTGGTCGCCAGCACGAGGCCCGGAGTCGCGAAGATGATCCGCCAGTCGTGCGCCCGGAGCCACGGACCGAGGTAGCCCTGCAGGCCGAAGATCAGCACGAAGATCAGGCCCGCGACGACCGGCGAGACGGAGAACGGCAGGTCGATGAGCGCGGTCAGCAACGTGCGGCCCGGAAAGCGGAAGCGGGAGATGGCCCAGGCGGCGGCGATGCCGAAGATCAAGTTCGTCACGACCGCGATCGGTGCGACGGTCATCGTCAGGCGGATTGCGGCCAGCGTGTCCTCGTCGGCGGTGAGCGTTCGCCAGTACGCGCCGAAGCCACGGCCGAACGCCTCGACGAAGACGTCGACGAGCGGGATCACGATCAGGACGCCGACCACGCCGAGCGCGGCGGTGACCAGCGTGATGCGCACCCAGCGCGGGTCCGAGCGCGAGTTCGTGTGGTCAGGCGTAGACACGTTTGCTCCATCTCTCGAGCAGGTTGACGACGACCAGCACGGCGAAGGAGATCACGAGGAGCACGACGGCGATGGCGGTCGCCTCCGCGTAGGCGAACTCCTCGAGCCGCGCGACGATCAGCACGGGCGCGATCTCGGTCTTGAACGGCATGTTGCCCGACACGAACACGACCGAGCCGTACTCGCCGAGCGCGCGCGCGAAGGAGAGGGCGAAGCCGGTCACGAGCGCCGGGTAGAGGGAAGGGAAGATGACCCGGGTGACGGTCTGGAGACGCGACGCGCCGAGGCAGGCGGCTGCCTCCTCGACGTCCGCGTCGATGCGCTCGAGCACGGGCTCGAGGGTGCGCACGACGAAGGGGAAGCCGACGAACACGAGCACGAGGACGATCGCGAGGCGCGAGTAGGCGGCCTGGATGCCGAGCGGGACGAGGAAACGCCCGAGCCATCCCGACTGGACGTAGAGGCTCGAGTAGACGAGCCCGGCGACCGCCGTCGGCAGCGCGAACGGCAGGTCGACGAGCGAGTCGACCACGCGCTTCATCGGGAACTCGTAGCGGACGAGCACCCAGGCGACGAGCAGACCGACGACGACGTTGATCGCCGCCGAGACGAGCGAGGCGCCGACGGTGAGCTCATAGGCCGCGACGGCGCGATCGGTCGAGACGGCGGCCCAGAAGCGGTCGAACGGCAGCGTCGCTGCCTTCAGGAAGCAGGCGACGAGCGGCACGAGGACCAGCACGCCGAGATAGGCGAGCGTGTAGCCGAGGCTCAGACGGAAGCCGGGCAGCACGCGGCGGTTGACGTCGTTCACGGCTCGTCCCTCACGGCTTGTAGATGCTGTCGAAGACCTTGCCCTCGCCGAAGAACTTCGCGAAGGCGTCGTTCCAGTCCTTGGCGACGGTCGTCACGGGGAACAGCTTGACGTCGGGGAAGTCGGCCTTGTGGCGCGCCAGCACCTCCGGCTTCACGGGGCGGTAGAAGTTCTTCGCGATGATCTCCTGGCCGTCGTCGGTGTAGAGGTACTCGAGGTACGCCTTCGCCGCCGCCTCGGTGCCGTGGCGCTTCGCGTTGGCGTCGACGACTGCGACGGGCGGGGTGGCGAGGATGCTCGTGGGCGGGTTCACGATCTCGAGCTCGCCGCCCGCCTCCTGCACCTCGAGACGCGCTTCGTTCTCCCAGGTCAGGTGGACGTCGCCGAGCTTCCTCTGGGCGAACGTCGTGGTCGAGCCGCGCGCGCCGGAATCGAGCACCGGTACCTGCTTGTAGAGCTTGGTCACGTACTCGAGCGCGTCCGCCTCGGAGCCGCCGCGGGAGACGACCGAGCCCCAGGCGGCGAGGAAGGAGAGCTTGCCGTTGCCGGAGGTCTTCGGGCTGGGCGTGATGACCTGGGTGCCCGGCTTCACGAGGTCCGGCCAGTCCTTGATGCCCTTCGGGTTCCCCTTGCGCACGACGAACACGATCGTCGAGGTGTACGGCACCGAGCCGTTCGGCAGCTGCTTCTGCCAGCCGTCGGCGATCAGGCCGGCCTTGCGGATGGCATCGGTGTCGGGCTCGAGGGCGAGCGTCACGACGTCGGCTTCGAGGCCGTCGATCACGGCACGCGCCTGCGCGCTCGAGCCGCCGTGCGACTGCTTGATCGTCAGCTGACCCCCCGGGCTCTTGGCATAGGCAGCAATGAACCGCTCGTTCAGCTGACGCCAGAGCTCGCGGGTCGGGTCGTACGATACGTTCAGCAGCTCGACGGCGTGCGCCGTGCCGAGCCACGTGATCACCAAGAATGCCGTCAGTATCCGATTCATGCGTCGTTCCTCCTTCGCTGTGCGGTCGCCGAAAACGAAAAGGCCCGGGGGCGTAGCCTCCCGGGCCTTCGAGTCACGGCGTCAGGTCAGCGTCAGGAACGACGGACGAGCGCGGCGCGACCGCGGGCGGGGGAGGTTCCCCGGGCCTCGGTACAACAACAGCACATCGCGGGGCGCGGCATCGTCACGGTCACGTTGAACCATGCGTCGCGCGACAGTGTCAAGCCAGCCGACCGCTTCTCGCCGATGCCATGCGCGCCGACGTGGCGTGCCGTACGGGCGTCGCCACGCGAGCGTCGTCGTTCGGCGGCGCGACCCGGAAATGCTAAGTGGAGGCGGGTGAAGCGGGGTACCTGGGCGATGGGGGTCGTCGGCACGGCTCAGCTCGTGGCGGCCGCACCTGCGTCGGCGCTTCGTCTTGCCGACGCCCTCGCCCGCGCCCGCGCCGCGAGCCCCGTCGTGCAGAGCGCGGCCGCGGACGTCGACGTCGCCCGCGGTCGGCTCCGGCAGGCGCGCCTGCTGCCGGCGAACCCGGTGCTCAGCGCGGACCTCGCGCGACACACCGCGCCCGGCGGCGAGGACACGAAGGACCGCGGGGTGCAGCTCGAGCAGGAGATCGAGGTCGGCGGCCAGCGCGGGCTCCGCGTCTCCGCCGCCCAGCACGACGTCGCGCACGCCGACTACGTGCTCGCCGACCGGCGGCGCACGGTCGACGGCGAAGTCCGCCGCGCGTTCTTCGGGCTCGCGGCTGCCGACCGTCGCCAGCGCCTCGCTGCGGAGCGGCTCGTGCTCGCCTCCCGGCTCGCCGAGGCGGCGCGCCGTCGCGCGCGGGCGGGGGAGGTCGGCGCGCTCGACGCGCGTCTCGCCGAGGTCGAGACGGCGCGCGCCGAGCAGGAGCGGACGGCCGCGGAGACCGAGCGCGCGCGCGCCGCCGCACGCCTCGCCGTCGCGATCGGGGCGCCGCCGGACGAGCCGTTGACGGTCGACGCCGAGGAGCAGGTCGGATTTGCCGGCGACACGGAGGAAGCGTTCGTCGCTCGCGCGCTCGCGGCACGTCCGGATCTGGCCGCCGCCCGCGAGGAGCGCGCGCGTTTCGAGACCGAAGCGTCGCTCGCGCGCCGCCGCGGGCGCGTGCCGAACCCGATTCTCCGGGGCTTCTACCGCGAGGAGCAGTTCGAGGAGCACATCGCCGGCGGCGGCGTGTCGATTCCCCTGCCGATCTGGAACCGCGAGCAGGGTACGGAAGCGTCGCTCCTCGCCCAGGCGCGCGGCGCGGCGATCGAGGCGGCGCGGCTCGAGGCCGCGATCCCGCTCGAGGTGCACCTGGCGCTCGTCCGTCGCGCGGCGGCCGAGCAGACGTGGCGCCGCTACGAGGACGTGGCCCTTCCCGCCGCGCGCTCCGCGCGCGATCTGCTCGAGCGCGGCTACGACGCCGGCTATCTCTCCCTGCCCGACCTGCTCCTGCAACAGGACCGACTGCTGCAGACGCGCGCCGCCGCGATCGACGCCTGGCGCGATCTACACGAGGCGGAGGCCGACGTCAGCGAAGCGGCGGCGGAGACGAGCCCGTGAGACGCGCGACGCTCGTGCTCTGCGTGCTGGCGCTCGTCGCCTGCCGCGGCGGCGGCGAGAAGCAATCCGAGCGGGGGCACGCGGAGCGGTCGCGGGAGGTGCCGGGCGTCGAGACGGCGCCCGCGGCCACCGAGCCGGTGCAGGAGCTCGTTCGCGCGTTCGCGACCGTCGTCGCCGACGAGCAGCTCGCGGAGGTACGCGACGCGCAGACGCAGCTCGCGCAGGCGGAGGCGCGGCGCCGGCTCGCCGCGCAGCAGGTCCGGCGGCTCGAAGAGCTCGCGAAGGGCGCCGTCGCCCCGCTGAAGGAGCTCGAGGCTGCACGGGCCGACGCGGCCGCAGCGTCGGCGGAGGCAGCGCGCGCGTCGAAGGTGCTGGCCGGCTTTGGCGCCGACCAGGACCACGCGCCGCTCGCGGACGGCGAGCAGTGGGTGATCGCGCGCGTCGCGCAGGTGGACGTGCCGCACATCGCGGCGGGCGCCGCCGCGACGTTCAGCGCCGACGCCTTTCCCGAGCGCGAGCTGCCCGCGCGCGTCGATGCCGGCCCCGCCTACGTCGACCCGGCGACCCGCACGGCGCCCGTGCGGCTCCGCGTGCGCGACCCCGCGCAGCAGCTGCGGCCCGGCATGACGGGTGCCGTCACGCTCGAGATGGGCGCGCCGCACGACGCGGTCGTGGTGCCCGTCGCCGCGGTCGTTTACGACGATGCGCAGCCCGTCGTCTTCGTCGAGGAGGCGGGCGGCCGGTACGCGCTCCGCGCGGTCAAGCTCGGCGTCGTGCGGCGCGACCGGGTCGAGATCGCGAGCGGAGTCGAGGCCGGGGCGCGTGTCGTCGTCACCGGCGCCGCGAGCCTGCTCTCGGCGACGCGGCTGCCGCCCGAAGAAGAGGAGTAGGTGGCGCGTCCCGTCGGGCGGGGAGCGCGCGCCGTGCGTCTCGCCGCGCTGGTCGGGAGTGCGGTCGGATACCTGACGCTGTACCGCGTCTCCGCCCTCGTGTGGGAGCGTTCGCCCGCTCGCGCGCTGACGTTTCTCCGGCGCTGGAGTGTCGCCGCGTGGCGCTGGCTCGGGCTCGAGGTGCGCGCCGACGGAGCGCCGTTCCCCGACCCATGCGTCTACGTCGCCAACCACCGGAGCTACCTCGACGTCCCCGTCCTCGCCGGCGTGCTGGGAGCGAGCTTCATGAGCCGGGCCGACGTCGCCGGCTGGTGGGTCGTCGGCGCGGCGGCGCGGCTTACCGGCGCGGTCTTCGTCGACCGCGACCGCCCCCACGGACGCGTGCGTGCGGCCCGCGCCCTCGTCCACCGTCTCGCGTCGGGCAGTGTCGTGGTCTTTCCCGAAGGCACCACCGGCGGGGAGCGGCTGCCCGGCCCGTTTCACCCGGGCCTCTTCCGGCTGCTGCACCGCGTGCGCGTGCCGGTGGTCCCCGTGACCGTCCGCTACGACGACCGTCGCGCATACTGGACGGACGAGTCGGGCATGGCCACCCATCTCTGGCTGCGCGTGCTGGCAGCCTCGCGTCTGACGGCCGCGGTGCACGTCGGCGCAGCGCTCGATCCCCGTGCGGAGGCGGACGCCGAGAGCCTCGCGCGCAGCGTTTACCGTGCCGTGTGCCGGCCGATCGAGGATGGCGGCGAGCTCGTCGGTGGACCCTAGGAGCGCGACCCGAGGCTCATGTCTCGGGTCGGAGCCAGGCGCGAGCGTGAAGGGGTAGTACCACGCGCGACCGGCGTGCCGCGGCTGGCAAAGCCAGCGCGGCATGCGCGGTACGCGCGAGAGGTCGGCGCGACAGCAAGCGCGAAGAGCTGGCGCGGGTTACAGGCGGCTTTTCGCGCTGGGGGTCGCGCCGCCATGACGATGGCCGATCGCGCCGCGCCGACCTCCCATCGCCACAGACCCCCCGGGGTGTCGTGCGTATCTCGTTTGTCGCGCCGGCTTTGCCGGCCGCGACACGCCGCTCGCGCGGCCATCGAACGGTACAATCCCCCGTCCGGTCCCGACCCGAGATGTATCTCGGGTCGGCCCCCTAGCGCCGCGTCGTGGCGGCGAGCCGCTCGACGGGCTCCGAGGCGCGACAGAGGTTGGCCACGACGGCAGCGAGCTCCGTCGGCTCGACCGGCTTCGGGACGTGGGTCTGGAAGCCGGCCTCGAGCGCGCGGCTCCGGTCCTCGTCGCGCGCATATGCCGTCAGCGCGACCGCCGGGATGCGGCCGCCGTCGTCGGCTCCACGCGCCCGCACCTCGCGGATCAGCGCGTAGCCGTCGACGCCCGGCATGCCGATGTCGCAGAGCATCACGTCCGGGAGGTCGCGGTCGAGAACCTCCAGCGCGGCCGCCGCCGATGCGACGGCGGTGACGCGGCCGCCGCAGAGCTCGAGGCTGAGCGCCACCGATTCGCGCGTGTCGGGCTCGTCCTCGACGACCAGGATGTGGATGCCGCCGAGCGACAGACCGGCCCGCCGCCCGAGGTTGCTGAGCCAGGCGACGTCGCCGGCTTCGACGCCGGTGGGTGAGAGGGGAAGTCGCACGGTGAACGTCGCGCCGCGGCCTTCGCCGGCGCTCCGCGCCGCCACCGTTCCGCCGTGCAGGTCGACCAGGTGGCGCACGATCGCGAGGCCGAGCCCGAGCCCGCCGTGGATGCGCGTGCTCGTGCTGTCGCCCTGACGGAACCGTTCGAAGATGTGGGGCAGGAACTCCGCGCGGATGCCGATGCCCGTGTCGCGCACGGTGATCACCGCGTCCTGCGCGTCACGCGCGAGCCGGACGTTGACGGATCCGCCGCTCGGCGTGAACTTGATGGCGTTGGACACGAGATTCCAGACGATCTGCTGCAGCCGGTTGCGGTCGCCGCGGACCGGCCCGAGGTCGCGCTCGAGCTCGAGCTCGAGCGTGATGTCCTTCGCATCGGCCGCGGCGCGGACGGCGTCGATGGCGCCGTCGACCGTGCTCGCGAGCTCGACCGGCGTCCATTCCAGGCGCAGCTTGCCGGCGATGATGCGCGACACCTCGAGGAGGTCCTCGATCAGCCGTGCCTGCAGCTTCGTGTTCCGCTCGATGACCTCGAGGGCGCGTGCCCACGCCTCCGCATCGAGCCGTCCCGAGCGCAGGAGCCGGGCCCAGATGAGGATCGCGCTGAGCGGCGTGCGCAGCTCGTGCGACAGCGTGGCGAGGAACTCGTCTTTGGCGCGGTTGGCGAGCTCCGCCTCCGCGCGCGCCGCCTGCTCGCGCGTGAGCAGCTCCGCGCGCTCGGTCTCGATCCGCCGCCGCTCGCGGATGTCGCGCGCGATGCCTTGTACCGCGACGGGCTTGCCCTCGCGCAGCATGAGCCGCGTGCTCACCTCGAGCGGTACCCGCCGGCCGTCCTTGGTGACGATGTCGAGCTCGTAGACGGTCGCGGCGCCGGAGAGGACCTTCCGGCTCACCATCTGGCGGGCGAGCTCCAGGTGCTCGGTCGCGACCACCTCGGACAGGTTCATGCGCGCCGCCTCGGCCGCGCTGTAGCCGGTGATCCGCTCCGCCGCCTTGTTGATCGCGATGAAGTTGCCAGCGAGGTCGTGCGTGTAGACGAGGTCGTTGGCGTCCTCGAAGAGGCCGCGATAGCGCTCCTCGCTCTCCCGCAGCGCCTCGTCCGCACGCTTGCGCTCGGTGACGTCGCGGAAGATGCTCTGCACGACGGCGCGGCCGGCGAGCTCCGTCACCGCGGCGCTGATCTCGACGGGCACGAGGTGGCCGTCGGCCCGCTGCAGATGGAGGTCGCTGTTGGTCGCATGCCGCGCACGGGCCTCCTCCTCGAAGAGCCGCCGGTAGGCGTCCTGCTCGTCCTCGGGATGCAGGCTCGCCTGATGCGTGCCGATGATGCGGCTCGCCGCGACGCCGAGGAGGTCCTCGGTCCGGCGATTGGCGTCGAGGATGACGCCCGTCTCGAGGCTGGCGACGACGATCGCGTCGTTGGCCGTATTCAGCAGGTGGCGATACCGCGCCTCCCAGGCGCGGATGTGCCGCAGCATGATCCACGAGAGCAATGTGCCGATCGTCAGGAGCAGTGCGGCGATCAGCACCGTGGTGTCGAGGAGGAGTCGCTTCGCGTGCCGCGCCCCCTTCGAGAGCGTGCGGGAGAATGCGTCCTCGAGCGGCGTGAGACGCTGATCGAGGACGCCGATCTGCTCGAGCAACGCGCCCGCCTGGTCCGGGCTTCCCCGTCCGGAGCGGATCTCGCCGTGCAGCGCCGCGCCGCGCTCGGCGATCGCCGCGACGTAGCGGTCGCCGGCGGTCCAGATCGCGATGGCCTTCGCCATGTAGCTCACGTGACGGAAGCGGCGGAAGAGCATCGCCATGCGCGGAACGTCGTCCGGGTGATTTCGCCCCTGGACGAAGCCTTCGCGCACCACGCGCGGATCGGGCGCCGGTTTCTCGAGCTCGAGCCGCGCCTGCTTGTCGCCCATCGGCACGGCGATCGCGTCGAGATACCGACGATAGTCGCGCTCGTCGCGCGTCTCGGCATACCGCGCGAGATGGTGGACGGCGTCCTTCTCGCCCTTCGACCAGAGGCCTTCCCCGCCGACGTAGGCGCGGACGCCCGACAGGATCTCCATCTGCACGTTCGCCAGGACGAGCAGACATCCGACGATGAGGACGAAGAGGACGACGATGAGGCCGAGCTTCTTGCCGATGGGGAGAAGGCGGAGGGAGGTCCGCACGGACGGGATACGGATCGCCCGCTTCACGCGAGGAATGTACATCAACGGGCGGGAGCGTCACACCCGCATTGCGGGGAGGGCCGGTCCCGCCGCCGAATTCGCTTGAGGCCGTCGCGCCGGTCCCCTATTGTCACGCAGATCCCATGCCATTCGGCGCGAAGGCGTAGCCGTGGTCGGACGGCTGGTCGGTTCGGCCCTGCGCAACCGCGAGGTCGTGTTCCTGCTCGCCGCTGCGCTGCTCGTCGGTGGCGTATACGCGGCGCGTCATGCGCCGCTCGACGTGTTTCCGGAGTTCGCTCCGCCCATCGTCGAGGTGCAGGTGGAAGCGCCCGGGCTCGCGGCGGAGGACGTCGAGGCCCTCGTCACGAGGCCCCTCGAGCGCGCCCTCGGCGGCGCGCCCGAGCTCGCGACGCTGCGTTCGTCGTCGATCGCCGGCCTCGCCGTCCTGACGGCGATCTATCCGTACGGCACCGACCCATACCGGGCGCGGCAGGTGGTCATCGAGCGGCTGGCGCTCACGGCGGAGCAGCTGCCGCCCGGGACGCGGCCGGCGGTCTCGCCGCTCTCCTCGGCGCTCACGACCATCCTCGCGATCGGCATGCGCGGCTCCTCACCCCTGGTCCTGCGCGACCTCGCGGAATGGACGATCCGGCCGCGGCTGCTCGCGGTGCCGGGCGTCGCCAACGTCGTCATCTATGGCGGCGGTATCCGCCAGGTGCAGGTGACGACCACGCCCGAGCGCCTCCTCGCCGCGCACGCGACGCTGGACGATCTGGCGACGGCCGTCGGCGCCGCCGATGCGCCGGGCGGCTCCGGGTTCCTCGACCGCAGCGGCCAGCGGCTGCCGGCCTGGCTCGACGGCCGGCTGCACGGCGCGGCTGACCTGGCGCGCGCGCCGCTCCCGGGGCGCGACCACGTCCCCGTGCCGCTCGCCAGCGTCGCCGAGGTGGGCGAGGGTCCCGCGGTCGCCGTGGGTGACGCGATCGTCGACGGAGACCCCGGCGTCGTGCTCCTCGTCACGAAGCAGCCGGAGCAGAACGTCCTCGCCGTCACCGCGGCCGTGGAGCACGCGCTCGACGCGATCGTCCGCGCGCTGCCGGAAGGGGTGCGCGTCGAGCGGGGGATGTTCCGCCAGGCGAGCTTCGTGACCCACGCGCTCGGCAACCTGCGCCGCGCGCTGCTCGCCGGCGCCGTCCTCGTGACCGTCGTGTTGCTGGTCTTCACCGCGGAGCTCCGCGTGGCGCTGGTGAGCGTGGTCGCCATCCCGCTCTCGCTGCTCGCGGCCGTGGTGGTGCTGTGGGCGACGGGGGCGACGCTCAACGTCATGGTCCTCGGCGGCCTCGCGATTGCCGTCGGCGAGGTAG
>VBKG01000406.1 GCA_005879585.1 Deltaproteobacteria bacterium | reverse complement strand
GATCCGTGCACCGACACCGACGGCGACGGCTTCGGTGACCCCGGTTTCCCCGCGAACACGTGCCCCGACGACAACTGCCCGTTAAAGTACAACCCCGACCAGCGCGACTCCGACAACGACGGAGTCGGGGATGCGTGCTTCATCTGCGGCCACCTCGGCGCGAGACTGCCGGTCTACAGCGTGGTGGCGCAGCAGACGTTCAGGACGACGATCGGACAGTACACGTTCTACCCGTACATCTGGGGTACGAGATTCTCCGGAACCGCGTGTACCGAGCGGGCCACGCTCCACAGCCCATGGTTCCAGGACGGACAGTTGTCGCCGGGAAGCGTGATTGCGACCGCGTCCGCCGGGACCGCCATCCGGTTCTTGAACGGCCCCGAGTACGCGTTTCCGTCGCCCGAGGTGGATGGCGATGTCGCGACGGCCGGCGGCGCCGTGAACGGAATCTCCGCAGTCGACGTGTACGTCGGCGGGATCGTCGATACGAGCGGTCGCCATCCTGCAGTCGCCGACTGCGCCGCCGCCATGGCGGACGCGCGGCGTGTCTCGGCGTTCTTCGCGGCTCTTCCGCCGACGCAGGTGCTCGGGAACGTTCACGTCCACGCCGGAGAGGTGTTCACGATCCACGCGGCGGAGAACGACGTGATCCAGATCGATTCCTTGCAGGTCGACAGCGGAAAACCGACGTCGATCGTGTGCGATGGGCGCGGGGAGTTTGGCGACCTCGAAGTGGCGGGCGGGCCGGCGGTCATCAATGTCACCAAGAGCGTTCGGTTCGCCAACTGCTCATACGTCGGGTACTTCGACTCGCCGGTGATCCTCAACGTGCCGGGGAAGGGGCCGTCGATCCGCGTCGGAAGGACGGTTGCCGGCCCGCCGATCCTGGCTCCCGATCGGACGCTCGTTCTCAATGGGACGGTCGATGACTTGGACACGTATGTGCCTCACGCATGGGTCCGAAAGCTGCTGATGAGCGGCCTCTCGTCAGTCGAGTCCGACGAAGACCTTTGCCTGTACGAGTGAGCCCTGTGACACGCGTCGCCGCGTTGGTGTGTCAAAACCGGATGGTGCGGTCACGCTGCCGAACGGACGTTTCTGGCAAGGCGCATCTAAACGGCGTGCATACGCGGCTCGGCCCGTGGCGGAGTGAAAAGGCGCCGGGAGGGCCCGCTGCGATGAGAAATCGTCTCTTTGCAATCATCGCTCTGTGCATCGAGCTGGGCTCGGGAGTGGCCGTGGCCGGCCTGACCAGTCGCGTCAGCGTCAGGTCGAGCGGTGCGCAGGCGAATGGCAGCAGTACCCTCGGCTCGATGACACCCGACGGACGATTCGTGGCGTTTGTCAGCAGTGCCCCCAATCTCGTGCCCGGCGACGCGAACGGCCGCGAGGACGTCTTCGTCCATGATCGAATGACGGGCGCAACGGAGCGAGTCAGCGTCGCCAGCGACGGGAGTGAAGGCCATTCCATTTACTATCCGATGTCGGCGTCGCCGGCATTGTCGGCGGACGGCCGCTTCGTGGCCTTTTCCAGCATCGCCACCGGTCTCGTACCCGACGACACGAACGCGACGTGGGATGTCTTTGTTCACGACCGGATGACTGGCACAACGGAGCGCGTGAGCGTCGCGTCCGATGGTTCCCAGGTCCATAACGGAATCTACTCCTGCGACGGATCGGTCTCGATTTCTGCCGATGGTCGTTATGTCGCGTTCACCAGCGACGCCCCGACCCTGGTACCCGGAGATACGAACAATAGATGCGATGTCTTCGTTCATGACCGGGCCACAGGAGCCACGGAGCGCGTGAGCGTCGCCTCCGATGGCTCGGAGGCTGACGGCGATTCGAGTCAGGCGACGATATCCGGTGACGGCGCAGTCGTCGCCTTCAGGAGTGGCGCCGGCAATCTGGTGCCCGGCGACACGAATTCGTGCCCTCCCTTCACGGGAAGTTGCCCCGACATCTTCGTGAATGACCGCACGACCGGCATCACGGAGCGTATCAATGTCGCTTCCGACGGCACGCAGGCCAACGCCGAAAGCTTCGCACCTGCAGTTTCGTCCGACGCCGGCTTGGTGGCGTTCGCGAGCTATGCGACCAACCTGGTGTCCGGGGGGTCTCCCGGCTACCCGGCTGTTTTCCTCCGAGACCGAAGCAGCAGCTTGACGACGCGCGTGGCCGACACCAGCCTCGCGCCGGCTCTCTCTGGCGATGGGAGGTTCCTGACGTTCATCAGTTTCGCATCGGATCTCGTGCCAGCCGATACGAACGGCCAGTGCGACGTCTTCGTCGACGATCGGGCTTCGGGTACGACGACGAGAGTGAGCGTTGCCTCGGACGGTTCCGAGTCTGACGTGAGCGCGTACCCGTCCGTGCACCGTACGGCGGTTTCTTCCGATGGACGGTTCGTGGCATTCACGATGGATGATGGCAACCTCGTCCGAGCGGACGCGAACCACGGCTACGACGTATTGGTGCACGATCGCGACCAGACATGCGGGAACGGCGTCCAGGAAGATGACGAACAGTGCGACGACGGCAACCTCGTCGACGGCGACGGCTGCGAGTCGGACTGCACGGTCACCCTCTGCCGAGGTGGCACCACGATCAATGCTCCCCGGGTCAAGCTGAGCAGGCTGATCGGAGAGGGCGAGTTCCCGCCACCGCTTGCCAGGATTCTGTTCACAGGAAGACTCGTGTTTCCGCCCGGTGCGCCGAGTACGTACGATCCTCGAACCACCGGGGTACAGGTATCCATCGAGGATGTCGGCGAACACGGTGCGGCGGTCTTCGACCTCACCTTCCGCACCGATCCGGTGCCTCCGGGTACCGCCGGCTGTACGGCGTCGGACGGCTGGCGGCCCAGCGCGAGCGCGACCGAGCAGACGTATCGGAACGGTTCGACGGCGATGGACCCGCCGGTGTGTACGCCGGGATCCGCGAATGGCCTGACGTCGATCAAATTCAAGGATCTGCGGGCGCGGAGCGGCGAAATCGCGTTCAAGGTCCGCGCAGTCAATTCCATTCTGCCGCGGCCCGGCGGGTACGAGACCTTGAAGGGCCCGCTTCGGACGACGATCGTCCTCGGAGCGACAGCCGCGGACGGCTTGAACGGCGCGTGTGGTGTGCATGCCTTCAGCCCAGAACAATGCGCGTTCAATGGCGGCTTCAGGCCGGCGGTGGGGCTGACGTGTCGATCCGGACAGCGCGGCGGTCGCGCGTATCAGCGAAGGCGGCGGCGCTAAACGTTTGCCTACGAGTGACGGCATCGCACGCCCCCGGCCACCTGCGGTGTGTCAGAACCGGATGGTTCTGGAGCGCTTGGCCGCGACCGGCGAGATCCCCGGAATACGGAGGGTTCAAGCGGCGTGTAAGCGCCGGCTTTCTGGCACACACGCGCCGGGCGAGCCAACGGGCCGGTGCCGGGTTCGCGCTCTTGGTCGGTCCCGAGGGAAGACAGAGCCTTCAACGGGGTATTTTGCGGCTCCGCTGCCATGCGAGCGCCGCCGCGAAGGCCGTTTCCGGAAGATAAGACCCACAAAAGGGGTATCCGCCCGGATCTCCTCCTGAGCGCGTCTACCACGCCGCCCGTCGCTCCGTAACGAGGCCCGTGTCCCTTTTGCTCAGGGATGCGTTCTACGGGCAGACGAACTTCTGGACGTTGTTGAGGAAAGCGGCGGCAACGAAGACGTGTCCGCTCGCGTCGACGGCCACGCCAATGGGGCCGCGAAGCAAATCGAAGCTGTCAAGGCTGATGGTCCACGTCGCGAGGAACGTGCCGTCGTTGTCGAACTTCTGGATGAGGTTGAAGAATGTGTCGGCGACGAAGACGTTACCACTCCCGTCGACGGCGACGCCCAGGGGGTCGCGGGACTGTGCAAAAGACCCGAAGCCAAACGTGCTCCATGTCGTGAGGAACATGCCCCCGTTGTCGAACTTCTGGATGCGCTGGTTCCCCGAGTCGGCAACGAAGACATCCCCCGCCCCGTCGACGGCGACACCCAAAGGAAGGTGGAACTGTCCAGGTCCGCTGCCGAGGGTGCTCCAGCTCGTGAGGAAGACGCCCGCATTGTCGAACTTGTCGATGCGGGTGTTGCCCGCGCCGGCGAAGAAGTTGCCCGCGTCGGCGACGAAAACGTTTCCGCTCCCGTCGACTGCTACGCCCTCAGGGTCGCCAAAGCTGGTGCTCCACGCCGTCAGGAAGGTGCCGCAGGGTCCTATGAGATCCCCGATGGCGCTCCGGCACGCATCGCTGTCCGCGAGGGCGGGTCCCGCGGCGACGCAGCCACCCAGCGCGCTCAGTGCCGTTGTCGTGCGAGAGTTTTCGATCGCATGGCATTCTGTGAAGCTCTCTTGCGCCCTGACGTCAGCCGCCTCGCAGCGCACCTCCCGACTGGCGCTCGTGCCAAGGACCTTGGCGCTCGCGGACGGGCACAGGCCGTTGCCGGGATCGTCGCCGAGCAATGCGGCGACGCAGGTGTTGCTGGCGGCGTCGGCAACGAAGACGTTCCCGCTTCCGTCGACGGTCACGCCGGTAGGATCCCGAAATTGTCCAGGCCCGCTGCCGGGGGTACCCCACGCCGCGAGAAACGCGCCGCCGTTGTCGAATTTCTGGATTCGCTCGTTGCGCGCGTCGGCGACGAAGACGTTCCCGCTGCCGTCCGCGGCAACGCCCAAGGCGAAGTTGAACTGTCCAAGTCCGCAGCCACCGCAGCCCCATGTCGTGAGGAACGCACCTCCGCCGTCGAACTTCTGGATACGGTGGTTGCCCACGTCGGAGACGAAGACGTTTCCGGTCCCGTCCACGGCCACCCACCCGGCACCGTTGAATTGTCCGGCCCCCTCACCAGGAGTGCCCCAGGTCGTGAGGAACGTGCCCGCGTTGTCAAATTTTCGGATGCGGTCGACGTCGGCGACGAAGACGCTCCCGCTGCCATCGACGGCCAGTCCCGCGGGCTGATCGAATTGCGCCGAGGTGCCCCATGCCGTGAGGAAGGTGCCGACGTTGTCGAACTTCTGGATTTGGTTCTGGGTGCGGTTGATGTCGGCGTCGGCAACGAAGACGTTCCCGCTCCCGTCCACGGCTACACCGAAGGGGTAGCGAAATTGTCCAAGCCCGATCCCAGGCGTACCCCAAGTCGTGAGGAAGGTTCCCACGTTGTCGAACTTCTGGATTCGACGGTTGCCCACGTCAGCAACGAACACATTCCCGCTCCCGTCGATGGCCACTCCCAAGGGATAGCTGAATTGTCCAGGGCCGCTCCCGAAGTTGCCCCATAGCGTGAGGAAGGCACCGCCGTTGTCGAACTTCTGGATGCGGTTGTTGAAGCCGTCGGCGACGAAAACGTTTCCGCTCCCGTCCACGGCGACGCCATTGGGTCCGTTGAATTGCCCAGGACCGGTGCCGAAGCTGCCCCACGCCGTCAGATAGGTGCCTCCGCCGTCGAACTTCTGTATGCGGTTCGTTCCGCTCCCGTCGGAGCTCGCGTCGGCAATGAAGACGTTTCCGCTGCCGTCGACGGCGACACCCAAAGGAAGGTGGAACTGTCCAGGTCCGCTGCCGAGGGTGCTCCAGCTCGTGAGGAAGACGCCCGCATTGTCGAACTTGTCGATGCGGGTGTTGCCCGCGCCGGCGAAGAAGTTGCCCGCGTCGGCGACGAAAACGTTTCCGCTCCCGTCGACCGCTACGCCCTCAGGGTCGCCAAAGCTGGTGCTCCACGCCGTCAGGAAGGTGCCGCAGGGTCCTATGAGATCCCCGATGGCGCTCCGGCACGCATCGCTGTCCGCGAGGGCGGGTCCCGCGGCGACGCAGCCACCCAGCGCGCTCAGTGCCGTTGTCGTGCGAGAGTTTTCGATCGCATGGCATTCTGTGAAGCTCTCTTGCGCCCTGACGTCAGCCGCCTCGCAGCGCACCTCCCGACTGGCGCTCGTGCCAAGGACCTTGGCGCTCGCGGACGGGCACAGGCCGTTGCCGGGATCGTCGCCGAGCAATGCGGCGACGCAGGTGTCTACGGCGGCGTCGATCGCCGCGGCCGTACCCCGGCAACCGCCTTGGGCCTTGTTGATGGCCATATCCGCCCTGCCCTGCGCCTTGCCAAGGCAGGTCGAATCCACGCCGGCGGCTGCCTTCTTCGCGTTGGCATAGCAGCCCATCTTCGCGGCGATCTCTCGGCCAGCCGCTCGCAGCTTCGCAGCGGCGCATTTCTGGACGGCGGTCGCTGCGACACTCTCGACCGGGAGCGCAAGCAGCGCGACCAGAGCGACTCCTGCGCGCGTTAGGAGACGGCGACAGTTGGGCCGCATGCGGCGCGATCCTCCCGCAAACCGTCCTTGAAGGTCAATGGCAAAATGGTTTCGCCATGTCGGGGCTGTGGACGCACTTAGACACCCTGACCGGAGGAAGATAAGACCCACAAAAGGGGTATCCGCCCGGATCTCCTCCTGAGCGCGTCTACCGCGCCGCCCGTCGCTCCGTAACGAGAGCATGATCGACGACGGCCTCTGGGGTTGCTCGACGAGGGCGGCGACAGCGGGCGCGCTCGGCCGCCGGGTCGCGGCGGAACGTCCTCGGGCGGCGCAGTAGAGACGCGTTACTTCGGCGCGCTTCGTTCGCAGCGCAGCACGAACCAGTCGTCATCGAGCCTGTCGCGTGGGGGCCCGATGTCGCGGCAGCGCCTCCCGAGCGCCGCGAGACATTCGCGTTGGGCTGCGGTCGGAAAGGAGAGAGCGGCGTAGAACCCGGGCCCGTCGCCGGCAGGTGGGCAGGCGCCGGGGGCGAGGATCGACAGCCGACCATGGAGGTCGCGCGATCCCCACAACGCTCGCTTCAGCGTAAACCGCTCCACGCCGGCGCGCGCGCGCTCGTACGTCAGCAGACACGCGAGGTCGGTGCGATTCGTGTGAATCCGCAGGTCGTCGGCGCGCGTCTCGAGCGCGATTGCCCGGAGGTAGTCGACCGCCGACGCGCTCGGTCCGGGTGCGGACGGGAAGACCGTCACGGCGAGCACGCCTACGGTGACGGCAAGACGGACCGGGACGCGGTTCCAACGTCGGGTCAGCACGGCCGCCGCGCGTACTGTCCCGACGCCGGCCACATAGACGAGGAGCGGAGTGACGAGTCCGATGTAATAGCCGCCGGCCACGTAGCTGTAGCGATGCGCCACCACCACCGCGGTCGGCACTGCGAGCAGACACAGGAGCACGAACCGCGGCGCGATGCGGGCCTGCTGCCGGAGGAGCCAGATCGCCCCGAGGATCAGCGGCAGCGCCATCGCGGCGCTGCGCGCGAGCGGCAGCTCGGAGTACATCTGCTCCCACAAGGTGCTGTCCGAGATCGCACCCGGGGAGCCGGCGCCGAAGATGCGCAATGCCTGAATCGCGAGGCCGACGAAGATCGCCGTGAGCAGCAGCGCAGGTGCCAGACGCCAGCGCCGGCGCAGCACGTCGATGCCGACGCAGCCGACCAGGACGCCGTCCGGTACGATCATCAGCCACGACGACGCCATCCCCGCGCACATCAGGACTGCGAGCAGCACGGTGCCGGCCCCGCTGCGCGCCCATGGCCGTTGCAGTACCAGGAGCAGCATCATGAGGAAGGCGCCCGCGACGTCCCAGTCGCTGAGATCAGCCAACCCGTGCCGCCGGCGTACCTCGCAGGCGAACCAGATGCCGGCGAGCACGCCTGCGACGCCGTCGCCGTCGTATCGCGCGGCGGCGACGGCGAGCACGCCCTCGAGCGCGAGGAAGATCAGCGGCACCAGACGCAACGCCCACGGCTCGATCGACCACCACGTCGTCGGACGGAAGAGCAGGAAGGGGAGAAAGGGGTGAAAGCGATCGCCGAAGATGTCCGTCGCGGCGGCGGCGGCACGGATCACCGGCGCGCCGGTGTCCAGGGGGTGGATCAATACCGGCCACGCCGCGAGGCCGACGAGAACGATCACGAGCAGCGTGATTGCGGCGCGGGTGAGGCGATCGTCCCGCGCAGACGCCGCGCCGGCGGCCAACAGGGCAACCAGCACAAACGGCACCCGCAGGGGCCACGGGCCGGGCAGGGTATGGTCGGCTCGGGGCCTGCGCCGTTCGGCGGGGAAGCCGCGCGCGAGCGTCTCCAGGTCCGCGGCAGTGGGGAAGCCGTTCGCGTGGCCACCCGACACCAACGCCGCGCGCGGCGGCGCGCAATCGTCGCCCAACGTGAGGGTGATGTGGACGGTACCGGCGGTCGCCGTCCGCATCTCGAGACGCGCCGTCTCGCCCGCTACCTCGACGTTCCAGAAGGCCAGGGCTCCACCACCATGCTCGCCGACCCACTCGGTCAGGAACGGCCCGACGCGCTCGCCGCCGCTACCCGTCCACACGCACGCTGCCCGCGCCGGCGGCGTAAACGCGATCGGCGCCGCCAGCAGCATCCCGGCACTCCAGGCAAGCAGCCCCCGCATGCGTTGCACGAGGCGGTGATTGATAATGAAACGTCACGGCGAACACCAGTCGACGACACGAGGCGCAGCGAGCGGTTACGCAAGCGGGACGTAGCGGAAGATAAGACCCACAAAACGGGTATCCGCCCGGATCTCC
>VBKG01000086.1 GCA_005879585.1 Deltaproteobacteria bacterium | reverse complement strand
GCCGTTGAGGGGCGGGTGGTCGCCCAGGCTCTTCCGCTCGACCTCGAAGAACCGGAGGTAGCTCGCCGCGGGCGGCCCCACGGCGGCTTGGAGGAGACCGGAGCCGAGGCACACAGCCACGGCTGACGACAAGATGCGCTGGCGACGTGTCATAATTATCTTCCTGTCCTTCAACGTTCGGGTGAACTCACCCGGCACCGCGCAGACGGCCTTGGCCGCGGTGCTGCGTCCGTCGTAGATCAAGGTGCGTGCCAGGGACGCGGGTGCACCGTCGGTCCCGCGAGCGTCCGCCGCAGCAAACGCCGGCACCCTGCGCGATGTTTCGCGACAACCGCCGGTGCGGCGCGGTCGTGATGCAGGCGCTGCGCCCGACTCCGGGGTGAGCGCGCGGGAGGTGCCGCCGGTGTTCTCCACGGCGTTCGCCGCGCGCGATCTGCGCTGCGGCGGCGGACCGCATGAGGTGCGGCGGTGAGGCGCGCTGCGCCGCTGCGCGATCGTGCAGAACGGGGACGTCGGCGCCGCACGAGGATGTGCGGCGACGGCCGCACGGCGCGTGCGGCGGCGGACGCCGGCCACCGCTTGCAGCCTCGCGCGGTGATGCAGGTTCACCCGTCGAGCGGCCGTGATGGTGTCCTACTAACCCAGCTTTTTCCCTGGCGGACTGGCACGCCTCTTGCCCCCGTTGATCGCGACCGCGAGCGCATCGCGGCTCACATCACGTTCGGGGATAAACGTCTGGCTTCGCACGGCTCGGGGGTGGTAGCACCTCCGGCTCGCGATACTGGGAGACACGCATGCGGGAACTGACGGCAGGGATGTACGAGCTGATCGACGAGATCGCGCCCGGCGGGGCGGGAGCCGCCCACGAGGTCCGCGATACCCGCGGTGATTCCCTGGTCCGCGTGAGGCTCGGGTCCGATCGCTGCGTCGTTGGCCCCGACGTCGAGCGACGCGTGGAGCAGGCGTGCCGCCTGCAGCACGACCACATCGTGCCCGTGCTCGGGCTCGCCCGGCGAGGAAGCGGGCAGTACGTCGTCGAGGAGCCGGTCGAGGGGGAGCGGCTCGACGTCCTGCTCGAGGAGCGCCGCGCCCTGTCCCCGGTCGAGGCGCTCTCGATCGTCCGCCAGCTGGCAGACGCGCTCGTCTATGCCCACGAGCACGGCGTCGTCCACGGCTGCGTGTCGCCCGCCGCGGTCGTGATCCAGGACGCCGCTCGGCCGCGCGCGATGCTCGCAGGCTTCGGCAGCACCGGGATTATCCTTCCGTACGTCGCTCCCGAGCGTCTCAAGGGCGACGAGCTCGAGCCCCGCGCCGACGTCTTCGCCCTTGGGCTCGTGCTCTTCGAGATGCTCGAGGGCCGGCCATTCTTCGCGTCCGCCGACGAGCAGGAGCTGCGGGCGTTGCTGCTCGAGCAGACCGGACCGCTCCTGCCGCAGTTCTCGAGCATCCTGCCACCCGGGCTCTCGGCGCTGGTGGCGCGGATGATCCGTCGCAAAGCCGCCACCCGCTCGAGCATGGTGCGCGTGCGGAGCGAGATCGAGGCTTGCTTGCCGCGCCGGACGGCGGCGCCGGTGACGCGCGTGCCCAAGGCAGCGGCGCCGGCGCCACCCACTCCCGCGGTCAGCACCCCCGCGGAGCCGAAGAAGCGCGTCGTCGTGCGGATGCCGTCGCCCGAGGCTGAGGATGCGGCTCCGGAGCGGCCCGCGCCGGCGACGGTCGTCGCGCCGCGCGTGCTCGTGCGGACCGGTGTCGCACCGCGGAGGACCCCGATCGCCGGGGTCGCCCTCATCGCCGCCGTCCTGGTCGCCCTCGGCTGGCCGCTCGTACGCGCGGTGGTGAGGGCCGCGCCGCATCGGGCGACGATGCCCGAGGCGGCCGCGGCGGCCGCGGTCGCCGCAGTCCCGGCCGCCGCTGAGCAGAGCGTGCCGCCCCCGGTCCTCGTCGCCGAGGCCGCCGCACCGGCGCCGGGCGAGCCGGAAGTGCCGGCCGAGACCGCCCTCGCATCTGCCGCTCCGCAGGACGGATCGCCGGCGGCGGTCGGCGGGTCCGACGCCACGGGGATCCGCCCGCCGCCGAACACCGCCCCGCAGATCGTCGGCTACCAGCCACGGCGACGCGATGGGCTCAGCGTGATGGAGGGCGGCCCCGTCGACTTCAGCGTGCGTGCCACGGATCAGGACCTGAACGAGACCGTTTCGTACGCCTGGTTCCTCGACGGGCGGCGCGTGAGCCAGCGCCCGAGCTGGCGCTTCGTCGCGCCGCTCGCCGGCCTCGCCACGAGCCACACGGTGGAGGCGCGCGCATCCGACGGCGGCGGCCTGCAGGCGCCCCGTCTCACGTGGCACGTCGAGGTGACGCCGCGCATGACGGACGTCAACGTGCGCGACTGGCTCGGCCGTCTCGCGGGCGCCTGGGAGCGTCGCGACGTCTCGACCCTTCGCCTCTACGGTGTCGTCACCTCCGACGCCGAGGCGAGCGCACTCCGCAAGCGTCTCGCGCACGCCGACGGCGGGCGGGTGATGATCGGCAACGAGACGATCCGCCTGCAGGGACGCTTCGCGAGGGTCGCAGTCAATCGCACGGAGCTCGACCGGCACGGCCGCGTGCTGGCGTCGCAACGCGAGTCCTACGAGCTCGAGAAGCAGCCGAACGGTTTCATCGGGCTCCGTCCGGCGGCCGTGTCCGCGCGCTGAGCCGTGCGGTTGCACCAGCCCGGGTGCACCGCGGGCTACCCCTTGACGTCCACCGCGCAGGCATCCTACGCGTCACGGATGTGCATGGGGGCGGGGGTTTCAAATGAGTGCTGAGGGGTCGTTCTGGAAGCGGTGCTCCACCTGCAAGAAGGAGCTGCCGTTCGTCACGGTGTACTGGGCGTGCAACGTGTCGACCTGCAACCGCTTGCGCGCGCCGTTGGTCTTTTGCTCGGTGCCGTGCTGGGACGCGCACGTCCCCATGCTTCGTCACCGTGACGCCTGGGCAGAGGAGCGTCGATCACCGACGGCGGCGGAGTGGGCGCGACAGCGGCGGGAGGCGGACGCGAAAGCGCAGCGGCGCGCGGATCGTGGCCGCGACCGCTCGCGTTCCTGAACCCACTTCTTCCATTGACCCCCGCCGTCCTCCGCGCTACGGTGCGCCGCGCTCGGGACGACGGCGTGCGCTGGGGAGGGGTTCGGGTCGATGTCCTTCGTCCACCTGCATCTGCACACGCAGTTCTCGCTGCTCGACGGCGCCAACAAGATCAAGGAGCTCATGCCGCGCGTGCACGCCGCCGGCATGCCGGCGTGCGCCATCACGGACCACGGCAACATGTTCGGCGCGGTCCAGTTCACGCAGGAGGCGCGGCGCCACGGCGTGCAGCCGATCATCGGCTGCGAGATGTATGTCGCGCCGCAGAGCCGGTTCGAGAAGGCCGGACGGATCGACGACTACGAGGCGGGCGGCAACTACCACCTGATCCTGCTCGCCACGAACCAGGACGGCTACCGGCATCTCTGCCGCCTCGTGAGCGCGGGCTTCCAGGAAGGGTTCCACTACAAGCCGCGCGTCGACAAGGAGCTGCTGCGGGAGCTCGGCGGCGGCCTGATCGCGCTCTCCGGGTGCCTGCGCGGCGAGGTGGCGCACAGCTTCGTAACGGGCCAGCCGGAGAAGGCGCGCGCCGCCGCCGAGGAGCTCGCCCGCATCTTCGACGGCCGCTTCTACATCGAGATCCAGGACAACCGCCTGCCCGCGCAAGAGCGGGTGAATGCCGAGCTCGTGCGGCTCGCCCGCGAGCTCGGCCTGCCGATCGTCGGCACGAACGACTGCCATTACCTCCAGCCCGAGGATGCCGCCGCGCACGAGGTCCTGCTCTGCATCCAGACGGGAAAGACGTTCTCGGACGAGCGGCGGTGGAAGTTCGAGACCGATCAGCTCTACGTGAAGGACGCGGCCGAGATGGCCGCGGCCTTCGCCCACGTGCCGGAGGCCGTCGCCAACACGCTCGAGATTGCGCGCCGCTGCAACCTCGAGCTGACCGAGGAGCGCCAGTTTCCCGTCTACCGGGTGCCCGAGGGCGAGACGCTCGAGGCGGTGCTCGAGCGCGGGGTCCGCGCGGGGCTCGACGAGCGGCTGAACGAGGCGCGGACCCTCGGCTGGGATGTCGCGCGCGAGCCGCTGTACGAGGAGCGGGCCCGCGTCGAGCTCGCGATCATCACGTCGATGGGCTTCGCGGGCTACTTCCTGATCGTCGCCGACTTCATCAACTGGGCGAAGAACCAGGGCATCCCCGTGGGGCCGGGACGCGGCTCGGCGGCGGGCAGTCTCGTCGCGTGGGCGCTCCGCATCACGGACCTCGACCCGATCGAGCACGGGCTCCTGTTCGAGCGCTTCCTGAATCCCGAGCGCCGCTCGCTGCCCGACATCGACGTCGACTTCTGCTTCGTCCGGCGCGACGAGGTCATACGCTACGTGCGGGAGAAGTACGGCGCGGACCGCGTCGCGCAGATCATCACGTTCGGGACGCTCAAGGGGAAGCAGGCGATCAAGGACGTCGGGCGCGTGCTCGACTTCACGTTCGCCGAGACCGACCGGATCGCCAAGCTCTATCCGGAGCCGCGGCAGGGCAAGGATTTCCCGCTCGAGCAGGCGCTCGAGATGGAGCCGCGCCTCCGCGAGCTGCGCGATTCGGGGGAGCGCGAGCGACGCTTGTTCGATCTCGCGCTGCGCCTCGAAGGGCTCCTCCGCCACGCGTCGAAGCATGCGGCCGGCATCGTCATTTCAAATCGTGCCCTGGTCGATGACGTGCCGCTCTGGGTCGACAAGGACGGGGCGGTCGTCACGCAGTACACCTTCACCGACGTCGAGGCGATCGGCCTCATCAAGTTCGACTTCCTCGGCCTGAAGACACTGACGCTCGTCGACGGCATCGTGCGCCGCATCCGCGAGGGCCGAGGCGTCGAGCTGCGCGCCGACCGGCTGCCGCTCGACGACGCGCGCACCTACGGCCTCCTCGCGGCCGGCGACACGATCGGCGTCTTCCAGCTGGAATCCGGCGGCATCCGCCGCCTGCTGACGCAGCTCCGGCCGTCCTGCTTCGCCGATCTCGTCGCCATTCTGGCGCTCTACCGGCCCGGGCCGCTCGACGCCAAGCTCGACGACGGCTCGACGATGGTCGACGCCTTCATCCGTCGGAAGCACGGGAAGGAGCCGATCCGCTATCTGCACGCCGCGCTCGAGCCGATCCTGCGCGACACCTACGGGGTCATCGTCTACCAGGAGCAGGTGATGCAGATCGCGCAGGCGCTCGCCGGCTACAGCCTCGGCGACGCCGACAATCTCCGGCGCGCGATGGGCAAGAAGAAGAAAGAGGAGATGGCGGTGGAGCGCCGGCGGTTCCTCGCCGGCGTGCGCGCGCAGGCGACGACCGACGAGAAGCTCGCCGGGGAGATCTTCGATCAGATGGAGACCTTCGCGGCGTACGGCTTCAACAAGAGCCACTCTGCGGCGTACGCCGCCATCACGTACCAGACGGCGTACCTGAAGGCGCACTACCCGACCGAGTTCATGGCCGGGCTTCTCTCGCTCGAGGCGAGCGACACCGACAGCACATACAAGAACCTCGCCGAGTGTCGCGACCGCGGCATCGCGATCCTGCCGCCCGACGTGAACGAAAGCCGCGAGGACTTCACCGTCACGGGCGAGACGATCCGCTTCGGCCTCGCGGCCGTGAAGGGAGTCGGCTCGAAGGCCATCGAGACCATCATCGCGGCCCGCGCCGACGGATCCTTCACCAGCCTGCACGACTTTTGCCTGCGCGTACGCAGCCAGCTCGTGAACCGACGCGTGGTCGAAGGCCTCGTCAAGTGCGGCGCCTTCGATTCGCTCGAGCGCAACCGCGCAGGCCTGCTCGGCAGCCTCGAGGACGTGCTTCGCTGGGCGGCGGCGCGGGCCGAGGAGCGTGCCGGGCGGCAGATCGGCCTCTTCGGCGAGGCGGCGGGTGGCGGCGTACCGCCGGCGCTGCCGGGCGCACCGGCGTGGACATCCGAGGAGGAGCTCCGTGCGGAGCGCGAGGCGATCGGCTTCTTCATCACCGGCCACCCGCTCGACCGCTACGCACAGGATCTCCGGAAGTTCACGAATGCCACGACGGGCACGCTGCGCACACGCGGGGCCGAGCTGCCGCCGGGCGACGGGCAGCGCAACGGCCGGCCGGATCCACGGCCACACGTTCGCCTCGGCGGCGTCATCCACAGCCTCAAGCTCCGGAACAGCAAGAAGGGGGATCGCTACGCGACGTTCGTCCTCGAGGACAAGGAGGGCGCGGTCGAGGTCATCGCCTGGCCGGAGGCGTACCGGCGGCACGAGGCGATCATCCAGAGCGGCGCGCCGATCGTCGTCGCTGGCGCGCTCGACGTCTCGGACGACCGCTGCCAGGTGATCGTGGACGACATCGCGCCGCTGGCCGCGGCACGTGCCCAGGCGATCCGCCAGGTGCACGTGCGTGTGCCGCTGTCGATGCTCGGGCGCGACGGTCTCGAGGTGCTGCGCGGCATCCTCGCGGCGCATCCGGGATCCTGCGACGCCTTCCTGCATCTCGAGCGCCGCGAGGACGAGGACCAGAACGAGACGATCCTCGCACTGCCCTCCACGTTGCGGGTTGCGGCGACGGACCAGATGGTGAATGCTGTCGAGCGGGTGCTGGGCACCGGAGTGACATCCTTCCGGTGAGCGAGCGAACGCACACCACGGCCGCGCGACGCGAGCGCGGATTCCTCGTCGCCGCCGATCTGCCGCGGATGCTCGTGCCGGTCGGCGAGTCCGTCCGCGAGCTTGCCCGGCTCGCCGACACCGCCGGACTCGAGGTCGTCGGCGAGGCGGTCCAGACCGTGCGGCGGATCAACGCGGCGTTGTTCATCGGCCACGGCAAGGTCGAGGAGGTGCGCGGCCGGGCCGAGGATGCGCGCGCGGACGTCGTCATCTTCGACGAGCCGCTCTCGCCCGCCCAGCAGCGCAACCTCGAGCGCGAGCTCAACCGGAAGGTCATCGACCGGAGCGCGCTCATCCTCGACATCTTCGCCCAGCGCGCCCGGAGTCTCGAGGGCAAGATGCAGGTCGAGCTCGCGCAGCTCCAGTACCTGCTGCCGCGTCTCACCCGCCAGTGGACGCACCTCTCGCGGCTCGGCGGCGGCGTCGGCACGCGCGGGCCCGGCGAGACCCAGCTCGAGGTCGACCGGCGGCGGGTCCGCACGCGCATCGGCCAGCTGCACCGGCGGCTGCGCGACGTCGAGCGGACCCGAGGCCTGCACCGGCACGAGCGTGCGACGGTCCCGTTTCCGACCGTCGCCCTCGTGGGTTACACGAACTCCGGCAAGTCGACGCTCATGAACCGCCTCACCCAGGCCGGCGTGCTCGTCGAGGACCGGCTGTTCGCGACGCTCGACCCGACCGTGCGGCGGCTCCGCCTTCCCGAAGGGCTCACCGTGCTCCTCGCCGACACGGTCGGCTTCATTCACAAGCTGCCCCACCAGCTCGTCGAGGCGTTCAAGAGCACGCTCGAAGAGGTGCGGGCGGCGGACCTCCTGCTGCACGTCGTCGACGTCTCGCAGAGCACATGGCCCGAGCAGGTCCAGGTCGTCGACAGCGTCCTCGAGGAGATCGGCGCCGGCGACCGCAGCACCATCCACGTCTTCAACAAGGCCGACGTGCTCGCCGACGGCGCGCCGCCGCCGCCCACCACCGCCGACGCCGTGACGATCTCGGCGCGCACCGGCAAGGGAATGGGGCCGCTCCTCGTCGCGATCGAGACGCGGCTGACGGCCGGCCTCGAGCGCGTGCGTTGTGCGCTGCCGTCGGGACGGGGCGACTTGCTGGCGTGGCTCCGTCGGGTCGGACGGGTGATCGAGGAGTACTACCACGACGGTGCCGTCACGGTCACAGCGCTCGTGCCGCCGAAGGTCGCGGGGCAGCTCCGCAAGCGGCTGCCCGAGACGGCGGCGCGGCCGTGCTGACCGTTCTCAACCTCCCCAACTTCCTCACGCTGCTCCGCATCGTCGCGATCCCGCTCTTCCTGATCCTGCTCGAGGACCTCCGCTACGGCGAGGCGCTCGCGGTGTTCGTCGCGGCGGGGATCACCGACGGGCTCGACGGCGCCATCGCGCGGCTCATGCACACGAAGACCACGCTGGGTGCCTACCTCGACCCCGCCGCCGACAAGCTCCTGCTGCTCTCGGCGTTCATCGCGCTCGGGTTCATGCACGCGGTGCCGCGCTGGCTTGCCGTCGTCGTCATCTCGCGCGACGTCGTCATCGTGCTCGGGTACTTCCTGCTCTTCATGCTGACGCAGCGGACCATGCAGGTGCAGCCGAGCGTCTTCGGGAAGCTGTCGACGTTCCTGCAGCTGACGGCCGTCGCGCTCGCACTCGTCGCCTTGCAGCGTTCGGATCCGGCCCTGGAATCGATCCGCGCCATCGTCTTCTACCTGGCCGGCGGCATCACCGCCGTGTCGGGGTTGCAGTACATGTATCGCGGGCTCGCGTGGTTCGCGCTCGAAGCGCCGCCCGCGTCGGTCGAGATCGGGCAGCGGCCCGACGACGCTTCGCGTCGCCGCCACGCCTGAGCGCGTTTCCTTTCCGCGGACGCCCTGCTATGGAAGCGCGGCGAATGCCCGCCCGGACTCTTGCGATCATGCTAGCGGCGACGCTCGCCGTGGGTAGCGCCGTCCCCGCGGAAGAGACCGCGCGTCAGATCCTCGACCGGCGAAAGGCGCTCGACGACACCGCCCGTCACTGGAACGACCGCCACGAGAAGCTGACGCTCCGGATCAGCGGCCGGGGCAGCGAGCGGATCCGGGAGCTCGAGCTCTACGATCGCCGCGAGCCGGGCGACGAGCAGAAGACGATTCTCTTCTTCCTGGCGCCCGCCGAGGTGAAGGGAACGGCGTTCCTCGCCTACACGCACAAGGGACGGGCGGCGGACCAGTGGCTGTACCTGCCCGAGCTGCAGCGCGTCCGGCAGATCACGGCGCGCACGCGGAACGAGAGCTTCGTCGGGACGGACCTGACGTACCACGACCTCGACCTCGTGCAGGAGATGACGTCGTGGTCCGAGGCCGACGCCGCCTCGCATCTCCGCGGCGACGAGACGCTCGACGGTGTGGCGTCGCACGTCATCGAACTCGCGCCGAGGCGTGAGGACATCGGTTACAAGCGGATCGTGATGTGGCTCGGCGCGGACGACCTCGTGCCGCGCCGCCTCGAGTTCTACGAGGACGACAAGGAGCCGAAGAAGCGGCTCACGCAGACCGACGTCCGCCCGGTCGGCAAGATCCCCGTGGCCTATCACGTCCTCGCGGAGACGCCCGGCGCCGGGACGCGGACGGTCATCGAGACCTCCGACGTGCAGTTCGACCAGAATCTCGAGGCCGATCTCTTCACGCAGCGCTACCTCGAGCGCGGCGGGCGGTGACGGCGTGCGGACGCTGATCGGCCTCGTCGTGTTCGTGGCCGTCGTGTTCGCGGGGCTGCTCGCGGCGGGGATGATCCAGAACCGCCTCCTGTGGACGGAGCCGCCGGGTGCCGCGCAGCGGATCCGGACGTACCTGAACACGCACGTCGCGCAGACGGTCGAGGGCTCCCCGTTCCCCGAGCTGCGTCCCCGGCACTACGAGCACATACGGCCGCCCGAGCTCCTCGGGAGCGTCCAGCAGGCGATCGCCAAGCTCCCGAGCTGGCGGGTCGTCGAGCAGGACCCGGCGCACGGCGCGCTGCACGCCGTGGTGACGACGGCACTCTGGCGATTCCAGGACGACGTCCACGTGCGCGTCGAGCCCGACGACGCCACCGACGGTGCCGTCCTCCTGATCCGCGCGGAGTCGCGGGTCGGCAAGGGTGATCTCGGCGCCAACACGCGGCACCTGCTCGATCTGTACGCCCAGCTCGATGCGACGCTGCCGCCGCCGCCGACCGCCGCATACAAGACCCCGCCTGCCCGGACGACGCCGCTTTTTTGAACAGTTGTGCGCTCTGCGCTCCCGCCTTTCCTCCGCCGCTCTCACGCGAACGGGGGTTGCGGCCGCGGCGCGAGTCTGCGAGCAGGACGGGGCATGCGGGACACGGAGGAGCGTCGGCGTCCCGACCTGTCAGGCCGGCTCGTACTCGTCGTCGAGGACAACGAGAGCTGCGCCGAGGCGGTGTCGGACTGGCTCGCGAGCTGCGGCGCGCGCGTGCAGACGGCGGACTCCGTGCAGGGTGCCCTCGAACGGGTCCGGACGACGTCGCCGGACCTGGCCCTCGTCGACATCTGTCTTCCCGACGGCAACGGCTGGGACTGCGTCGATCGCATCCGCCGAGCGACTGAGCTCGGCAAGGCCCTGCGTGTCGTCGCGATCACCGGCTACCCCGAGCGTGACGTGGCGCACGAGGCGGCCGAGCATGGCGTCCGCTACGTGGTGACGAAGCCCATCGAGCCGGACGCGCTCGCGAGCGTGCTCGATGCGTGCCTGCTGACGGCGGCGTAACGCCGTCGATCAATCCGCGTCGCCTACGTCCCCCGCCAGCGATGCGACCAGCGGGGGAGCAGCCACCGGGAAGCCCGACGCAGCCGCCTGATGACGGCCCAGCCGATGGCGTGCGGACCCGTCGCCCGGTAGACGAACAGCGCCGCAAAGAACAAGGCCAGGGTCGCCGCCAGGACGAGCGCAGTGATCAGCAGCCAGCGGAGGTCGCCGGCCGCGACCTCGGCGCTGTGCGGCTCAGCGGCGGCGCGGCGCGCCACTCCCATCCCCCTTCATGGCGGCGCGAACCATAGCGGAGGGAGGGCATCGGACGCCACGAAAATCCTCCTCCTCTTTTTCCGCCGGACACCACCTGCTTTCGTGGCCCCAGTCATGCTTTCCGGTGATGCGACTCGATTGACCGCACCGCCTGCGAGTCGTACGGCCCGGCGACGCCCGCGTCCGCCACGCTGGAGGGGTTCATGTATCGACCGCTCGCCTTGCCGTTGCTCGTCGTGCTGCTCGCGGGACCCGCCGCCGCCGAGCTCCCCTTCGCGGCGAACCCGAACCGTTGCGACACCTCGGGCATGCCGCTCGGGTGCATCCCGCTGCCCAACGAGATGAGCGGGGGCGCGGGCAGCTGCAACGGCGAGAAGTGGAAGTACGCGAGCACGAACTTCTGCACCACCGATCCCGCCGTGAACGCGAGCGCCAACGAGCTGAACGGCGTGAGCGGCATGAGCATCGAGATCGCCTGGCGTCTCGAGACGGGGCGGCCCGATGTCCTGATCGCCGTGCACGACTCCGGCATCTTGTGGAACGACGCCGGCGACATGGGCCAGCTCCGCCGAAAGCTCCATCTGAACGCCGGCGAGCTGCCGGCTCCGAACCCCGTCGGCGGCTGTCACCCGCCGGTCGGCGGCGACCCGCGCGACTGCAACGGGGACGGGGTCTTCAACATGCCGGACTATGACGGCGACCCGGCGGTCACGGACGCGAACGGGAATGGTCTGACCGACCCCGAGGACCTCATCCTCCTCTTCTCGAACGGCGTCGACGACGACGGCAACGGCTACGTCGACGACATCTGCGGGTACGATTTCTTCGAGTTCGACAACGACCCCTTCGACGAGGTCCAGTACGGCCACGGCACGGGCGAGGCCGAGGACTCGAGCGCCGAGGCCAACAACGGCGGCGACCTCGGCGCGTGCCCGAACTGCATGGTGATGCCGGTCCGGGTCGGCGACAGCTTCGTCGCCGACGTGAACTCGTTCGCGCAGGGGGTCGTCTTCTCCGTCGACAGCGGCGCGGCGGTCATCCAGGAGGCGCTCGGCACCTACAACCAGTCGACGTTCGCGCAGCAGGCCATCGACTACGCCTACGCGCACGGCCTGCCGGTCATGGCGTCGGCCGCGGACGAGGACTCCTGGCACCACATCTTCCCCGGCCCCTACGTGCACACCATCCTGGTGAACGCGATCGCCGACTTCGGCGTGCCGACGGAGCCCAACTCGTGGCTCTTCCTGAACGGCTGCACGAACTTCAGCGGGAACCTCCAGGTCTCGGTCTCCGCGACGTCCTGCTCCTCCGAGGCGACGGGGCGGAGCTCCGGCATCGCGGGTCTCATCGTGTCGGCGGGCCGCGACGCCGTCGACGCCCATACGCTCGGCTCGCCGCTCACCGCGAACGAGATCCGCCAGGTGATCACGCGGACGGCGGACGACATCAACTTCGACGTGCCGGGCGGCCCGGTCGGGACGCCGCCGTCGACCGGTGGTCGGACGGTCGCGTTTCCCGACACCTCGCGCTACGCGACGCAGGCCGGCTTCGATCAGTTCACCGGGTACGGCCGGATCAACGCGCACAGCGCCGTGGCGGAGGTCCTGGCGGGCCACATTCCCCCCGAGGCCGACGTCACGAAGCCCATCTGGTTCCAGCTGCTCGACCCGCAACGCGACGGCGCGTTCACGGTGGAGGGCCGGCTCGCGGCGCAGCGGGCCGCGGGTGGGTACACCTACCGCGTCCAGATCGGGTACGGCATCCAGCCGACGGAGTCGGATTTCATCGACATCGTTCCCTTCGGCGCGACGCGCA
>VBKG01000405.1 GCA_005879585.1 Deltaproteobacteria bacterium | reverse complement strand
AGCGGCGCGCGACGTAGACGGCGTCGGTGGACACCTGCGTCGCCCCGCTCCGGTCGACGTCGAACGCGTTCCCCGCCGCGTCGATTCTCCCCACGATGACGCTATCCGGCGGGATGGTCGGGTCGATCGTGCGGAAGCTCGCCGGCACGGGCGTCAGGCCGAGCAGGTGACGCGCGATGTAGACCACGTCGGTCGATAGCTGGGCCAGTAGAGTCTTCCTGTGCGAGTTCTCTGCAACGTACGGGGATCTTTTCCTTCACGCGGCGGTCTTCACGAACACGTTGGGGAAGTCGTCCTCGCGTAGCAGTACGACGGCGCTCATGACGGCGTGGCCGAGCTGGGTGACACGCCAGCGGCGGGAGCGGGGGATCTTGGCGATGAAGCCGCGTATCGCGGAGGCGTTTCACGAGACGCGAGACCTGGGCGCTGCGCCGGGGATCGGGGGTCGCGGCCGCGCCGAACAGCTGGGTGCGCACGTCCCGGTTGCGGAAGCCGTGGAGCGTGTGTTCGCCGCGGAGGACCGCGGCAAAGATGGCCGGTGCACGTCGTGCCGTCGGGCCGTGACCCAAGGTCACGTCGCGGCGAGACGGAGCGAGAACGGCTCGATGGCGCGAATCGCCTCGAAGTCGCCCGCGTTGGCAGTCCACAGGGTGGCGCCACTGGCACGGGCCGCGAGAGCGATGAGCACGTCGCCGACGAGCGAGGCGCGCCGCACTTCCCGTCCCCGCGCGCGCAGCTCACGCAGGACCTGCCCGGCCCGGTCGAAGATCGCCGCCGAGGGCGACAGGATTCGTCCTGCCTCGGCGTAGGGCCGCAGCAGTTGATCGAGGGCGCGCTCCGTCCGTCGGGACACAATGCCAGCGCGGAGCTCCATGACGACGACCGCGCTCAGGTAGCGGACTACCCCACGGCCGAGAAGCAGATCCGCATGGGCGCGCCGGCGCAGCCAGCCGATGTAAACGTTCGTGTCCAGAATAACTTTGGTCACCGGCGCCCGAACACGTCGACGATACCCCCGATCCCGCCGACCCGCCGATGGGCGCGCAGAATTCTCTCCTCGGCGAGGATGATATCGAGCGCCCGTTCCAGTGTCTCCTGCTCCGTGTCCGTGCCGAGGAGCCGGCGCGCCCGGTCGATCTTCTTCTGCTCGAGCTTGAGGTGCTTGTGTCTGACCGCCATGTTCACGTTCTCACCTATCGTGAACATGGGCTCGAGGCAAGGCCTTCAAGCACCGCAAGGCGTCGAAGGAGGGTGTCGTACGTCTCGACCTCCAGCGGAACGGCCGCACAGCGCCCGCGCTCGGTGATCAGTACGGGCTGCCGGGTTGCGCGCACGTCGGCGATCACCTCGCTTGCCCGGCGCTTGATCTCGGTTACAGGCGTCAAGCCTGGCACGGCCACGTGCTACTCAGGTATCACATCGGCCGGTCGACGCGTTGACGGCGGTCCCCTCCTCCGGGGTATAGCACCCGGCGATGATCCCGGAGGTCCGCGCTCGCCGGAACGACATCGACTGGCTGCGGATCGGGGCGACCTTCCTGCTGTTCGTGTTCCACCCCGCCCGTCCATTCGACCACCAGGGATGGCACGTCAAGAGCGCCGTGCAGTCGGACGCCTTCGACCTGCTCGTCTGGTTTATCCACCAGTTCCACATGCCGCTCTTCTTCGCGCTCGCCGGCTGGTCGCTCGAACGCTCGCTCCGGTTCCGCTCCGTGGCCGACATCCGCCGCGAACGACGGAGACGTCTCCTGATCCCGTTCCTCGCCGGCGTCGCGCTCCTCTCCCCGCCGCAAGCGTACGTCGAGGCGGTGACGCAGCGAGGGTACACGGGAACCGTCACGGCCTTCCTCGGCTGCTTCTTCACGAGCCTCCGCTGCTTCTCGTGGCATCACCTCTGGTTCCTGATCTACCTGTTCACGTTCACCATGGTGTACCTGCCGCTGGTCGCACGATTCCCCCGCTCGACGCGGCGGACCGCTCTCGCGCCCGGCGTGGTGCTGGCTGCGATGGTGCCGTTCGCGCTGGTCCAGGTCGGTCTGCGCGCGCGCTGGCCCGGCGAGCAGAACCTGTTCGACGACTGGGCGAATTTCATCTGGTACAGCCTCTTCTTCCTCGGCGGCTTCGTCGTCTCCCGCGTTCCGTCGCTCGAGGACACGATCCAGCGCGGGCGGCGGACCTGGATGGCTGGGTTCTGGATCGCGGCCGTCGCGATGCTGCCCATCCTCGTCCGGCATCGCGCCGAGATGTTCGTGCCGGGGGCTCCGTACGCCGCCTACTGGTCGCTCAGCGCCGCCGCCGGCGTCCTCGGCGTGGCGTCCGCGCTCGCGTGGGGTCGCCGTCTCGAAGGCGTCGACGGGCCGCGCTTCCGCTATCTCCGGGAGTCGCTCCTCCCGGTCTACATCCTCCACCAGCCCGTCATCGTGCTCCTCGCATATTGGCTGGTGCACTCGCCGCTCCCGATCGGCGTGGAGTATCTCGTCCTGGCGACGCTTTCGCTGGCGACGACCATGGCGCTCTACCACTTCGTGATCCGCCGCGTGGCGATCCTCCGCTTCCTGTTCGGCATGCCACCCGGGACGCCGGCGATCGCCTGGGGCGGGGACCCGCGGGCCGAGACGTCGCCGGTCGCGTAGTCGGGCTACAGCTCCGGGCTCGCCGGGAGCGACGTCTCGCCCATCAGGTACGCGTCGACGCCGCGCGCCGCCTCGCGGCCCTCCCAGATCGCCCACACGACGAGCGACTGTCCGCGTCGCGCGTCGCCGCACGCGAAGACCCCCGGCACCGTCGTCTGGTAGTCCGGTCCGGCCTTCACGTTCCCGCGCTCCGTGAGCTCGCAGCCGAGCTGGGCGATGACCGTGTCGGTCTCGGGCCCGAGGAAGCCGAGCGCCAGCAGCACGAGGTCGCACGGCAGCTCGAACTCGCTGCCCGGGATCTCCTTCATCACCGGACGCCCATTGTCGTGCGCCCACTGGAGGCGCACCCCTCTCAATGCGCGCAGGCGACCGTCGCCGTTCGCGACGAACGCCTTCGTGTTGATCGACCAGTCGCGGAGGACGCCCTCCTCGTGCGAGGAGGACGTGCGGAGGATCATCGGCCAGTTCGGCCAGACGAGCGGCGGCCGGTCCTTCGGCGGCTCGGGCAGGAGCTCGAACTGGTGCACAGACACCGCCCCCTGGCGATTCGACGTGCCGAGGCAGTCCGATCTCGTGTCGCCGCCGCCGAGGATCACCACCCGCTTCCCGGTCGCGAGAATCTGCCCGGTGATGCGCTCGCCCGCGTTCACCTTGTTCTGCTGCGGCAGGAACTCCATCGCGAAGTGGATGCCCGCGAGCTCGCGACCGGGCACCGGCAGGTCGCGCGGCTTCGTCGCGCCGCACGAGAGCACGGCGGCATCGAACTCGCGCCGGAGCTCGTCGCCCTTCACGTCGACGCCGTCGTTGGGCTGGTCGGGTCGCCCCGGGCAGTCGCCCACCCGGGGCTCCCACGGATCCGGACGTGCGCGATTAACGCATCCGGCTCTTCAGATCATGGGTTCGCTGCACGACGATAGCTGGAGTGGACGGCGATGGCTGCGGGGAGCTGATAGCGTTCCTCGAGCCGATGAAAGTGTGGCCAGGACATCGGCGACCGTCCGCCTCGGCGATTCAACCACTTCCGCCACCGGTTGCGCACTTCGTAGCGGAACCGCGTGATTACCGCCGAGTTCCCGGTGATCCCATAGTAGCTGTAGTGGCCGCGGAGTTTCCGGGAGAGCACCGCGTGCTGCCAGGAGAGCGGCGCGTGTCGATGCTGCTGACACCACTGGGCGATGGCCCGGAGGGCCCGGCTGAACCGGTCGCGCGCCGTCTTGCGCTTGATGACCCAAGAGCCCCGCAGTGAACGAGTCCAGAAGTGGGTGAAACCGAGCATGTCGAAGCTCGTGGGCGTCGCGGTCACATCCCGGTCGGTTCCCGAGGGACGCCGGAATGCGATCAGGCGAGTCTTCTCTGGATGCAGAGTCAACCCGTAGCGGGTAAACCGCTTCGGCAGTACTGCCCACACCCGACGCGCATCCTCCTCCTGCGAGAACACCGCCGTCACGTCGTCCGCGTAGCGAACCAGGAATACCCGGCCTCTCAGCCGCGGCTTCACCTCGTTCTCGAACCACGTGTCCAGCACCTCGTGCAGAAAGATGTTCGCCAGCAGGGGTGAGATCACCCCACCCTGGGGCGTGCCGGAGTCGGGGTACGTGACACCCCCCTCCTCCATTACTCCCGCGTGCAGCCACTTGCCGATCAGGCGCAGCAGCACTCCGTCTTGCACCCGTTCGCGAAGGATCACCCGCAGCTGCCCGTGGTCGAGCGTGTCGAAGAAGCTCCGGATGTCCACTTCGAGTACCCAGCCCCCTCCCATCGTCATCAGCCCCTCGCGGAGCACCTCCAGCGCTTGGTGGGCCGACCGACCCGGTCGAAACCCGTACGAGCAGTCGAGAAAGTCCTGCTCGTAGACGGCCTCCAACACCATGGTGACCGCCCGCTGGAGAATCTTGTCCTCGAAGGTCGGGATCCCGATCGGGCGCACCTGCGATCCGTCGCCCTTGGGGATATGCACCCGCCGCACCGGAGGAGCCGAGTACGTCCCGGCCTTCGCCCGGTCCAACAAGGACTGGAGGTTCCCCTCCAGATCGTCGGCGTACTGCTCGGCCGTCTGCTGATCGACGCCGACCGCCCCGTCCTTGCGGGTGCGTCGATACGCCTCCCGCAGGCACGCGATGTCGATGTACTGCGCGAGGGTCCTGAGCGCCACTCCGGGCATCTCCCTCGCAAGCGTCGCTATCCGGTGGAGTCGCGTTGAGATGGTCTCGGGGTTCGGTGTCCCCGTCATCTTTCCCTCCTCCGGTTCCCTGACCCGGCACCCCCTTCCCTCCACGGGGTCCCCTGGAGTGAGTTCCCCCGCTTCACCGGTACAACGGAGTGCTCCGACTCCTGACCGTCCCTCCCGCCGCGCTTCGTTTCCTTCGCTTGGCGGTACCGTGCGTGCGCTCGACCTTCGCTCCCGGGGACGGCGAGCGCGCCACCCCCGGGCCTGGGCTGTTCGACCGGGTGCCCCTCCCGGCTCTTGCGCACGGAGACGACCAGGCCTCCCAGGTTCCTGGGGAGCCCCGATGTGTGCATGCCCCGCTCTTCGACCCCGGCGAGCTCTTCACGCCCGGCCTGCTTCGGCGCGTCGATGCGGCCTTCCGTCTTCCTAACAACGTCGGCGCTCGCGGGTATTATCTCTCGAGGCTCAATCACGCGGCCTGCACACTCCCTGTGTACGCTTCGCAGGGCGGATCACTCCGCCACCACGCAACACTCGGTGCCGGCTGGTGGCCAACCTTTGCCGGGCGGGACTGGTCACCCGCTGGGCTCCATCGAAAGGTTTCCGAGATCGCGACTACATCTCTTCCCCCTTTCCCAGGCTTCGCCTGGCGCACTAGGAGCGACAACCGTATCGATGAAGGCGGGCTGCCCTCCGCCGCGATACGGTTCGCGGCGGACCACGGGGTCATCCATGACGGAGCCGCAAGAATGAAAGGAGGGCAGCCCGATGACACAGTACTACGTTGGCGTGGACGTGCACAGCCGGCAGAGTGTGTTCGTGATCGAGGATGCCGAGGGACGGGTGATCGCCCAGGGCGAAGTGCCGACAACGCCGGCGGGCTTCGAGCACCTGCGGGTGACGTACTATCTCCCGCCGGGCACACCCGTGGCCTTGGAGACAGGCACGGTGGCGTTCTTCGCGGCACGCCCGCTGACCATCACCGGGCTCACACCTGTCGTCGTTGATGCCCACGAGGTCCGCCTGAAGGCCTACCGCCCGCTGCAGAAGAGTGACCGGCGCGATGCGTTCGAGCTCTGCAAGGGGCTGCGGCGCGGGAGCTACCGCACGATCGTTCACGTCCCGCCCGCGGCGGGGAGTGAGGCGGGCTGGGCCCAGGTTCTTGCGGCCCTGGGCGAGTACAGTGAGCTCCGCTCGCACGTCGCGCAGCACCGGGCCTTGTGGCGCTGCGCGGGCGAGCAGGTGGCGACACTCGACGGGGAGCTGGCGCAGCAGCAGCGGGCCTGGTTCGCCGACCCGCTCCGGCGGCTCGAGACGATCCCGGGCGTTGGTCCCATCGTGGCCGCGACGGCGATCGCCGTCTTCTCCGACATCACCCGCTTCCCCGATGCGAAACACGCGGCGAGCTACGCCGGCATCGTGCCCGCGACGTATCAGTCCGGGGACCGCGACGCCCACGGGCGGATCACGAAGCGCGGCGCGGCCGAACTGCGCGCCATGCTCTGTCAAGCCGCACACCACGCCAGCGGCCCCGACCATCCGCTGCACCCGTACTTCGCCCAGCTGTGTACGCGGCGCGGCTACAAGCTGGCCGTCATCGCCGTCGCCCACCGCCTCTGCCGCATCATGTTCGCGATGCTGCGCGACGGCCGCGACTTCGACCTCAGCAAGCTCGCCGTCGAGCGCGGGCCGTTCGAGCGCAAGGTCGTGCGCCTGTACCGGCGGAAGCGCGCCACCGTCGCGAACCGGTAGGCCCCTGTGCAACCATCTCCTCGCCGACCCCGAACGTGCACCGCGCTCCAGCGCGAGCAGCGACCCCGGTTATGACAGTGGGCCGCGAGCCCAGAAAGTTGTATGGGGCCTGCTCCCCGCAGCGAAACATGGGGCGATCGTGACCCCGCATGGGTGAATGGTGAGCAGCGGTCACCGGGGTCCCGGCGAGGGAAACACGCGGGAGGGCGCAGCGCGAGAAATCCGCATGTCTTCGTGCGTAGGGTCGGACCTCCGGGCGCCGCCGCGGGCGCGTACGAGCCTCTGCGCGCGTCGTCTAGTATGCTAGCCGCGGTGACGGCGCCTCCGCGGTCACACCAGCGCGTCGGCCCTGGTAGGCCGCGGGCATGTGATGCCTGCACTTCGACGTTGCCCATAACGAGAGGGAGAGGACCGGAAGAACCAACACGGACCCGTTGACCAGCCCGTCTTCATGGGTGTCATAACTGGGAGGCGGTTTGCTGCGCCGAGCGCGCAGGGAGTGACGGTCGAGCCCGCGGTGGTCGTGCGCGAGGCGGCGGCAAACCGGGGTTGAGCGAAGCTGCGCGGGGGGGTCCCTATGGGGAAAGAATGCGTGGCGCCAGACGGGCGCGGGGGGCTCCGGGTGCTCGGGCGGAGATGACGAAGCGATCGACGGTCCTGGGGCACGTGGGAAGTGCCTGGGGATGGATGGCGAGCGCTTCGATGGCATGGGTGGTCGTCGCTTCGACGTGTCGCAGGCGCACGACGACGACCCGGAGGCCTGCGCGGTTCGCTCCGTCGTCGATTGGATCGGCCCGAGCGTGGACGAGAGGCATCACGGTGGCGGGCGCTGCGCGTACGGGACGAGGACGCGTCGGTCGAGAGGCGAATGTTCACAG
>VBKG01000416.1 GCA_005879585.1 Deltaproteobacteria bacterium | reverse complement strand
TCTGATCACGTCGCGGACCTCTGCGGAGGACCGGCGGCGCGGCGCGGAGGCGGGCGCGCGCGATTACATCGCCAAGAGCGAGTTCGACCAGGGTCGACTCCTCGAGCGCATACGGGAGCTCGCCGGATAGCCATGCCGAGGATCCGCGTTCTCGTGGTCGAGGACTCGCTCACCGTGCGCAAGCGGATCGTCGAGGTGCTCGCGGCCGATCCCGGGCTCGAGGTGATCGCCGAGGCGGAGGACGGCAAGCAGGCGATCGAGCTCTGCCAGCGTCTCCGGCCCGACGTGCTCACGCTCGACATGATGCTTCCGGTGATGACCGGGCTCGCCGCGACCGAGTTCATCATGGCGTACTGCCCGACGCCGATCCTCATCGTCTCCGCGTCGACCAATCGGGGCGAGCTGTTCCGCACGTACGAGGCGCTCGCTGCCGGGGCGGTGGAGGTGTTCGAGAAGCCGTCGGGAAACGAGCTGGACGACCGGTGGGCCCGAACGCTCGTCTCCACCGTGAAGCTCGTCTCTCGCATCAAGGTGATCACGCACCCTCGGGGCCGACTGAACATGCAGCGCGCGCCATCGGCCCGCTCGGCGTCGACCTCCTCGTGTCGAGCCCTCGCCATCGGGGCCTCGACGGGCGGGCCGGCCGCGCTGGTCGAGATCCTGAAGGGCATGCCGCCCGACTACCGCCTCCCGATCCTGCTCGTGATTCACATCGCACCCGCCTTCGCGCCAGGCTTCGCCGAGTGGCTCGACGGCCAGTCCGCGCTGCGCGTCCGCTACGCGCAGGACGGCGAGCCGCTGCCGAAGGCGGGAGAAGGCCGTGTCATCATCGCGGTTCCCGACCGCCACATGGTCCTGCGGCACGGCAGGCTCTGGCTCACCGACGATCCCGAGCGGCATTCGTGCCGACCGTCCGTCGACGTTCTCTTCGAGTCCGTCGCCTTGGAGCTCGGCGACCAGGCGGCCGCGTGTATCCTCACGGGGATGGGCAAGGACGGGGCCGCGGGGCTGCTCGCGATCCGGCAGGCGGGAGGGACGACGCTCGCGCAGGACGAGGCCACGTCGGTCGTGTTCGGTATGCCGCGCGAGGCGATCCTGCTCGGGGCGGCAGGCCGCGTGCTGCCGCTCGATCAGATCGCGCCGGCCCTCACCGCGCTCGGCGGGGAGCCCGGGAATCGGGCGTGAAGCCCGCGATCCTCATCGTCGACGACAGCTTGACCGTCCGCATGGACCTGGCCGACGCCTTCGCGTCGGCGGGCTTCGCACCGACGGATTGTGCCACGGCGGCGGCGGCACGCGAGGCAGTTCATAAGACCGCGTTCGCCCTGATCGTCCTCGACGTGCTGCTGCCGGACGCTGACGGCATCGAGCTGCTGGCGACGTTCAAGAACGACCCTGCCACCGCCGGCATCCCGGTCATGCTCCTCTCGACCGAGGCCGAGGTACGCAGCCGGGTTCGCGGGCTGACCACCGGCGCCGACGAGTACGTCGGGAAGCCGTACGATACGGTCTATGTGCAGGCGCGCGCCCGGGAGCTCATCCGGAGGCGGCCGGAAGCGCGGGATCGGGCGTCGGGCGGATCGCAGACGGTGCTGGTGATCGACGACAGCCCGACGTTCCGCGAGCAGCTCCGGGCGACGCTCGAGTCGGCCGGGTACGCCGTGGTGACGGCCGCGACCGGCGAGGAGGGGCTCCAGCTCGCCGCCGCCATTCGGCCCGCGGCGGTCGTCGTCGACGGGCTCCTGCCCGGCATCGACGGCGGCACCGTGGTGCGCCGCCTCCGGCTCGACGCCGGACTCCGGCGCACACCCTGCTTGCTGCTGACCGCGTCCGAGGATCGAGGAGACGAGCTCCGCGCGCTCGACTCGGGGGCGGACGACTTCGTCCGCAAGGAGGAGGATGCCGGCGTCATCCTCGCCCGCCTCGGCGCCGTGTTGCGCAGCGCCGGGACGTCGGCCGGGACGGAGCCCAGTCCGAGCCTTCTCGATCCGAAGAAGATCCTCGCCGTCGACGACAGCCCGACGTACCTCGAGGCCCTCGCATCGCAGGTGCGCCACGAGGGCTACGACATCGTCCTCGCGCGCTCCGGGCAGGAGGCGCTCGACCTGCTCGCGGTGCAGCCGGTCGAGTGCATCCTGCTCGACCTCGTGATGCCGGGACTGTCCGGACACGAGGTCTGCCGGCGGATCAAGGGCACTCCGGCGTGGCGCGACATTCCCCTGATCATGCTGACGGCGCTCGAGGAGCAGGCGGCGATGATCGAGAGCATCAATGCGGGCGCAGACGACTACATCACGAAGTCCGCCGACTTCGAGGTGCTGAAGGCGCGGCTGCGTGCGCAGCTCCGGCGAAAGCACTTCGAGGACGAGCACCGGCGCATCCGCGAGGAATTGCTCCACAAGGAGATGGAAGCCGCGGAGGGTCGCGCGGCACGCGAGCTCGCCGAGACGCGGGCCGCGCTCCTCGCCGATCTCGAACGGAAGAACGAGGAGCTCGAGTCGTTCAGCTACGCCGTGGCGCATGACCTGCGCGCGCCGTTGCGCGCCATCCATGGCTTCGCTCGACTGCTCGTGGAGGAGCACGCGAGCACCCTCGACGCCGACGGTCAGCGCCTGCTGGGGGTCGTCTGCGACAACGCGCGCCAGATGGGGCGCCTGATCGACGATCTGCTCGCTCTGTCGCGGCTCGGCCGCAAGGAGCTCGAAAGCGTGACGGTCGACATGGCGGCGGTTGCCTGGGCTGTCAGTCGGGAGCTTCAGCGGCCGGATCCAGACCGCGCGGTGTCGGTCCGCGTCGGCGACCTGCCTCCGACCCGCGGCGACCGCGGGATGCTCCAGCAGGTCTTCGTCAACCTGATCGGCAACGCGTTGAAGTTCACCCAGCATGTCGCCGAGCCGGCGATCGAGATCGGCTGTACCCGGGGAACCGAGCCGGCGTACTTCGTCCGCGACAACGGGGCCGGGTTCGACACGCGGTTCGCGGAGAAGCTGTTCAAGGTCTTCCAGCGGCTCCACCGCGCCGAGGAGTTCGAGGGCACCGGCGTGGGTCTCGCCATCGTGCAGCGCATCGTACAGCGGCACGGCGGGCGCGTGTGGGCCGAAGGGGCGGTGGGCCGCGGCGCCACGTTCTACTTCACCCTTCCCGGGGAAGGACGATCACGGGACGCGGTTCGGCATGTCTCGGGGTTGCTCGCATAGCATGGCAGCGGCGACGCTCTCGTTTCGCCGCGTGCCGGATGCCGCCGGCGCCGGAGCGGGATTCGACATGGCATACGCGAGCAAGCTGTTCGGCGTGTTTCAGCGATTGCATCGCGCCGAGGAGTTCGACGGAACCGGCGTCGGTCTCGCCATCGTGCAGCGCGTCGTGCAGCGGCACGGCGGGCGCGTGTCGGCGGAGGGGGCGGTGGATCGCGGCGCCACCTTCTACTTCACGCTTCCCGCGGAAGGAGGAGGGGCGCATGAATCTGACGGGAGTCGAGATCCTGCTGGTCGAGGACAGCCCGGAGGACGCCGAGCTGGCGCTCCGGGCGCTGCGGAAGCAGAACCTGGCTAACCGGGTCCACCTCGTCCGCGACGGGGCGGAAGCCCTGGAGTTCATCTTCGCCACCGGCACGTACGCCGGCCGCGGCGTCGAGAACGCGCCCA
>VBKG01000073.1 GCA_005879585.1 Deltaproteobacteria bacterium | reverse complement strand
GTGTGCTGCTGACAGCTCGTGTAACCGCCGAGACACTTGCCGCCTCCCGCACAGCAGCGGGCGCACGGCGTCGGGCCGCCGACGCAGACCCCGTCGGTGCACGTCCCGCCGCTGCCGCAGTTCGGCACGTCGCACGGCATGGTGGGGTTGCTGCCGCCGTTGCACGCCTCGTGGCAGCTGGCGTTGCCCGCCGACGGGCACGTCCCGCCCGGGCAATCGTTGTCGCCGGCGCAGGAGAACCCGTCGTTCGAGCCGCCGCTGCAACGCGAGCAGGCCACGCCCTGCGTGGTGGTGCAGGTGCCGCCGGGACAGTCGGTCTCGAAGAGGCACGGGTTGTTCGCGTTCGTGCCGCCCGTGCAGCGGCCCTTGGCGAACGCGAGCGTGCTCGGATGGCGGCAGAAGCCGCAGAAGACGTTCGACTGGGCGGGCAGGTTGTCGACCGATTTGCGACGCGTGGTCCCCGTCGTCAGCTGGAAGGCGATCGGCAGAGTGCCGAGGAACTTCTCCGGCGGCGGCGGGCAATCGTGCGTGGTCGGATATGCCGTGCCGAGACTCGCGGAGTCGCCCGGCGTGCAGGCGAAGCCGTTGTTCGGTCCGCCGTTGCACTTGTTGGTCACCGTGTTGCAGACGGGACAGGGGCGGATCGGGACCGCGCACGCCGCGCCCACGCCCGTGCACTCGCTATCCGCCTGGCACGGCGCGTTCGTGTCGGTGCAACGCTTGACGCTGTCGTCCTCGCACGTTCCCGGCGCGCACGAGGTGTCGTCGACGCCGGTGCACGGCTCCCCCGGCCGCGTGCCGCCGCTGCAGCGGAACACCAGCAGGTTCCCCGTGAGATAGATGTCGGAATTGAGCGGCACGCTGAGCGCCGACGTCTCTCCCGTGCCACAGCTCGCCGTCCCCGTGGCATCGCGCGCAATGCGGTTCACGATGCACGTGCTCAGCTGCGCCTGGGGCGGGTTCGTGACCGGCAGCGGGGGACCGAAGAGACAGTTCGCCGACGTGCAGTGGAGCAGGTTGCACTTGCCGCCCGGGCAATCGGTGTTCGTCGTGCAGGCATTGTGATGGTTTGCCCCGCCGGAGCACGTGTTCCCACCCGCCTCCGCCGCGGTGCTGCCGCCGAGCGCGAGGCAGGTGTTCGTGCAGCTCGTCACCTTCGACATCGCCGTGCTCATGTCGGGCACGACGGACGGTAGGGGGACGCTCACGCCGCCGCCACCGAAGTAGAGGCCGCCGCACACGAAGGTGCCGGTGGAGCAGATGCCGCCCGGACAGTCGTTGGTCGTGGTGCACGGCTGGCCGGAGGACGAGCCGCCCGCACATATGTTCGGCAGGACGTTGCCGTCGTCACCCTTCATCTGTCCGCACGTGCCGCTGCCGATCGCCGACGTGAACTTCAACATGGTGGGATCGGGTGTGCCGCACGCGCAGGCGGTGGACGACGTACACGTGCACGCGTCGGTGCAGACCTGACCCGCGCCGCAGCCGCCGCCGCACGGCGGGTCGCACTGCTCGATCCCTGCCTTGATGCCGTTGCGCCGGCGTCCATCGTGTGGTTGCCGCACAAGCTCGGCAGCGTCGTCGTCGTGGTGTTCGCGGGACAGAGCGTCGGGGGTGGCTTGCACGTCCCGTGCGGAGTGCACGTCAGCGTGAAGCGGTCCTTGTCCACTCGCTGCGCCTTGCCCTTGCCCGTGGAAATGCCCATCAGGGTGATGAAAGCTTTCCCGGGCTTGTTCTTCTTCTTTCCTCTCACCTTGACGATGAAGTTGCTCGCGACGGTCCCGCACGAGGCATCCCCGCCGAGCGAAGCGGGCGCGGCGAGCTTCTTGAGTCCGTGGACGCCCTTGACGTTGGCGAACGCCTTCTTCAGGGCGGTGGGCGTACAGGCGGAGTCGCCCGTCTGGTTGACGCAGAGCTTCACCGCGAAGGAGCATTGGTCGTCCTGCGTGGCATCCGCGTCGCACGTTCCGTCGCAGTCGCTGCACGTGATCGCCGGGCCGGTCGGCGTCGGCGTCGCGTCGATGCTGAGCTCGACCATGCAATCATTCGCGGCCTTGCCCTTGCCGTCGCCCTCGATCATCCCGGCGAACGTCGGCGCGGCGAGTCCCAATGCCAGGGCGGCCGCGAAAAGCGGCGTGAACCGACACCCTGCGTGTCGAGCGGAACGACGCATGTAACCCCCTTGTGGACCGCGGCGACGAATCGAGCCCGCGTTAGCAGGTATGCGTTTCAGGCGTCAATACGGCCGCGGGTTGCATGACGGCGTAGAGCCGGATCGGCGAGAAACCCGGTCGCGACGCGGTGCAGCTATCCCTTGGCGCCGAGCTCCTGGTCGATCAACTGCTTGAAGTTTTCGTACGTCATGGTCCCGCTCAGGCGGCGGCCGTTCACGAAGAACGTCGGTGCGGCGTTGACACCGAGCGCCGTCGCCTCGCCCGCGTCGGCCTTGACGGCGTCGAGCGATTGCTTGCCGTCGATGCACTCCTTCAGCTTGGCGACGTCGATCCCGCCCGATTCCGCGATCTCCGCCGCCTTGGCGGCGAGATTGTCCTTGGTGATCTCGCTCTGCTTCGAGTAGAGGCCGTTGTACATGGTCCAGAACTGATCGTTCCCTTGCCGGAACGCGCATGCGGCCACGACCGCGGCATCCTCCGCCCACGGGTGTACGGCCGTGAGCGGGTAGTTCTTGAATACGAAGCGAACCTTCGCGCCGTATTCCTTGAGCACCTGCGTCTCGACCGTGGTGTAAATACGCGCGCAGAACGAGCACTGAAAATCCGAATACTCGATGATCGTCACCGTCGCATCCGTCGGGCCACGCGACGGCGCGCCGTCCAGCTTGATCTTGTCGCGCACCTGCTTCAGCGGATCGACGGTGAGATCGATCGCGTCGCCCCGGAAGAGGTAGTGCCCGTCGCGGCTCACGTAGAAGGCGACGTTCTGCGTTTGCTGGCCGAGGGACACCTCGAGGTTGCCCTTCCGCCAGCCGGGGATCTCCGAGTCCTCGAGCTTCGTCACCTTGAACGCGAGTCCGGGCGTCGTGACGGTCTTCTGGAAATAATCGACGACGCCCTTCGAGACCGCCGCGTCGTCCTTCGCCGGTCCACCCGTCGGCCCGCCGCCTCCGCTGCCGCACGCGATGAGGAGCAGCAAAACCCCCGGAACGAAGCCACGCGAGATCGTCATGCGTAGCTGTCTAGCGGGCGAGCGCGGGACCGGTCAATTGCGGGCTCATCCGCGCGGCGTGAGCCGATAGAGCTCCAGGCGGACGCCGCGGTGAAACGGCGCGGCGACGAAGTAGTCCATCGCTTGGCCGGGCGCGATGTCGGCCGTGCGCTCGACGAGGAACGAGCGTCCGAGCTCCTCGAGCATCCGCGTCCGGTCCGGCTGCGTGGGCGGGATCAGCAGATACGGCTTCATCCGCGCGACCGCGAAACGCTCGGCCGCCTCGGTCACCCCGATGCCCCAGCGCGCGAGGTCGGTGAAGTACAGCGCCCAGGCGACCCCGCTGTAGTACTCGATGTTCTCCGCCGGCCGCCCGATGTCCTCGGTGGTGATGACCACGGCGCCCGGCTCGACGACGCGTGCGAACGCGGTCCGCGCGCGCAGCATCTCCGGCCGTTGAAAGCCGCCGCGAACGTCGAGGTTCGTGTACGCGCGCCACGCCCCGAGCCCCGCGAGCGTGACGGCGAGGACCGGCGCCGCGACGCCGGCGACGCGCCGGTGCGGTGCGACGGCGGCAGCCACGAGGGCGACGGCGGTGAGCGTCGGGACGATCCAGGAGAGCATCGGCATCACGCCGGTGCGGGGCGCGGCGACCATCGTCGCGCCCACGACGAGCGCCGCGGCCGCGCCGAGCGCGAGCCCGGTTCCCCTCGCTGCCAAACGCCGGCGAGCCAGCAGGCGCACGACGTCGAGGGTGCCGAGCGTACCCTCGACGATGAGGAGCGGCAGCATGCAGAAGACGCCGGAGAGGTAGCGGTTGTCGGGCCGCGACCAGAAGCTGAAGAAGACGAGGCCGATCAGGACGTAGGACACGGCCAGCACGAACAACGTCCGCCGCCGGACCAGCGCCACGACCGCGCCCCAGATCGCGATCGCCAGCATCACGTTGCCGTAGGCGCCGCGCAGGATGGCAACGTTGCCCGGGAGCGTGGTCCGGAGGTTTGACAGCCGGAGCCCGCCGCCTTGCACGGCTTCGATGGTCCCGCCGTGCCAGCCCGGCGGCGGGTAGCCGATCCGCGTCTTGTCGGGCTGGGGCGCGGGCGGGGTCGGCGCCGGCGCGGAGCTCTGGAAGAAGCGCTCCACCTCCATCGCCTGCGTCGGCCGGAACGGGTTTCCCGACGTCATCCAGTTGTAGGCGAGCAGCGGCGCGAGGCCGATCAGCAGCCCGATTGCCGCGGCGCTCAGCGTGGAGACGGCCCGGTCCCACCGCCGCCCCGCGCGCAGCCATTCGAGCGTCAGGACGAGGCCGCCGGGCACGAGATAGAGGAGGGCGTCGGGCCGGATCGTCACCGCGTAGCCGAGCGCCAACCCGCCCGCCAGCCGGTGCCGGCCGCCGGGGAGCAGCAGATAGAGCCCCAGGAATCCCGCGAGGTGCGCGGAGAGGTCGCGCGTCGGCGTGATCGCCCAGAAGTGGATGTACGTCGGGAACAGCGTCACCATCGCCACCGCCGCCAGCGCCCGCCAGCGTGAGTGGAAGATGCGCTGGCCGAAGGCGACGAGCAGGACGAGCAACGCCATGAAGATGCTCGGGTTCAGGTAGTGCGCCCCATCGTCGCCGAAGATGCGCAGCCACGCGGCGAGGAGGATCGGGAAGCCCGGCGAGTACCGGCAGTACGCACGGGCGCCGTCGGCGACGTAGGTCTGCGCGAGGATGTCGGCCCGCGGGGGCAGCCGACCGATCAGCGCATCGAGCGGCGGCCAGTGATGCAGCACGTGCCCGTGCAGCAGGTCGTGCGCGAAGACCAGGTAGCCGAACTGGTCGACGGCGAGATACCACGTGATCTTCCGGACGATGTTGGTCGCCGTGAACGCGAGCAGCGCGAGCAGCACACTCCCCCACAAGATGTTGGAGGCGAGCGGGAGCGAGCGGATCGTCCTGGCGACCACCGGCGGCGTCGGCTGAGCGCGCGTGGCGCGGTCCGCCGCACGCGCGGCCGCGCGCCGGGCCTGACGGGACGAGGTGGGCCGGGCGGGCACGGCCGCCATGTATAACTGCTCGGCGGGCTCCGGCGCGAGGGAACACCCGACACGCGTGGCGCCGCGCCGGGGGCGATGATACCACTCGAGGGCGTCGTGACCGGTTTCTCCCCTCTCGTCGCGGACTGGTTCCGCGACCGCTTCGGCGAGCCGACGCCGATCCAGGCCGCGGGCTGGCCCGCCATCGCCGCGGGCGCCGACACGCTCCTCGCCGCGCCGACCGGCTCCGGGAAAACCCTGGCCGCGTTCCTCTGGTCGATCGACCGGCTGCTCCGGCTCGCGGAGCGGAATCTGCTCGAGGACCGCACCGACGTCGTCTACGTGTCGCCGCTGAAGGCGCTCGGCAACGACATCCAGAAGAACCTCGCCGCGCCGCTCGCGGAGCTCGGCACCCGCGCCGCCGCGCGCGGCACGCCACTCCCCGAGGTCCGCGCGCTCGTCCGTTCCGGCGACACGCCGCCCGCCGCGCGCCAGGCGATGGCGCGCCGCCCGCCGCACATCCTCGTGACGACGCCGGAATCGCTCTACATCCTGCTCACGGCGGAGGGCAGCCGCCGCTTTCTCGCGGGCGCACGCACGGTCATCGTCGACGAGATACACGCCGTCGCCGCGGACAAGCGGGGCGCGCACCTGGCGCTCTCCCTCGAGCGGCTCGACGCGCTCGCCGGCCGCCGGCTCCAGCGCATCGGCCTCTCGGCGACGCAACGGCCGATCGAGGCGGTAGCGGGGCTGCTCGCCGGCACGGCCGCCGACGGCGAGCCACGCTCGTGCCGGATCGTCGACGTCGGCCACCGTCGCGACGTGCAGCTCGCGATCGAGGTGGCGGACCAGGAGCTCGGCCCGATCGCGACGCACGAGCTCTGGGCGGAGATCTACGAGCGCGTCGCCGTCCACGCGCGCGCCGAGCGGACCACGATCGTGTTCGTCAACACGCGTCGCCTGGTCGAGCGCGTCGCCCACCAGCTCGAGGAGCGGCTCGGGCAGGGGCGCGTCGCCGCGCACCACGGCAGCATGGCCCGGCGGCTCCGCCTCGACGCCGAGGAGCGCCTCAAGTCGGGCGCGGTGCCGGTCGTCGTCGCGACCGCGTCGCTCGAGCTCGGGATCGACGTCGGCAGCGTTGACCTCGTGTGCCACGTCGGCGCGCCTCGCGCCCTCGCGACGCTCGTCCAGCGCGTCGGCCGCTCGGGCCATGCCCGCGGCGCCGTGCCGCGCGGCGTGTTCTTCCCGCTCACGCGCGACGATCTCGTGCAGGCCGCGGCCGCGGTGCGCGCCGTCCGCGCCGGCGAGCTCGACCGCCTCAGCGTCCCCGAGAACCCGCTCGACGTCCTCGCCCAGCAGTGCGCCGCCACGATCGCGACCGGAGAGATGGGTGTCGAGGAGCTCTGGGCCCTCGTGCGGCGCGCGTACGGCTTCCGGCGGCTTTCGCGCGACGACTTCGATGCGGTCATCGACATGCTGGCCGAAGGCGTCGCGACGCGACGCGGGCGCCGCGGCGCGCTCGTCCACTTCGACCGCGTGCACGGTCGGCTCCGGCCGCGGCGCGGCACGCGGCTCGCGGCGATCACGAGCGGGGGCGCGATTCCCGACACCGCCGACTACGACGTCGTCGAGGAGCCCTCGGGGCTGACCGTCGGCAAGGTGAACGAGGACTTCGCGGTCGAGAGCATGGGAGGAGACATCTTTCTCCTCGGGAACCGCTCGTGGCGCATTCGCCGCGTCGAGGCCGGACGCGTGCGCGTCGAGGACGCTGCCGGCGCGCCGCCCACCATTCCGTTCTGGCTGGGCGAGGCGCCCGCCCGTACGCGCGAGCTGTCGGCCGCCGTGTCGGCGCTCCGCAGCGACGTGGTGGCGCGGCTCGCCGACCGGCGTGCCGCGGTCGACTGGCTCGCGGCCGAGTGCGGCCTCACCGCCGACGGCGCCGAGCAGGTCGTCGGCTACCTCGCCGAAGCGCGCGCCGTCCTCGGCGCGATGCCGTCGGAGCGCTGTGTCGTCGCCGAACGCTTCTTCGACGAGGCCGGCGGCATGCAGCTCGTCGTGCACGCGCCGTTCGGCGGCCGCATCAACCGCGCGTGGGGCCTCGCGCTCCGGAAGCGCTTCTGCGTGACGTTCGACTTCGAGCTGCAAGCCGCCGCCACCGACGACGGCTTCGTCCTCTCCCTCGGACCGCAGCACAGCTTCCCGCTGGACGCCGTCTTCGGGATGGTGCGGCGCGAGCGGCTGGTCGAAGACCTGATCCAGGCCGCGCTCGTCTCGCCGATGTTCACGAACCGCTGGCGCTGGAACGCCACGCGCGCGCTCGCCCTGCTGCGGTTCCAGGGTGGACGGCGCGTGCCGATGCCGCTCCAGCGCATGCGCGCCGACGACCTGCTGGCCGCCGTCTTTCCGGCCCAGGCGGCGTGTGCGGACAACGTGACGGGGCCGATGGTCGTGCCGGACCATCCGCTCGTGCGCGAGACGGTCGACAACTGCCTGCACGAGGCGATGGACAGCGATGGCCTCGACGCGCTGCTGGCCCGCATCGAGGACGGCACCGTCGAGACCCGTGTCGTCGACACGCCGGCGCCGTCGGTCCTCTCGCACGAGATCCTCCACTCGAACCCGTACACGTACCTCGACGACGCGCCGCTCGAGGAACGGCGCGCGCGGGCGGTGGCGCTCCGGCGGACCGATCCCGACCTGGCGGGCGGGCTCGGCGCGCTCGACGCGGCGGCCGTCGCCACGGTCCGCGCCGAGGCGTGGCCGGAGGTACGCGACGCGGACGAGCTGCACGACACGCTCGCGTCGATGGTGATCGTGCCCGCCGCGGAGCTGGAGGCGGCAGGCTGGGGGAGCTTCGCGGCCGAGCTGGTCGCCGTGCGGCGCGCGACCTGGGCGGTGCACGGCGATTGGCGGGCGGTGGTCGCGGCCGAGCGGGTGGCGCTCGTCCGCCGTCTCGTTCCCACTGCGCGCTTCGAGCCGGAGCCGGTCGACGTCGCGGCACCGCGCGGCGCCGAGACCACCGAGGACGATGCGCGCCGCACGGTCGCGGGTGGCTGGCTCGAGTGCACCGGCCCCATCACCGCCGACGCGCTCGCGACGCGCACCGGCCTCCCGCTCGCGGCGATCGCGGCGGGGCTGGCCGCCCTCGAGCACGCCGGGGTGGCGCTGCGCGGCCGGTTCACCCCGGGCGCAGACGTCGAGGAATGGTGCGAGCGCGGCCTGCTCGCCCGCATCCACCGTCTGACCCTCGCCCGCCTCCGGCGGGAGATCGAGCCCGTGTCGGCGGCGGACTTCATGCGATTCCTCTTCCGCTGGCAGCACCTCGAGGCCGGCTCGCAGCTCCACGGACGGCCGGGTGTCCTCGAGGTCATCGGCCAGCTCCAGGGCGTCGAGCTGCCCGCCCGCGCCTGGGAGGCGCACGTGCTGCCGTCGCGCATCGCGCGCTACGACCCGGCGGACCTCGAGCACCTCTGCCTCGCGGGCGCCGTCGTCTGGGGGCGGCTCCGCACCGACGCGCCCGACGACGACGTCGCCGTGCCGCGGCGCGGGCAAATCGCGACGCGCGCGCTCCCCCTGGCGCTCGTGCTGCGCGAGGACCTCGGCTGGCTCCTCGCGCCCGCACCGGCGGGCGGTCCCGCCGTCCTGCTGGACGGGGTGCGCACGGTCCTCGACTTCCTCGAGCGGCGCGGGGCGTCGTTCGTCGCCGACATCGCGCGCGGGACGGGGCTCCTGCCGACCCAGGTCGAGGAGGCGCTCTGGCGGCTCGTCGCGCGCGGTCTCGTGACCGGCGACGGCATGGCGGCGCTGCGGACGCTGCTCGAGGGCCCGGACCGGCGGCGACGGCGGCGGCTCGCCATGGTCCGGACGGGTCGCGGGCGGCTCGTGGCCGGGGGACGGTGGTCGCTCCTCCGGAGCGCCGCGGACGAGGCTTCGGCCGACCCGATGCGCGTCGCTGGTCAGCTGCTCCGGCGCTACGGCGTCGTGACCCGCGAGCTCACGGCGCGCGAATCGCGGGTGTCGTCGTGGCGCGCGCTCCTCGGCGCGCTCCGCACGCTCGAGGCGCGCGGCGAGGTGCGGGGAGGGCGCTTCGTCGCGGGTCTGGTCGGCGAGCAGTTCGCGCTGCCCGAGGCGGTCGAGACGCTGCGCGCCGTCCGGCGCCGACGAGAGCCGGGGGAGGTGGTGATCGTCTCTGCGGCCGACCCGCTGAACCTCCTCGGCATCCTGCTGCCCGGGCCGCGCCTCGCCCCCACGGCGCGTGAGGTGATCGCCTTCCGCGACGGCGTGCCGGCCGAGACCGGCGAGCTCGGTGCCGTTCTCAGCCGCCTCGGACGCGGCAGGCAGCAGGTCGGCGGCGCCTAGCTCACGAGGGGACCCTGTCCCCTCGCCCGTCGGGCAAAGCCCGACGGGGCCCACTCCCCAGCTCGCTTCGCTCGGCCGCGCGCTTCGCGCGCGGAGAATCTATCTTCAGTCTTCAGTCACGCTCCTACCCCGCCACCGTCCCGACGAGCACGATGGGTCCGGTCGGCGACGGCGAGCCGGCGGCGGGCTCGACCGACACGGCGAACGCCGTCACGTCGCCCGGCCGCTCGACGCGCGCGGCGCGGCGCGCGAGCGAGCCCTCGGGGCCGACCACGAACACGCCGGCCGGCTCGGGCGGGCGGTCGCCGCGGAGCGCCCAGAGCTCGTAGGTCTTTCCCTCGGGCGCGGGGGCGAGGCCGGAGAGGATGACGACGGCGTCGCCGGAAGCGGCGTCGACGACGACCCGCCCGCTGGCGCCCGCGCCTTCCTTCGGCGCCAGCGACGCGCTCAGGAGACGAGGCGCGCCGATCACCCGCAAGACCTCGGTCTCGGCGGCGACGGACTCGCGAAGCGCCGCGAGCGTCCGGCCCTGCTCGTCGAGGCGCGCAGCGAGGTCGCGGTCATGCTCGGCGAGCTGCGCGAGCTCGTCGCCGCGATGCGCGGCGAGGCGCGACTCACGCGCGAGGAGCCCCGCGAGGACCAGCCCGATGGCCGCCGCCACCGATCCCGCGAGGCGCCAGCGGCCAGCTGCCGCGGCGGCGTGCGCGGCGGCCTCGCGCCGGACCTCGGCCAGGAGCCGGGCGCGGAGGTCGGCCGGGGGCGGCGCCGCGTGCGCCTCGGCGAGCGCCTCCAGCGCCGCGTCGTCGAGCTCGGGGTCGTCGATGCCGATCGGCCGCTCCTCAGCCACCGGCTTCCCTCCCGGCGAGGGCGGCGCGCAGCCGTTGCACACCGTCGCGGATGCGTGTCTTCACGGTACCGAGCGGCGTGCCGTCCCGCGCCGCGATCTCGCCATGCGAGAGGCCCTCGAAGTACGCGGTCTCGATCGCTCGTCGCTGCTCATGGGGCAATCCATCCAGCGCCGCCCGCACCCGCGCGGCGCGCTCCCTTCGTTCTACGGCCTCATCGGGACGTTCGGATGGAATCAGGTCGCGCGGCGGGGCCGTGCCGCGCCGCTCGGCCTGTCCGCGTGCCACCCGCGCGCGTCGGCCGTCGAGGGCGACGTTGCGAACGATACGGAGGAACCAGGGACGCACCGCGCCGCGCGACGGCTCGTAGCGCCCCGCGCGACGCCAGACGCGCAGGAACGCCTCCTGGACGGCGTCCTCCGCGAGCTCGCGGTCCGCCGCGACCCGCAGCGCGATCCCGTAGGCGAGCGGCGCGAGCCGGTCGTACAGCGCGGCCAGCGCCATCTCGTCGCCACGCGCGACGCGCGCCAGCAATGCCGACTCGATCTCCGCGGTTGCGGCCAAGGCCCCGCGTCAGACGAGGCCGCCCGCGGCGAGCTCCCAGGCGAGCCGGAGGCCGACCGCCAGGGAGCCGAGCGCGGCGCCGAGCCGGAGCGCGAGCTCGGCTCGGGCGAAGCGGCCGCCGACGAGCGCCAGGGGCACGCCGAAGAGCGTGCTCATCGCGACCATGCCCGCGATCGACCCGATCCCGAAGACCGCCACGTACATGAGGGCCAGGCCCGGGGACGGGATGGTCGCGAGCACGGCGAGCATGACGGCGCCGCTGCCGGCGAGGCCGTGCACGAGCCCGACGACGAAGGGCCGCCGGCTCAAGCGTGCGTGGTGGTGCGCATCCGGCTCGTCTGCTCCATGCACGTGCACGTGGGCATGCGCGCGGCCGCCGTGGCGGTGCACGTGACCATGGACGGTGCCGCCCGACCAGAGCGTCCGCAGCAGGTTCAGCCCGAGCCCGACGAGCATCAGCGCGACGCCGAGCTCGAGCGCCGAGCACACGCGCGGCGGAATGCGCGCATGCAGGCCGATCACGACCACGGACGCGACGAGGAGCGCGGCCGTGTGACCGAGGCCCCAGAGTACACCGACGAGACCCGACGCCCAGATGCTCCGGCGCTGGCTCACGATCGTCGAGACGGCGGCCAGGTGGTCGACGTCGAGCGCGTGCCTGAGGCCGAGGACGAAGCCGAACGACAGGATGGCGAGCGGGCTCCCAGCCGTCACAGCCACACCCCGATCCGGACGAGCGCCTCGGCGACGATCGCGAGCCCCGCCGCGGAGATGACGAGCGCGCTCGCGACGGGCGCGAGACGTGCGAGGCGTCCGTCGAGCGGCAGGCGCTCGAACTGCCGGCGGGCGTAGACGAGCATCAGTCCGACGCCGGTGAGCACGGCTGCCAGGCCGGCGCTGAAGGCGACGATCAGGAGGAGGCCGAACGCGATGCGCCCGAGCGCGATCGCCCCGAGCATCACGACGAGGGCGGACGGACAGGGGAGCAGACCGCCCGAAACACCGAGCGCGACGAGGTTCCGCCAGCCGACGCCACCGTGATCGTGATGGTGGTGATGATGGTGATGGTCGTGGTCATGCCGGCCGGCGAACGCCGCCTTCGCGCGCGACGTGGCGAGCGAGACGCCGACCGCCAGGACGACGAGCCCCGACGCGACGCTGATCCAGGGAAAGAGCCGTTCGGGCATGACCGACGCGCGGGCGACGAGCATCACGAGGCCGAGCAGGTAGACGCCGATCGTGTGCGTCGCCGTCACGACGAGTCCGAGGAAGACCGCGTGGCGCGCGGTCCCGCGCGTGCCGATCAGATACGCACCGACGATGGTCTTCCCGTGGCCGGGGCTGAGCGCGTGGAGCGCCCCCAGACCCGCCGCGACCAGCAACGCGGTCACGACGAAACCGGGGTTGAGCGGCGTCCGCGTGGCGATGAGCTCGGTCATCCGATCGGCGAAGCGGGCCGCTCCCGCACGGACGCCGTCGTCGGCCTGCTGGCGACCGCCGACAGGTCCGGTCCCCCGGGCGACGTGGAAGCGCGCGACCGTCACCTGCGGCGGGCTCTCGAGCAGGTCCTGGGGATAGGCGCGCAAGGCCTGGCTCCGGTCGGTCCGCGGCACCGTCGACGCCGACACGACGGCGCCGTCGGCACCGTCCGCCACGACCTCCTGCCATCCCGGGCGTCCGGCGAAGTTCGTGTCGTGGAAATCGAGGGTGCCTTCGTCGCCGTGGAGCGGCGCGGAGAACGATGCCTCGATCCGCAGCGTCGGCAGGCCGCCGGCGCCGGGCAGGCGTTCGAGGCTCGTCGCGCCGAGGGCGAGCGGCAGCGCCGTCCCGTCGACGCGCAGCTCGAGATGCTCGCGGAGCGTCGCGCCCATGCGATCGAGATAGGCGCGCTGCTCGGCGTCGTCGAGCATGTGGTCGCCGTTGGCGTCGATCAGCGCGAGCTCCTGGAACGCCGGGATCTCCGCCATGTCGACCACGTAGTGCACCGTGACGGCGCCGGGCGCGGCGCGCAATGCCGCGTAGCGGTTGATCGTGAAATTGCCGAGCGGGTGGGCGTGCGCTGTCGCCGCGACGACGGTGCCCGCGAGCGCCAGCAGGGCGGCCCTCATCGCGTCTCTCCGCGCGCCAGCCGGGCGGGATCGTCGAGCGCCGCCAGCGAGGCGCGCGCGACCGCCGCCTGGCGGAGGTCGAAGAACGGGTTCAACGCGAGCGCGCGGCGCAGATGGCGCGCCGCCCGGCGCGGCCGCCCGGCGCCGGCGGCGATGACGCCGGCATGGTATTCGAGCAACGCGTCCGCGGTTCCGAGGCGGAGCGCGCGATGAGAGGCACGGACCGCCTGCGCCGTCCGACCGTTCTTCTGGAGCGCCCAGCCGAGCGCGTCGTCGGTGTAGATGCCGCCGCGGGTGGCGGCCTCCTGCTCGGCTAGCTGGAGCGCGGCGGGCAGACGGCGGTCATGGTCGCAATAGAAGAGGGCCAGCTGCCGCCCGTACGGTGTGCCCACCGCCTCGGCGACGTCGCCGGTGTAGTCGACGAGCGCATACTGCCGCTCCGCATCGTCGGGGCGGCCGCTCGCGGCGTACACGTCGCCGAGGGCGGCGAGGAGATCCGGCGACGGGATCTGCTCGACGGCGCGGCGGTAGAGAGCGGCCGCTTCGTCCAGGTGCCCCTCCGCCGCGCGCACCCGCCCGAGGCCGCCCAGCGCCAGGTAGTAGTCCGGGAAGACGGCGAGCGCGCGGCCGTACGCCGCGGCGGCGGCCGGCAGATCCCCGAGTGCGAAGTGCTCGTGTCCGAGCTGCACGAGGGTCCATGCGAGCGTCTCGGGATCCTGGGCGCTCCCCGCAGCGGCAGCGAGGGTCAGCATCTCCACAGCGCCGGCCCGGTCGCCGAAGAGCGCACGCAGGAAGGCGGCACGCGTGTACGCGGGGAGGCCCGGCCGGAGATCGGCCATGCGCTGCGCGGCGTCGACGGCGTGATCGTAGTCTCCAAGCTCGATCTCGGCGTCGGCGATCGTCGCGTAATTCCACCAGTCATCGGGCTCGACGCCGCGGGCGCGCTCGGCGGCGGCCAGCGCGCCCCGGAAGTCATGCCGGCCGAGCAGTACCCACGCCTGGACGCGAAGCGCGCCGTAGTCGTCCCGATCCAGGGCGAGCGC
>VBKG01000412.1 GCA_005879585.1 Deltaproteobacteria bacterium | reverse complement strand
ATCGCGATGAGTTCCTTGACGGCCCTGTCTTCCAGGATCGGATGGGTGTTTGGAACAAACGCTTGTCCATGCCCGCTCCGAATCAGTTCGTTGTCCTCGCCGAAGAGGAGGGCCTCGTCGTGGGCTTTGCTTGCGCGTACGGTCGTGACGATGAGCAATGGGGCTCGCTTCTCGACAACATTCACGTCCGTCGCCAGCAGCATAGGCAAGGTGTGGGAACAGGACTCGCGTCCGAGGTCGCGCGCTGGTGCCGCGCGAACTACACCGACTGCGGCCTTTACCTGTGGGTCATAGCGCGGAACCATCAGGCCCGGCGGTTCTATGAACGGCTGGGGGCCACAGATCGCGGCGGAGAGCTTCGAGCCCCAAGCGCTGGAGGGGGCGAACCGCGCGATGTTCGCCGCTATGCGTGGACGGCGCCCATCGACATCGCGCGCGTTCCAAGGTGAATATCGTCAATGTTCGTGCGCAGCTGGAGCCGACCGCTTGGCTGCGCGTCGCGGTGGCTCAGCGCCAGGGTCGTTAGACCGTCGTGAGACCTCAAGCAGATGGGGCAAACGAACCCGATAGTCTGATGATGTGAAGGTCCGCGATGTGATCCGCCTCATCGAGGCAGACGGGTGGGGGTTGGTCGTGACCGAGGGAGGCCACCGGCAGTTCAAACACCCAAGAAAAGCGGGGCGCGTCACCGTGAGCGGTCACCCCGGGGACGACATGCCGAAGGGGACACTCGCGTCCGTTCTCCGCCAAGCAGGTCTGAAGAGAGGGAGATCATGAGGAAGGTCCAGTACCTGGTGCGTATCAACAAGGATCCGGACAGCGACTGGGGGGCGTCGGTACCCGACCTGCCCGGCTGTGTGGCGACCGGAAAGACTATCGACGCGGCGCTACGCCGGATCGGAGGCGCTATCGAGCTTCATTTGCGGGGAATGCGTGAAGACGGGCTCCGACCGCCGCCACCTCGTCAACGCTCTGTGCGTCCGCGGCGTACGGCGCGACAGGTCGACTTCTACGCCACAGTGGAGGTTGCGGCCTAACACGGCGATTCAGCAGCCCGACTTCGCCGGCTGCTGATCGCCTCGTCGTTAGACGCCTCGACAGCCTCATGGCTCAAGGACCGCGATGCACTTCGAGCTGGTCAGCGAATCACCGGCGTCGTCACGATCGCCTCGGGGCCGCCTCGCGGCCCTCGATCCGAATTCCACCGAGGGCCGTGGGCAGGCGCACGGTCCGGCCGCTCGCCAGCCGTACTCGGTCCCGAACGGGGCCGGCTTCGATCCCCACGCGTTTGGCGAGGTCTGCCGAGATCAGGCTGTAGGTGGCGCCGGTATCGACGACGAAGCGCACGCTCGCCGGCCGCCTGCCCCTGATCGTCGCGTCCACGTGGACGTGCCCCACGCGTGACACCTAGGCGCGAGCCCACGGCCAGTCAATCGGCGCGCAGGCGACACGTCAATTTCCCGTCCTCATCGGTCGCCGTTCTGACCTCGTCGGCGCGAACTGCGGCCACCATGCTCCGCATCTTCCTGGCATGCGCTTTGGAACCCCCCACCCGATGCCAGGGCACGTCATCGTAACGGGCGCGACGGGGTTCATCGGCTCCCACCTCTCCACCCGCCTCCTCGGCGAAGGCTGCCGGCTCACGATCGTCACACGGCACCCCGACTCGCCGAGTGCCCGCTGGCTCGCCTCCCGCGGCGCGCGCGTCGTCACCGCCGACCTGACCGACGCCGACGCGCTCCTCCGTGCGGCGGACGACGAGCCCTGTGACGCGCTGATCCACCTTGGGGCCAGCGTCAATCTCGCCGGCGACGACATGCGGGCGACCAACGTCGCCGGCACGGCCAACGTGCTGCGCCTGGCAGAGGCGAGCCGCGCCGGCTACCTCGTCTTCGCCAGCAGCATCGAGGCGCAGGGACTCGCGCGGGCGGACGAGCTCCCCCTCGACGAGACGCGCGCCTGCCGGCCGCCGACTCCGTACGGCGAGTCCAAGTGCGACGGCGAGGCGCAGGTCGCCGCCTTCGCGGAACGGACCGGCATCCCGGCCCTCGTAGCCCGCATCGGCAACACGTACGGGCCGGGCAGCCTCGGCTTCGTCCACTTCTTCCTCCGCACGCTCCTCACCGACGACGCGGCGGGGCCGGCGCTGCCTCTGCTCGGCGCGCGTCTGCTGCAGCCGATCTTCGTCACCGACCTCGTCGAGGCACTCGTCCGCGCGCTCCGCGTAAAGCTCGCCGGCGTCTTCAACTTCACCGGCGACGCGCCGGCCTCGATCGGCGACTGGGTGCTCGCGCTCGCCGAGCTGCTCGGCGTCGAGGAGCTGGCCCGCCTGCGGCTCGCGCCCCGTGACGAGCCTCCACCCGCGGGCGCGACGGCGGTGGCCGAGGCCGTGTACTTCCTTCTCGCCGACGGCGACCGCATCCATCGAGGCTTCACCGATGCCCGGCTCCGCGCCGCCATCGGCGACTACCAGCGCCACTCGCTCCACCGCGGCCTCGCCGCCACGCTCGCGTGGTACGCCGAGGCAGGCGCGCTGCAGCCGTTCCTCCAATGAAAGAAGGCCCCCGATGCGCGTGACCCTCGTCTTCCCCGGCATCGCCCTCCCCGGCTTCGACAGCTTCAACAAACGGCCGAGCGTCGACGCCAACTTCATCGACCACGGGCTCGCGTCGGTCGGCGCCGCCGCGAAGGCCGCGGGCCACGACGTCGGCCTGATCGACCTCCGTGCGCTCACCGGCTGGGACCACTTCCGGTCCCTCGTCCGCGCGAGCGACACGCCGGTGTGGGGCATCACGTCGTGGAGCCTCCACTACCCCGACGCCGTGCGCGCGATGCGGGTCATCAAGGAGGAGCGTCCCGAGGCGATCGTCGTCCTCGGCGGCGTGCACGCCACCATCAACACGCGCCAGGTGCTGAACAACGCGCTCGCCGACCACATCGTCACCAAGGAAGGCGAGGTCACCTTCCCGCAGCTCCTGGCCACGCTCGACGCCGGCGAGCGGCCGCCCCGCCTGATCCAGGGCGAGCCGCCGGACCTGGACGCGATCCCCTGGGTGGACCGGGAGCTGTTCGACGTCTCAGCCGAGCTCCGGACGCCGATGGTCCCCGGCCTGCCGCTGCCGTTCATCACCACGAACGCGGGCCGCGGCTGCCCCTTCAAATGCAACTTCTGCCAGCCGGCCGAGCGGATGGTGTTCGGCAACAAGGCGAAGATCCGGAGCGCGCAGAACGTGGTGGACGAGCTGCTCCACCTCCGTGACCGCTACGGGTTCCGCAGCTGGATGGCGCACGACGACCTCTTCTTCCTGAACCCGAAGTGGATGCTGGAATTCTGCGACCGCTACCAGGCCGCGGGTCTCGACCAGCCGTTCATCTGCCAGATGCG
>VBKG01000072.1 GCA_005879585.1 Deltaproteobacteria bacterium | reverse complement strand
TGTTGCCCGCCCACCAGTTGTGGAGCTGCCATCGCATCATGTCGGTCGCAACGTGCAGGGGAAAACGCATGATCCTCCTCAGGACAGTGCGGCGGCGTGCGCGGGGTGCCCGAGCGGCGGCCGATGGGGCCCGAGCAGCGACGCGAGGAACGCCGCGAGACGCCGCTCGGCGATCCGTTGTTGGCGAGCGAGCCGCAGCGTGCGGCGCCAGAGCCAGGGCCGCGGCGCGAGCGTCGCGACGGCACGGCCAAGGTGCGGCTCGCCCGTCGCGGGATCCACGAACTCCGTCGTGAATCCGAGATCCTGTGCCGCCTCGTCGAGGACGACGCGGAGACCGATGAACGGCACGCCGCGCGCCGCGGCCACGGCGGCGACGGCGGCGCTCTCCATGTCGACGGCGACCGTGCCAAGCGCGCCCGCCGCAGCCTTGGCCGCGGGACTCCAGACGATCTCCTGGCTGACCGCGAGGGGACCGACCTGGAGACGAGCACCGTGGTCCGCGGCCCATGCCGCGAGACCGTCGGACTCGGCGGGCAGCGCACTCCCCGGCCGGCCGTCGGCGTCGAACGGCACCACGCGGTCGGCGGCCACGAGATCGCCCGCCTTGAGCCAGGGCGCCAGGGCTCCGGCGCAGCCAGCGGTCATGAAGCATCCCGCCGCGGGCGCGCTCGCCGCGGCGCGGCCCGCTCGCTCCGCGCCGATTCCGGTCTCGATGAGAACACACGGACCCTGGTCTCCGAGCCTTGCTTCCCACGAGCCCGGCCCGAGCGGCGCGACGTCGACCAGGGCCCCGGCCACGGCTCTCCGCTCCCAGCCGAGGGCGGCGAAGATCGCGATATCATAGGTGACAATGCCTGACCGGGTACTATAAACCGATCGGTCAGGCAACCAGCGAAGCACGGGAGAGCCTCCGCTGGCGCTCCGGCCGGACGGGCTCCGAGCGCTCGTGCGCCTCCTCCACCCCGGCGAGGCCGCGCAGCTCGAAGAACGCGGTCTCGAGGAGCGGGGCGAAGCGGTCGGCTTCCGGGACGAGCGCGGGGTCGACCGTGACGCCGATGGTCAGGTTGTCGGCGTAGCTGAGGATCGCGAAGGCGAGGCCCACGCCTTGCGCGAGCGGCACGAGCGGCACGAGCGTCTCGAGGCGCTTGCCCTGGACGTACAGCGACACCGGCGGGCCCGGGATGTTCGTGCAGATCGTGTTGATCGGCGCGGCCGCCATCTGCACCCAGCTGAAGACCATCTGGAGCGGGGGCGGCAGCAGGTCGATCAGCTCGACCATGCGCGCCATGCGCGCGGACTGCCCCGCCGCCTTCAGCTGCGCCATCGCGGCGCGCACCTGCCGGTAGCGCTCCCGGGGATCGAAGATGCCGACGGGCAGCGGCGCCACCATCATCGACACGCGGTTGCCGAGCTTCAGGTGCTCGTGCGCGGCGCGCACGTTGACGGGACACATCGCCCGCAACTCCGTGCGCTCGGGGTTCCAGCCGTGGTCCTCGAGGTAGGCGCGCAGCGCCGCGCTGATCGTCGTCAGCACGACGTCGTTCACGGTGCCGCCGAGGCGGTTCTTGATCGCCTTCGCCTCGTTCAGCGAGAGCGTCGTCCACGACGCCTGCCGCATGGTCCCGACGTGGCCGTTGAAGGGCGTCGGCGGCGGCGCGTGGAGCAGAACCCGCCCGAGCTCGAGGGCGGCGTCCGCGGCGGCGCCGAGCTCGGCGAGCACCCGTCGCGGCTGGCGTGCGAGCGCCATCAGCGCACGGAGTCCGTCGACACTCCCGCGCACGGCGTCGCGCGCGACGCGGACGAGCTGCGCCGTCGGCGACGGCAGCGGCGGCGGCTTCGCGCTCTCCGGCGCGGGCGGCGGTGCGACGGGGTTGGGGCTCGGGTCGAACATCACCTCGAGGAGCTGCACGCCGCTCACGCCGTCGATCATGCAGTGATGCACCTTGGCGAACAGCACGCTCCGATCACCCTGGTAGCCGTCGATCTGGTGCACCTCCCAGAGCGGCCGCCGCCGGTCGAGCTTCTCCGCGAAGAGGCGATTCACCAGCTTGGCGAGCTGCGCGTCGTCGCCAGGCGGGCGGAGGACGTGCCGCGTCACGTGGTTCCGGATGTCGAAGTGCGGATCCGGCTCCCACGTGGGGTGCGCGATCCCGAACGGCACGTTCACCACGCGGTGCGTGTAGCGCGGGATGAGATGGAGCCGCGACGTCAGGTCGGCCAGCTGCCGCTGGTAGTCGAGCGCACCCGCGACCAGATAGATGCCGGCCACGTGCAGGAGCTGGCCCGTCCGCTCGAGGTACAGAAACGCCGCGTCGAGCGCGCTCAGGCGATCGCCGGGAGCCTGCGAGGCGGCCATGCGGCTCAGGTCCCTTCCAGCACGAACGTCACCTGCACCGTGGCGCGGTACTCGGCGATCTTGCCGTTCTCGACCGCCGCGTTCTCCTTCAGCACCTCGATCCCCGTGATGCCGCGCAGCGTCTTGTTGGCCCGCTCGAGCGCGTTCCGGACCGCGTCCTCCCAGCTGTGGGGCGACGCGCCGATGATCTGCGTGATGCGTGCGACTGCCATTCCCGACCGCCCCTCACTCGAGCACGAAGACCACCTTCATGTCGACCCGATACTCGACGATCAGCCCGCGCTCCACCTTGACGCGCTTCTTCACCACCTCGAGGCCGGTGATGTTGCGGAGCGTGCGCGCCGCCCGCTCCACACCCTCCTCCACCGCCTCGCGGAAGCCCTCGGGCGACGACGCCCGGATCTCGGTGACGCGCGCGACGGCCACTTCGGTTTCGCCTAACAGAGATTCGCGATCTGGCGCAACCGCGATGCGGCCGCCATACTCGCGCCTCGATGGGCGCCGTCGCGCTGCTCGCCCGCCGCCAGGTCCGGGCGCACGGCGCGCGCGGTGCGCTCACCGCCGCCGGCGTCGCGCTCGGCGTCGCACTGGTCGTCGCCATCCGGGTGATCAACGCGAGCACGCTCGCCGGCTTCACCGAGGCCATCGAGGACCTGGCGGGCACGGCGGCGCTCCAGGTGCGCGGCCCGGGACCGTTCTCCGAGACGATCGCCGACCGGCTGCGTGCGCTCCCCGAGGTCGACCACGCGGTACCGATCGTCACCGCCACCTTCTTCGCCGTCGACCCGCCCGCCGCCGGCGAGGCCCTCGCCGTCTTCGCCGCCGACGTGACCGACGGTCATGCGATCAAGACGCTGCACCTCGTGAAGGCCGCGGACCGCGTAGTCGACGACCCCCTCTCGTTCCTGGTCGACCCGACGAGCATCATCCCTTCACCGTGCGCGGCATCCTGCCGCCGGGCGGGGTCGGCCGCGCCTACGGCGGCAACCTTCTCCTGATGGACGTGGTCGGCGCGCAGGTGGTGCTCGGCCGGGACCGGATGGTCGACGAGGTCGACGTGACGCTCCGCCCGGGTGTGGCGGTCGACGACGCGACCCGCGCGATCGATGCCGCGCTCGCCTCCACGCCGGGCCTCGAGGCGGTGGCGCCGGCGCGGCGTAGCGAGCAGATCGAGCGCTACCTCCGTTCCTATCGGACGCTGCTGTCCGGAATCTCGGGCCTCGCGCTGCTCGCGGCGATCTTCGTCGCGGGGAGCGCCGTCGGCACCTCGGTCGCCGCGCGGCGGCGGGAGATCGGACTTCTCCGCTGCGTGGGCGCCGTGCACGGACACGTACGGCGCCTCGTGCTCGGCGAGGCCATCACCCTCGGCGCGGTCGGCGCTAGTGTGGGCGTCCCGCTCGGGATGGCGCTCGGACGCCTGCTCCTCCGGAGCGTGAGCCAGTCGGCGGAGCTCGTCTTCTCCATGAAGATGCTGACGGCCGGGCTCGCCGTGTCGCCGGCAACCCTCGGCCTCGGCGTCGCGAGCGGGCTCACCGCGGCGCTCATCGCCGGCTGGCTGCCGGCGCGCGATGCGCTCCGGGTCGGTCCACTCGCGGCGGTGCGGCGCGGCGACCCGCCGCCCGCCGAGCGGCGCTGGCCCGCGCCCGGAACGCTGGCCCTTGCCCTCGCCGCCACGGTCGCGGGGCTCGCCGGGGAGATCTGGCTCGACTCGCCGTGGAGCGGCAACGTCGCGGCCGTCGCCGCCGACTTCGCGCTCGTCATCCTGTTCATGCGACGCGCGGAGGTCGTGACGGCGCTGCTCGTGCCGGTCCGACCGCGGCTCGGGATCGCGGGGCAGCTCGCCGTCGATCGCCTCATCCGCATCCCCGACCAGCTCGCGCTCGCGGCCGGCGTGCTGGCGCTCGGTCTCGGCCTGATGCTCATGTCCGGCACCCTCGCGCGCAGCTTCGAGCAGTCGGTGCTCGACTTCATCCGCCATCAGGTACGTGCCGACCTCGTCGTCGCTTCGGCGGCGACCACGGGCTGGATCGAGGCGCCGATCGAGGAGTCGTTGACGGACCGCCTTCTGGCGGTGCCCGGCGTCGGCCGGGTGGAGCGCCTCCGCCTCGCCGAGCAGGAGTACGAGGGCAGCCGGATCAGCGTCGACTCGCTCGACGATGGCGCCTTTGCACCCGAGCGCGCGTCCGACTTCACGTTCGCAGCGGGCGACCCGGCCACCGCGCTCGCCGCGGTCCGCACCGGCAGCGCCGCGCTCGTGTCGCGGAACTTCGCGCGCCACTTCCACGTGCGGGTCGGCGACACGCCGACGATCCGGACCCCGGCCGGGCCGTTCTCGCCGCGCGTGGTGGGCGTCGTGGTGGACTACGTCTCGCCGCGCGGCAGCATCGTCCTGTCACGCGCGACGTATCAGCGCTGGTGGAACGACCACGCCGTCAACCGCTTCCACGTGACGCTCGCGCCGGGCGCCGACGCCGAGGTGGTCCGCCGGGCGATCGCCGGCGGCGTCGGCGCTGTGGAGGGGCTGAAGGTGCTCACCCAGCGCGAGCTCTACGCCTATCACCAGGACGCCGTCGGCCGGGCCTTCCGCTTCACGCGCGCGCTCGAGGTGCTGCCGCTGATCGTCGCGGGACTCGGCCTGGCCGAGGCGCTCATCGCCGTCTCGCTCGACCGCCGCCGCGAGTTCGCGCTGCTGCGCGCCGCTGGCGCGACGCGCGGCCAGATCGCCCGCTCCGTAGTCGGCGAGGCCGCGGGCGTCGGGTTTCTCGGCCTCGCGGGCGGCCTCGTCATGGGCGCCGCGCTCGCCGTCCTCTGGGTGCGGATCACCTTCGCGTACCAGCTCGGATGGGACGTGGACCTGCACGTCAGCATCGCGAGCCTGCCGGCGGCGGCGGTCGCGGCGTTCCTCGTGAGCATCCCCGCCGGCGTGCTCCCGGCACGCTGGATCGCGCGCCTGCCAGTGGTCGAGGCGCTGCGCGAGGGGTAACGGCCATGCGCCCGCGGGAGCACGGCACGCGCCAGGACGAGGACCGCCACCAACGCAGCCACGCCCTCGACGAGCGCCCAGACCGCCGCGGCTGCCGCGCCGTCGCCCGCCGTGGCGAGCACGGGCACGAGCAGCACCATCGGCACCATCGCGAGGTCCTGGAAGAGCAGGATGCCGGCGGCGGCGAGGCCGTGCGGCGCGTCGAGCTCGCCCCGCTCGTCGTAGACCTTGAACACGATCGCCGTGCTCGAGAGCGACACGAGGAAGCCCGTGAGCAGCGCCGCCGGCCACGGGAGGCCGAGCCATCCGAACCCGAGCGCGGTGGCGCCGATCGTGCCCGCCATCTGGAGCGCCCCGCTCGCGACCATACGCGGCAGGATGCGGCGCAGCCGGTCGAGTGAGAACTCGATGCCGACCCCGAAGAGCAGCAGCGCCACTCCGAGCTCGGCGAGCTCGCTGACCGCGTCGGAGCGCGGCACGAGCCCGGCCCCGCCCGGACCGACCAGCACACCCGCCACGAGATAGGCGACGATCGCCGGCAGGCCGAGCGCCCGCCCGGCCAGGAGCGCCACGGCGCCCACCGCGAGCAGCAGGACGACGTCGGCGACGAGCATCGCGCCACCCTAGCGCCTTTCAGCGCCGACTGACGGGCTCCCGGCTCAGGCCTCGACGATCGGCGGCGACAGCGGGGTCCGGACGCGGTCCGGCAGAGAGTAGAGGCTCACCACGCGGAACGGCTTCCGCAGGAACTCGTCTCGACGATGCTCGATTGCGAGAGAGCGCCGAGCGGAAGAGCGGTCGCTATCGACCGGCCTTCGGCTTCGGGACCGTCGCGGCACGCGAATGGTCGGCCATCAGGAACGTCGCGCGTTGCACCGTCACGACCTCGTGACAGCACGGGCACTGGGGGTTCATCTGGCTACCGGCGACACCCTCGAGGAACGAGAGTGGCGCGTGGCAGTGCGGGCAGGGACCGAACCGAGCGAAACCCATTGGACATCCTTCCGGCGCCGTCAGCTTCGTCCGGTGATCAGCTGCACGCCGCACCCGACGCAGAACACCGAGCCCTGGCGCCGGGACACGGCGTGCTCTGCGTCGCTACAATGGCGGCGTGGGAGGGTTCTGTTCACGACCTGCCCGCACTGCGGGCAATGCGGAACGGGCGAGTTGGCACGTCGATGATTCATGTTGTCACACCGGGCCGGCGGATTCCTGAGCGCGGTCATTCTGGCGTGCCTCGCACGGACGGCATCGTGTTGCCGGAGTCTCCGGCATCGTCCACGGCCGCGTCTCCTTTCAGAGTCCGCGCCAAGCACGCGTGGGGTAGGAACCGTGCCCTGCACGGTCCGCTGCGGGGCTCAAGACGGACTCATTGCTACGTTATCGCGATCCGGATGGCCGTGCAACGCTGCCTCAAAGAGAGGAGCTACTCCCCGGGAACGCCCAGAAATTTGACAAGATGATGTGGATAGCGTACTTTCAAATCGTTCGTCGCTCCGGGCTGGCGTCGCCGAGGTCTACGGCCAGCCTCGCGGTCCGAACACCGCCTCGCGCTCAACGGCCGCCGCGCGGTCGGCGCCGATTCAGGCCGCGATCAAGGAGGTACGATGCGATTCGCCCAGGGTCCGCCTCGGGGACCCTCCTCGGAGCGCGTGCGCGTTCCCGTGTTTGCCGTCGGACGGCGGGTACGCGTGGCAGGCTCCTCGGAGAACGCCGCCGGTGTCACGTTGATGGACGAGACCGGCACGACCGCCATCGGGAAACTGAGCGGTGGCAGCGAAGTCGAGATTCTCGCCTGGCGGCCGCGCGGCGCCGAGGGCACGCGGTACCGCGTTCGTGCCACGCGTAACGCCCTCGAGGGCTGGCTCGGAGTCGCGAGCTTGTCCAGCCCGGCCAAGCCTTCGGCACTGGTTCGTAGAATCGCTGCGGCAGCCCCTCCCGTTCCGGCCCTCGCCTCGGGCAAGTCCGGCGATTCCGGGCGCCGGGTCGGGCCACGCTCGAAGTGAGACGGCGTCCGTGATCCGGTCAGCGCGGCGGCCGGCTTCGCGACCGTGACGGGCACGAGAAGGACGGCGTACGTCATGGCCGCCGCCGTTCGCCGCATCGGGTTGAGCGGGTGCGACAGGAAGAGCACGACGACGGGGGCATACAGCATGCAGCCGAGGAGGCCGAGCAAGGTCTCGCCAATCCAGAAGGTCAGCGCCAGGTTGAAGAGCAGGATGCCCAGATAGATCGCCGGCTCGAGCACCCCGGCGTAGGGCACGTGACGCGCACCGGCGCGCGACCACCGGACCCGACGCTCCACGCGCTGGTACAGCCCAAGGGTGACCAGTGCGACGAGGAACCAGCCGGCGTAGTTGCTGAGCGGGACGCCGAAGTGGATGCCGCCGCCCGGGTAGTAGTAGATGCGTCCGAGGAACCACCGGTCGCCGCGCAGCGTGAGCGGGTCGATCACCAGGTCGATCAGCATGACGAAGAAGGCGCCGGTGAGGAGCACGCGCGGGCTCGCGCGCACCTCCGGCGCGTCGAGGACCTGGAAATCCCGTCGCGACACGGCGAGCGGGGAGTACAGGAACAGCGCCAGTGCATAGCCGAGGTAGCAGAGGAAGGTGAACGAGAGAGAATCGAAGAACGGCACGTTCGCGAGCCAGAGCTCACGGTCGCGCGTGCCGTCCAGGTAGACGTAGAGGCCGAAGGGGAAACCGGTGCGGGTGGAGCTGAATTCGGCGACGTATGCGATGGCCCACGCGATCAGGGTGAACGCCACGGTCCGCCACCAGCCGAGCCGCGTGACGGCGGTGACGAGGTAGACGGCCAGGAAGACGAAGACGTACGGCCGCAGCACGACCGAGCCGGCGAGAAGGTGGAGGAGCCGCACGCCGTCAGCGCCCGTGGTGGCGCTTGCCGCCGAGCAAGCGCTCGAGGAGCGAGCTTGCCTTCTCGCCGAGGCCGCTCTCGGTGAGCAGTCCCCGCGTGATGGTGGCCACGAACGCCGGCTCGGGCGTGACCCGCGGGTGCGGCAGCGGCCCGTGCACGCGGAGGGGAATGGCGAGGCGGCCGCCGTCGTCCACGAGCACGGGACGGAGGCGCGAGCGCCCGAGGACGTCGTCGGTCAGCTCCGGCGACGCCAGCACGCGGACCGTGACGTCGGTCTCGCCGTCGAGCCCGAGGTCGCCGGCGGCGTGCGCGTCGTAGCTCTGTCCGGCGAGCACCAGGTCATCGGAGTGCACGCGCCCGCCCGCCAGCCGTCCCGTGCCCGAAAGCTTCGTGAACCGCAGGTCGTCGCTGCCGAGCAGGTCGGGGTAGCGGCTGCGGAGCCGGTCCGCGGTGCCGCTCCCGATGACCGGCCGGAGCACGTCGAGGACCGCGGCGCCGACGCCGACGCCCGCGACGCGCCCGTCGGCGACGCGGAAGCCGCCGCTGCCGGCAAGCGCGTTCCGGAACCCCTCCACGCCCGGCGCCGGGCCGCCGAGCGCGGCGTCGAGCTCGAGCGCTCCGGCGGCGTGGGGCACGCCGCGGCGGGCCGGCGCGGACGCGAGGTCGAGCCGCCGGCCGCTCAGGTGTGCCGCGAGCGCCGACGCGGTGAGGTGCGCGTCGCCGGTGGCGGTACCGCCGAGCAGCTCGACGGTGGCCGCGTCGAGCACGAGGTCCGGCGGGCTCGCGTGGACGGTTGCGCGGGCGTGGATGAACGGCAGCGAACCGAGCGTGCCGCGCGCCGCGGTCACGGTGCCCCGGTAGTCCGGTTGCGTGCCGGCGAGATCGAGCACCCCCTGGGTCACGATGTCGTCCAGCCGGAGACCGGTCCCCGCAAGCTGTGCGCGCACCACGAGCGGCATGGGCGCGCCGAATCGCGGCTCGCGGGCGTCGACGGCGACCTCGGTCAGCTCGAGACTCCGACCCGTCGCACGGTCGGTGTACCGCACGGTCCCGTGCCGCAGGCGGAGCGCGCCGAGCTGGAACGCCGGCCCATGGTGCGCCGGCGGGGACGGCGCGGCATTCGCGCGTCGCGCGCGGCCGCCGAGCGTGGCGACGTTCAGCCGTCCCGCGCGGTCGCAGACGAGACGCACGACCGGCTCGTCGACGACGACCCGGTCGACGACGAGACGCTGGCGGAGGAGCGGCAGGAGGCTGAGGCGCATACGGAGCCGGCGTGCCGTGAGAAACGGCTCCGTCCCGCCGAAGGCGCGATCGTCGCCGATCGTCACCCCGTCGAGCGCGACGCCGACCCCGCCACGGAACGTGAGCCCGACGTGCTCGGCCTGCAGGTCGCGGCCGAGGGCCCGGCCGGCCGCGCGTAGGACCCGGCTCTGCTGGCGGCTCGCGAGCGCGGCGAGCCCCGCAACGGCACCCGCGACGACCAGGAGAGCGATCACGGCGCCGGCGGCGAGCCGCCGGCGGCTCACTCGCCGAGCTCCTGATAGTTGGTGACCCGCCACCCCTCGTCGTCGCGGCGCACGGTGACGAGCCAGCGGCGCTCGAACCGGTCGGCGTCCTCCACCACGACGCTGCCGCGATAGAGATAGTTCACCATGTCGGCGTTCACCGGGTGCTCCTCGAGGAACGTGTAGTGCACCGACGGCTTGCGCGTCGTCTCGTCGATCGTCTGGCCCTGCGTGAGCCCGATCTCCTGCTCGACTTTGTGACGCGCGAGGTCCTTCGTGTAGGGCAACGCCGCATGCAGGTCGATGCGGACGTAGTGCGCGTCGAGGAAGTGCTCGGCGGCTCCCCGCGGTGTCGACGGGTCGGGACGACACGCCGACAGCAGGGAGAGGATCGCGAAGAGCGCCGCGCCTCGCGTCGTCGTCGCCGTCACCTTGTACCGTCCGAACCCCGTTGTTACCATCGGCTCCGTATGCCGACAAGGACGGAGCGCGCGACGGCCGACGCGCTCGCCGCGTACGCCGCGCACCTCCGCACCGAGCGTCACGTCTCGCCGCACACGCTGCGCGCCTATCTCGCCGATCTCCGCCAGTTCCTCGCGTTCGCCGGCGCCGGCGGACTGGCCGCGGTCCGCATCGAGACGATCCGCCACTGGCTGCGCGCGCTCGACGGCCGCGCGGACCGGAGCTCCATCGCGCGGAAGCTCGCCGCCGTCCGCGGTTTTTTCCGCTTCCTCGTCGACACCCACCGCGTCGCCCACGACCCGTCGGCCGCCGTCGCCACGCCGAAGACGACGCGCAAGCTGCCCGCGCATCTGACCCTCGACGACGTCGACCGTTTGCTCGCCACGCCGCGCGCGGACGGCGTCCTCGGTCTGCGCGATCGCGCGATCCTCGAGCTGCTCTACTCCTCGGGGCTCCGCGTGAGCGAGCTCACGGGTCTCGACTGGGAGCACCTCGACACCGACGCCGCTCTCGTGCGCGTCCTCGGCAAGGGACGGAAGGAGCGCGTCGTCCCCGTCGGACGTCCGGCGCTGCGCGCGGTCGAGGCGTACCGCGTGGCGGCGGCGAGCGCCGGCTGGCCCGCGGTGCGGGGCGCGGTGTTCCGCAACGCACGGGGGGGACGCCTGACCTCGCGGAGCGTCGGACGCCTGGTCGACCGGCACGTGCTCGCGAGCGGAACGACCACCAAGGCGACGCCGCACGCCCTCCGGCACACGTTCGCGACGCACCTCCTCGGCGCCGGCGCCGACCTCCGCGCCATCCAGGAGCTCCTCGGCCACGCGAGCCTCTCCACCACGCAACGCTACACCCACGTCGACCTCCGCCGTCTCATGGAAGCGTATGACCGCGCCCACCCGCGAGCCTGACACGATCCGCGCCACCACCATCCTGTCGCTCCGCCACCGCGGCCGCGTGGTGATCGCGGGCGATGGCCAGGTGAGCATGGGGCAGACGATCCTCAAGGCCAACGCGCGCAAGGTCCGGAAGCTCTACCAGGACCGGGTGCTCGCGGGGTTTGCCGGCGCCGGCGCCGACGCCATCACGCTCTTCGAGCGCTTCGAGGCGAAGCTCGGCCAGGTGAGCGGCAACCTGCGGCGCGCCGCGGTGGAGCTCGCGAAGGACTGGCGGACGGACCGCCTCCTCCGTCGCCTCGAGGCGCTCCTCGTCATCGCCGACCGCGAGTCGTCGCTCGTCGTGTCGGGCAACGGCGACGTGATCGAGCCCGAGGACGGGATCTGTGCGATCGGCTCGGGCGGCAACTTCGCGCTCGCGGCCGCCCGCGTGCTGGTGAAGCACGCGGCCGACATGCCGGCGCGCGCGATCGCGGAAGAATCGATGCGCGCGGCCGCCGCGATCTGCGTCTATACCAACGACCACCTCACCATCGAGGAGATCGACGGCGCCTGACCATGGCCAACTTCACCCCGCGCGAGATCGTCTCCGAACTCGACCGCTACATCGTCGGCCAGCGCGCCGCCAAGCGCGCCGTCGCCATCGCGCTCCGGAACCGCTGGCGTCGCATGCACGTCCCCGAGCCGCTCCGCGAGGAGATCGCACCCAAGAACATCATCATGATCGGGCCGACCGGCGTCGGAAAGACCGAGATCTCGCGTCGCCTCGCCAAGCTCTCGCAGGCACCGTTCGTCAAGGTGGAGGCCTCCAAGTTCACGGAGGTCGGCTACGTCGGCCGCGACGTCGAGTCGATCATCCGCGACCTCACCGAGATCGCCGTCAACCTCGTCCGCGAGGAGGAGAAGGAGAAGGTCCGCGTGCGCGCCCGCGAGCTCGCCGAGGAGCGCCTGCTCGACCTGCTGCTCCCGCCGGTGCGCATGGAGCGACGCATCCAGGCAGTCGGCGGCGAGGCCGAGCGCGCGGCGCCCACGGCCGACGAGTCGGCGACGCGCGAGAAGCTCCGTCGCATGCTGCGCGAGGGGAAGCTCGAGGACCGCACCGTCGAGATCGAGCTCACGCGTCCGGCGTCGCCCATGATCGAGGTGATGACGCCGCAGGGCATGGAGGAGGTCGAGCACGGGCTCCGCGACCTCTTCCAGAACATCATGCCGAAGAAGACGAAGAAGACGCGCATGCCCGTCCCCGAGGCGCTCGACGCGCTCGCACAGGAGGAAGCCACCCGGCTGATCGACATGGAGGCCGCCACCAAGGAGGCGATCCGTCGCGTCGAGGAGTCGGGGATCGTCTTCATCGACGAGATCGACAAGATCGCCGGCCGCGAGGGCATCCATGGCCCGGACGTCTCCCGCGAGGGCGTGCAGCGCGACCTGTTGCCGATCGTCGAAGGATCGACCGTGTCCACGAAGCACGGGCGGGTCCGGAGCGATCACATCCTCTTCATCGCGTCGGGCGCGTTCCACATCTCCAAGCCGTCGGACCTGATCCCGGAGTTCCAGGGTCGTTTCCCGATCCGCGTCGAGCTCGAGCCGCTCACCAAGGACGACTTCGTGCGCATCCTCACCGAGCCCGAGAACGCCCTCACCCGTCAGTACACGGCGCTGCTCGACACCGAAGGCGTGAAGCTCCTCTTCCGCGACGACGGCGTCGCCGAGATCGCACGCATCGCCGCCGAGGTGAACGAGCGGACGGAGAACATCGGCGCCCGCCGCCTGCACACGGTGATGGAACGGCTCCTCGACCAGATCTCCTTCGACGCGCCCGAGATGGGCGGCCGCGAGCTCACGATCGACGCGGCCTACGTCCGCGAGCGGCTCGAGCCGATCCTCCAGGACCAGGACCTGTCGCGCTTCATCCTCTGATCCCCTGGCCTACTGGACGTTCGCGGTCTCGGAATGAGTCCGCGGTCGAAGGCCGAGCTCCTCGAGCGGCAGCGGGCGGTCCCGGACGCCATCCCGGTGGCCGCGGATGCATGCGTCGACCTGCGCGGTCAGCCCTTCCCTCCGCGCGCGGCGGACCTCCGCGGGCAGCGACCGGAAGAGGACGTGCGGGGCGCCGGCGAGCGCCCGCCACACTTGCCGCAGCGTCGGGCGCGCGCGGCCGCGGAGTACCTCCGGCGGCGCGCCCGTCTCCTCGAGGCAAAACCAGGCGAGCGCGCGCCGGTAGGTGAGAAGCCCGAGCTTCAGCTCCTCCTCGCGCTCGAGCACGACGGCGAGCAGCTCGAGCGGGATGGCGTAGAGCGTCGACAGCACGAACCGGAGCTTCTGGAGGACGGTCCCGTGCGTCCGAACGAAGCGCACGGAGTTCCGAGCGCCGAGGTACGTGCGGACGGGATTCCACGCGACGGCCAGCGGGTTCGGCAGCTCCTCGCCACGAGCCCGGTTCCACGCGCGGCTCGAGGACGGCCGGGGGACGTCGGTGCTCTTCGAGAAGTGGTGCCAGACGCGCGAGTACGGCTGATAGTAGACCCGCCATCCCGCCGCGCGAGCGCGGAAGCACCAGTCGACCTCCTCGTGGTACGCGAAGTACGACTCGTCGAGCAGCCCGACGCGGCGCAGCGCCTCGGCGCGGACGAGGAGGCTGCACCCGATCGCCGCGTCGACGGCGCGGACGGCGTCGAACCCTTCACCGGGCAGCGCGTTCACCCCGCGGCGCCGGATGATCCCGAAGCCGAAGTAGATCTCGAAGTACGCCTCCTGGAGGACCTCCGGGACGTCGAGGCGCATGATGGCGCTCGATACGGCGGCGGCGCGCCGGTAGCGGTTCAGGACCCCGACCAGGTGCGACAGGAAGTCCGGCGCCACCCGCGTGTCGTTGTTGAGGAGCAGCACTGCCTTCGCACCGGTCTCGAGCGCCGCCCGTATGCCCGCGTTGTTGCCGCCCGCGTAGCCGCGGTTCTCGGGGAGCGCCACCACGCGGACGTCCGGAAAGCACCCTCGGACGGCCTCGATCGAGCCGTCGGTCGACCCGTTGTCGACGACCATGACGGTGGCGCCGTCGAGCGTCGCCTGCCGGAGGCTCTCGAGACACTCGAGGGTCCACTCGCGGCCGTTCCAGTTGAGGACGATGATGGTCACGTCGGCCGGAACCAGCGAGCCGCGCAGATGGCGGCGGAGGAGCGCGCGGACGCGCGCGCTGAGCGCGTTCCAGTGCGTGGGCGGCAGCGCGGGCGATTGTACTGACCGCCGCGCTCGAGGGTCAACGTCGCAGCGCCGCAACCCTGTACGGCGAAACTTCGGATGTGGTACGCACCGAACGTCAGCAGCGCCGACGGCGCCCACGAAGGAGGTTCGATGTCCCGATATCGCGTCTGGATCGCGGCGCTCGTCGCCTCGTGTTTCGCGCCGGCGGTCGCGTCGGCGGTGGTGCCGAGCCCGACGATCGAAGGCCCGGTGACGGGAGGGCACGGCGCGCCCTTCGTCGCGGGCACCGCGTTCGACCTCTCGGAGGTCGGCTACGTGGAGGAGGAGTACTTCATCTCCGGCACGGCGACGGCCTTCACGAGCGCCACGCCCCTGGACGGCGACGGCAGGTGGACGGTCACCCCCGGCGACACCGCACCGTACAAGACGCGCATCCTCGTCGAGCGGCCGACTTCGCCGAGCCGGTTCAACGGCACGGTCGTCGTCGAATGGCTGAACGTGAGCGGCGGTCTCGATGCCGCGCCGGACCTGATCGGCGCCCACACCCGCATGATGCGCGAGGGCATGGTGTGGGTCGGCGTCTCCGCGCAGTTCGCCGGCGTGGAGGGCGGGCCGTCGCTGCTCGGCGTGTTGAGCATTCCACTGAAGACGTTCGACCCGGTGCGCTACGGGTCCCTCGTTCATCCCGGCGACAGCTTCTCGTACGACATCTTCTCGCAGACCGCCCAGGCCATCCGGCATCCGTCGGGACCGGACCCGCTCGCGGGCCTCCTGCCGAAGGCGTTGATCGGCGACGGCGAGTCGCAGTCCGCCTTCCGCATGGTCACGTACATCGACGCGATCCAGCCGATCGCGCGGATCTACGACGGCTTCCTGGTGCACAGCCGCGGCACGGGAGGCCCCGTCGGCGCGCCGCTCTCGCAGGCACCCCAGCCGGTGATCGGGGTCCCGTCGCCCACGTTCATCCGCCCGGACGTCGGCGTGCCGGTGCTGACGTTCCAGACCGAGACGGACCTCGGGTTGCTGCAATCGATCGCCGCCCGGCAGGACGACACCGACCAGTTCCGCCTCTGGGAGGTGGCGGGCACGGCGCACGCCGACGCGTACATCCTCGTGGCGGGCGCCAGCGACACGGGGAAATCGCCCGACTCGGCCGCACTCGTGCTCACGTCGTCGCCGCTCGGCGTCTTCCTCTGCCCGCAGTTCATCAACTCCGGCCCGCAGCACTTCGTGCTGAACGCCGCCATCCACTGGCTGAACCGCTGGGTACGGCGCGGCACCCCGCCGCCGATCGCGCCCCGCCTGACGATCGACCCGGGTCCTCCCGCGCACGTCGTGCTCGACGCCCACGGCAACGCGACGGGCGGCATCCGGACGCCGCAGGTCGACGTACCGATCGCGACGCTCTCGGGCACCGGATCCGGCAGCCTTGCCTGCCTCCTGTTCGGCACCACCGTGCCGTTCGACGCCAGCACGTTGCACGCGCTGTATCCGACCCACCGAGCGTACGTGTACGCGTTCAACCGTGCCACGCGGCAGGCGGTCCGTGCCGGCTTCCTCATGAAGTCGGACGCGCGGCTCATGATGGAGCAGGCGGCGCGCTCGAACGTCGGCCGATGAGACGACCGCTCAGCGCGACGGCAGCCGCACCCGCAGGAGGCGGTCGCCGGCGAACGAGCCGATGACGAGCTCGCCGCCCACCTCGACCGCCGCGGTGCCGGCGCCCATCGGCGGCCCCGCTCCGGCGTAGAGCTCGCGCTGCGCGAGCGTCTCGGGATCGAGCGCGACGATCGCGAACGCCGTGGGACACGAGCCCGCGGTGATCCGGTCGCACCCCATCACCTGGTACATCGGCGCGCGGATCGACGCGACCAGCAGCCGCCCGTCGCCCCAGCTGACGTTGTCCGGTGCTTGGACCGCCGCCCGCGCGAGCTCGCGCCCGGTGGCCCGCTCGATGCGCCGCACCGTGTTCGACATCGTCGCGTCGAGGTAGATCGACGCGCCGTCGCGGGCGACCGTAATGCCGTTCGGAAAGCCGTCGTCGGTGCCGGGCAGCCGGCGGAAGCCCCGCCCGGGTTGCCACTCGAGGACGTATCCGGTGCGCCGTCCGAAGAGGTACGCGAGGCCCAGGCCGACGGTGCCCGTCGAGCGCTCGTACATGTGCGTGGTCACGAAGCCGCCGTCCGGAAGACTCGCGACGTCGTTCAGCAACGAGCCCGGCGGCGGCATCGCGCAGCCGCGCCACGTGACGGCGACGGCGCCGTCGACCGTCACGTCGAAGAACTCGATCGCCTCGCGCCCGCCGTGATCGACGGCGAGGAGGACGAGCCCGCCATCCGGACGGCGACCGAGGTCGATGCCATGCGGCGCGAACGCGCGCGAGGGCGGACCCGAACACGCAGGATCGCCCCAGCGCTCCGCGGCGGCGGCTGGCGCGCCGCCTTCGTAGAGGACGGTGCGCGCGTCCGTCGCGAGGTCGTAGAGGACGATGCGGCCCGGCCGCGTTCCCTCGATGTTGCCGAACTCGCTGACCAGCAGTCGGCGCCCATCGGGGAGCGGGACGAGGTCTTCCGGGTTCTGGAAGCCGCAGACCGGGCGGGCTGGCCCGCGCGGCTGGCAGTCGCGCACGGGCTCGAGCCGCGTGCACGCGGCCAGGGCCGCCGTCAGAACGACGAGTGCATTCCGCGTCCGGCAGCGCACCGGGTGGGTGCTACGCCGCGCGCGGGCCGATCGTCAATGTCCGCCCGGTCGCGGAGCTAGACCATGTCCTTCAGCAAGCGAAGGGGCCGGACCTTCACCACGTTGCGGGCCGGCTTGGCCTTGAACATCACCTCTTCCTTCGTGAAGGGGTTGATGCCCATCCGCGCCTTCGTCGCCGGCTTCCGCTGCACCGTGATCCGCATCAGCCCGGCGAGCTTCACGACACCGGGCCCGCCCTTCGCCAGGTCGGCTCGGATGATCGACCCGACTACGTGGAATACGCCGGCTACGTCGCGCCGGCGGATGCCGACGTGCTGAGCGACGGCATCAAACACCTCGCTCTTGCTCCGCGGCGTCTTCGCGGCCGCGATCTTGACCGGCTTCGTCAGGTCGAGCTTCGCGCCGCCCCGGCCGTTCAACGAAGCCTTCTTCGCTTTCTTCATCACCGTTCTCCCTCCGCCGTTACAGGCTCGTCTCCGGCCGCCATAACGAAGGAGCGCGCGGAATGCAACTGCAATCGAAGGCGCCGGCGACCCGATCCACCGGGTCGCGCTCACGCGTGCAGCGGCCGACCGCCGGCCACGAGCTCCGCCGCGTCGTCGCGACGGGCAGGCGCGATCGTGGGGTTCGAAAATTCCATGACGCCGTCGTCGACGGTTCCCCGTCGCAGCAGGAGGAGGTCGCGCGCGTAGTTCTGGTGGAGCTTCCACGGGATCTTCGACCCCTGCTTCGGGAAGAGATGGATCGAGCGCTGGACGTAGCCCGACGTGAGGTCGAGGAAGGGCGCTTCCTTCAGCGTGCCGTCGCGTACGTGCGGTGTGCACTGGCGCATTCCGGTCTTCTCCATGTGGTTCAGCAGCCGGCAGACGTAGCGACAGATGAGCTCGGCCTTCAGCGTCCACGAGGCGTTCGTGTAGCCGACCGCCAGCGCGAGGTTCGGCACGTCGCTGAACATCATACCCTTGTAGTTGTAGGTCTTCGCGAAATCGACGCGGACGCCGTCGACGGTGACCTCCAGGCCGCCCAGCAGTAGCAGGTTGAGCCCCGTCGCGGTGACGACGACGTCCGCCTCGAGCTCCGCGCCCGAGCGCAGCTGGAGCCCCTTGGCCGTGAAGGTCGCGATCTCGTCGGTGACGACGGATGCCCGGCCTCGTCGCATGGCCGCGAAGAGATCGCTGTCCGGCACCAGGCAGAGACGTTGCTCCCACGGGTTGTAGCGCGGGTTGAAGTGCGTGCCGACGTCGTACTCGGACCCGAGCTCCTTCCCCACCCACTTCGCGATCATCGTCCGGGCGCGTTTCGGGTGACGCCGGCAGAAGCGAAAGAACCACATCGTCAGCAGCACGTTCTTCCAGCGGGTGATGCCATACGCGACCCGGGCAGGAAGACGCCGGCGGAGCCAGTTCGCGATCGGGTCCTCGCCCGGCAGCGAGACGATATAGGTCGGCGACCGCTGCAGCATGGTGACGTGGGCGGCATCCTTCGCCATCGCCGGCACGAGCGTGACCGCCGTGGCGCCGCTGCCGATCACCACCACGCGCTTGCCCACGTAGTCGAGGTCCGCCGGCCACTTTTGCGGATGCACGACGCGGCCGGCGAAGCGCTCGATGCCGGGGAACTCCGGCGTGTGCCCTGCGGCGTAGCTGTAGTAGCCGCTGCACATGAAGAGGAAGTTGCACGTGAAGCGCGCGATCTCCCGCTCGCCTTGCTCCACCTCGACCGTCCAGCGGGCATCCTCCGACGACCACGAGGCGCTCTTTACGCGATGGCGAAAGCGGATGTGTCGGTCGATGCCGTGCTCTGTCGCCGTCTCGCGCAGGTACTCGAGAATCGACCAGCCGTCGGCGATCGCCTTGGCATTCGTCCAGGGCTTGAAGGAGTAGCCCAGGGTGTACATGTCCGAGTCCGAGCGGATGCCGGGATAGCGGAAGAGGTCCCACGTCCCGCCGATGTCGTCGCGCGCCTCGAGGATGGCGTACGTCCGATCCGGACAGCTCGTCTGCAGATGGTAGCCGGCGCCGATGCCGGAGATCCCGGCGCCGACGACCAGCACGTCGAAGTGCTCTGGCTTCATACGCGTCTGCGGCCGCTCGTTATACACGAAGACTGTAGCCGTGGGAGCAGTGCGCGGTCGACGGGCTTGCGGCGCGTCGCGCTGTGCGCGATGGCTCGCTGCATGGCGACCATCCACGCGAAGCGCTTCCCGGGCGAGAGCGAGCAGTACCGACAGGCGCGCGACGAGCTGCTGCGCGCGGAGCTCGACCTCCGCCGGCGCGTCGAGGAGGTGGCGGCGCTGCGCCGCCGGCTGCCGCGCGGCGGCACCCTTCCGCAGGATTACGCGTTCGAGGAGGGCGGCTCCGACCTCGACGATCGGGATACCGTGCGCACCGTCAGGCTGAGCGAGCTCTTTGCCGACAAGGACGTCCTCCTCCTCTACAACTTCATGTTCGGGCCGAAGATGGAGAAGCCCTGTCCGATGTGCAGCTCGTTCATCGACGGCCTGAACGCGAACGCCCGTCACCTCGAGCAGCGGGTTGCGCTGGCCGTCGTCGCGAGGTCGCCGATCGCGCGCATCCGGGAGTTCGCACGGCAGCGAGGCTGGCGAAGGCTACGGCTCCTGTCGTCGGCGAAGAACGACTACAACCGGGACTACCACGGCGAGGAGCCCGACGGGGCCCAGAATCCGATGCTCAACGTCTTCGTCCGCCGCGACGGCGAGACCCGTCACTTCTGGGCGTCAGAGGCGCTGTTCGGGCCGAGCGAGCCGGGTCAGAACCAGCGCCACCTCGATCTCCTTTGCGCGACGCCGACGGTCCGACAACGGACTCGGGGGCGGCGGGGCCGGTCTGCGCGATTGCTGATGCTGGCGCTACCACCCTTCGCCGCCGGCCGGCAAGACGGCGCGCGAGGCGCATCGCGCACCCGGCCCGCGCACACAGTCAACGAGGCTTCGAGCTCGCGGGGAGGAGCGGAACGCAGTCGGCAGCGCACGGCGACTCCGGATCCGGCACGACCGCCGGCCGGTGGAGGACTGCCCGCGTGGGCGTGATGCAGACGCGCCCGCCACCGTCGCCCGTCGCCACGACCGCCGTCCCGTCGACGATCAGGCTGTAGTCGCCCTCGCCGCGCACCGGGAAGAGGAGCGACACGGCCGGCCGCGCGACGGCATTCGCGGCGCTGCGCTTCCCGACGTCGGCGACGATCACGTCACCGTCCCAGCGCACGGGCGCGTGCACCGCGTGCGGCGACGCGTCGTCGGATACCGTGAGCAGGTACCCGCTCGCGCCGCGCTCTTCGATGGCGGCACGCAGACGCAGCAAAGGAACCGGGACGCTCACCTCCCGACCATAGCGGCGGACCTTTCACCCCACAAGCGAGCGCCGACATCGCTCCACCGAAGTCGGCGCCGAGCTGACGTCGCAAGGTTTTCTGCCACCAACCACACGCTGACGATCGTCATCGACAGCACGAGCTTTCCGAGCATCCTGCAGCTGACGAGCTGACGCACCGCCGATCCTCCGTCGTCGCGACAGCGGTTGACAGCGCGACGACCGACGCCCGAGAATCAGCGGGCCGATGATTTTCGAAGAGGTGCGCGCGGGAGGGTGCTTGTCCTATCTGGTGGGCTGCCCCGAGACGTGCAGTGCGGTGCTCATCGACCCGGAGCTGAGCCAGGTCGACCGCTACCTCGCGCTCGCGGCGAAGGCGGGGCTGCGCTTCCACTACGTCGTCGATACGCACACCCACGCCGACCATTTCTCGGCCACGCGCGAGCTCTCCCGGCGGCTCGAGGTGCCGAGCGTCATGCATCGCGCGAGCCTCGCCCCCTACGTCGACGTGCGCGTCGACGACGGCGAGATGATCATCGCGGGGCGGCTGCGGCTACACGTGCTCCACACGCCGGGTCACACCGACGACTCGATCTGCCTCGTGCTGTCCGACCGCGTGCTCACGGGGGACACTCTGCTGCGGCGTGCCACGGGGCGGACGGATCTCCCCACCGGCGATCCCGAGGCGCTGTACGAAAGCCTCTTCGGCAAACTCCTCCGCCTCGACGACGCGCTCACGGTTCACCCGGCGCACGACTACAAGGGATCGCCGGTGTCGACACTCGGTCAGGAGAAGGCAGAGAACCCGCGGCTCCAGCGTCGCGAGAGCACCGCCTTCGTCGAGCAGATGCGCGCACTCAACCTGGAGATGCCGCAGCACCTCACCGAGGCGCTGCGCACCAACCGCACCGGCGGCAAGACCGTCGCCCAGCTCCTCGACGAGGCGGCGAGCCGCATCTCCTTCATGTCGATGGAGGAGTTGCGGCAGCGCGTCTCGGCCGACGACCGGAGCCTCGTGATCCTCGACGTCCGGGAGCGCGATGCGTACGACGCGGGCCACGTACCTGGCGCCCGCCACCTGTCGCGCGGTCAGCTCGAGCTGCGCGTGGACCGAGAGCTACCGGACCCGACGGCTCGCATCCTCGCGTACTGCGAGTTCGGCAAGATATCCACGCTCGCCACCGCCACATTGCGCGCGATGGGCTACACGCGCGCGGTCGCCCTCGATGGGGGACTCAAGGCGTGGCGAGAGGCGGGGCATCCGCTCGAGCGCACGCCGGCGGCCAGCTGAGTCATCGTGCCGGACGAGAACCGTACCGCCGACTAGTTTCTCGCCCGCACGCGATAGCGGATCGCCCGGGCGGTGTGCTACGGGGCCGCGGTATCTCGCCCACGGCGCGCACGCGGATCGTCGCCACACTCGGACCGGCGTCGTCCTCCGAGGACGGAATTCGCGCACTCGTCGAAGCCGGCGTCGACGTCTTTCGCGTGAACTTCTCGCACGGCACGCACGCGGAGCATGCCGCGCGGATCGCGGCCGTGCGGTGTGTCGCCGGGGCGCGGGCGATCGCCATCCTGCAGGATCTGGCGGGCCCGAAGCTGCGGCTCGCTCACGCGGTACGTGCACGCGCCGGCGACGTGATCACACTCGCGCTGCCGGCGACCGTGCGCCCGGGCGACCCCGTGCTCCTCGCGGACGGCGTCATGCAGCTCGAGGTCCTGGAGGACGGACGCTGCCGGGTCATCGTCGGAGGCGACATCCCGGCCGGCAAGGGGATCAACCTGCCGTCGTCGCGCATCGACCTGCCGTCCGTGACGGCGAAGGATCAGGACGACCTGCGTGCCGGGCTCGCGATGGGCGTCGACTTCGTCGGCGTGTCGTTCGTCCGCCGTGCGGTCGACCTCGCTGCGGCGCGGGCGAGCGGGCTTCCCGTGATCGCGAAGATCGAGACAGCCGCCGCGACCGAGCATCTCGAGGAGATCGTCGACGCCGCGGACGGCATCATGGTCGCGCGCGGCGACCTCGGGGTCGAGATCCCGATCGAGCGCGTCCCGATGCTGCAGAAGCGGCTCATCGCGCTCGCGAACCGGGCGGCAAAGCCGGTCATCACGGCGACTCAGATGTTGCGGTCGATGGTCGAGAGCCTCGTCCCGACCCGCGCCGAAGCCACCGACGTGGCGAACGCCGTCCTCGACGGGACGGACGCGGTCATGTTGAGCGAGGAGACGGCCGTGGGACAGCACCCGGTCGCGGCGGTGGCGATGATGCGCCGGATCCTGTGCGCGGCAGAGCCGTCGCTGGTCGAGCGGCCGCCCGGTGCCGAGCGCGACCCGGCCGCGGTCATCGCGGAGGCGGCGTGCGACCTCGCGCGCCGGGTGGCCGCCGCCGCGATCGTCGTGCCGACGCAGACGGGTGCGACGGCGCGGCGGATCGCCGCGCGCCGTCCGCGCATGCCGATCGTCGCGCTCACCCCCGACGACGCCGTGCGCCGGCGCCTGTCGCTGGTGTGGGGCGTGACCGCCCTCACCGCGCCGTGGCCCGGCCACGACATCGAAACGTTGCTCGGACACTTCCGCGGCCCCCTGCACGCAACGGGGCTCGTCGCCACCGGCGCGCCGGTCGTGCTCACGGCAGGGTGGCCGCTGGCCGGCACGACCAACCTCGTGCACGTGACGACACTCTAGATGCCCCACCCGAGCGCGCCGCGGAACTCTTCGACCGCGATCCCCGCCGCGCGGATGAGCTTGCGCAGCGTCCCCGGCACCGCGATGATCGGGGATCGAGAGCGACGCAACTGAGCGGGCCTTCGTGAGGATCAAGTGGCTGCCGGCGCCCGGGCGTAAGGGTGGCGCACCTCCCGCATGGCAAGGTTGATTCCGCTAACGTAAGACCGTATCTTACCTCACGTGAGGACGACCGTCTCGACCAAGGGCCAGATCGTCCTTCCGGCCGACATCCGGCGCAGGGACGGTATCGAGGCGGGGCAGGAGTTCGAGGTCGAGCGCATCGACCGCGGCGAGTACCGGCTCGTGCGCCGCGCCCCGCGACCGAACGAGGGCGTCGTGGACTGGCTCCTCGCGTGCCCCGACAAGGGGTTCTTCGTCCCGATCGAATCGGAGTCGACCGACGCCCTGTGACCTACCTGGTCGACGCGAACGTTCTCAGCGAGGCGACCAGACCCACGCCCGACGCCCGAGCGGTGGGGTGGCTCCGACGGAACGAGCGGGAAATCGCCGTCGATCCGATCATTCTCGGTGAGATCCGGTTCGGGATACTCCTTTTGCCACGCGGCCGGCGACGTCAGAGACTCGAACGTTGGTTCGACGATGGCGTTAGCAGGCTCACGTGTCTGCCGTGGGACGCCTCCGTCGGTCTGCGCTGGGCGAAGCTCCTCGCCGATCTGCGCACCGGCGGGCGCTCCATGCCGGTCAAGGACAGTCTCATCGCCGCGACGGCGCTGGCGCACGGCCTCGTAGTCGTCACCCGGAACCGGCGCGATTTCGAGAGCGCGGGGGTGCGCCTCGTCGACCCGTTCACCCGAATGGGATGACCGTCCGGGGCGCGGGGCGCGGCGCGGGATGCTCCCGGGAGCGCTACGTCACTCCTATCGCAGTCCCTCTTAATCCCGGCCGCGCGAATGGCTGCCGGTCTGGCGGCGGAACACCCACCCGAGCCGCTCGAAGGCTCGGCGAGCATCCCGCGCCCGCTGACAACCGGCAGATCAGACAACGGCGACGTCCACCTCGACCGTTCGGATGGCCCGAACCTCGAGGCACGCGACGATCGCCTCGCGGATGTTCGCGAGCGCTTCCTCCCGGGGGCAGCCTCTGCCGCCCCCGGGTTCCTCAGCGGCCCGCTACGCGGTGGCGGCCCACGAACCGGTCAGGGTGCGCAACCGCTGTCGGTGCACGCGTCGCAGCAGCTCGGATGCGTGCCGGTGCAGGCGCTCTGCCCATCCGGAGCCGTGCAGTGCGTGGCGTCGCTCTTGATCGAGCACTTGGTCGACGTCACGCCGTGCGGATTCGTCCTCGTGCGGCAGCACGTCACGAACCCCGGCTTGCCGCAGGTCGAGCGCGAGTAGCACTTCTTGACGACACCCCGGCACTGCATCCGCAACCCGCTCCCGTTGATCGCCTGGACCGCGCAGCTGACATACTGCCCGTGAGTCTGGTCCGGCTTGTTGCAGTCACAGGCCGCGTCGGCCGCGGCGCGTGCCGCCGCGATCGCGGCCGCGTCCGCGCCGGTCGGATCGCACCTCTGGGCGAACCCCGCCTGACTGGTCACGAGCAGGAGCAAGACGGCGAACGAGCTACCAACGACGAGCCGCATCTGAGTGTTCTCCTTTCTGCGAATCGGCTGCCAACCCGAGTGTCGCCCGCCGATCGGCGTCGAATCTTCCGCACCCATGGAAAGTCCCTTCGCTGCGCGCCGTCAAGCGGTCGCGTGCGAAAAGATCGGTGACTACGATTGGCAAAGGACGTGATCCAGCCATCCCGGAAAGGCGGGAACCCTGGCGGCCTGGAGCACTCGGACAGCCGTGCTGATTCGCAAGCTGGAGACGGCGGCGACCCACACAGCTGCACGGTCGCGACAAGCCGCGACGACTGCACCATGAACCTCGGCGGCACGGTCCAGGAGGGGAAAACGTGCAGCGCGGGGAGCTGCGCGCCAACACCCGGCAACAAGAAGATCACCTGGTGGGGTATCTGCCCGGAGAGCGACTGCACGGGCACGCTCGCGACCTTGCAGAATCTGATCGACTGCGTCGACTCGAGCGCCGACGAGATTGTTGCCGAGCTGCTGTGCCTGCAGTTCCGGGGCAATGGCGGCACCGACTGGCCGTGCCCGCCGGCGGACGGCCCGTGAGGTAACCGCCTCAGCCCAACAACGCCACCCCGGTCGATCTCGAAGTGGTCGACAAGAACGATCTGTAGGCCCTAGAGGCCACGGTCAGACCGAGCTACCCGAGGGGGCGGCGGCCGAGGCCGCCCGCTGGCCCGCCCAAGTTAGTTAGTAGTTAGTGGAGGCGGCGGGAATTGAACCCGCGTCCGAAACCGAAAAGCCCGACGCCATGAGTGACCCTGAGTCGCCAGGCGTGCGGATTTGCTGGGTTGATGCGCTGGGTCTGTATCCCTGAGTGACCCTGAGTTGTCCCCCGACCTGGAACGTTCCTGGAACGCGAACATCCGGCCGCAGCGCCACCTCACCGGCAGCCCGGAACTTTACGCCGCGATCCTGGCCGCACGCAGGTTTACCCCGCAGGCCCTGAGACGATGGCGCGGGAACTCCGCTGGGCCCACGATCTGGACGATGCGATGTCCGGCGACGCGGACGACCTTGATCGGAGGCCCGTGCTTCCGGTCCGCCAGCAAGTACGGCGAGAGGACGAGCTGGAATGCTAGCGGGATCGACGGCGCGTAGATTTCCCCCGCGTGACAGGTCGACGAGGTCGCTCCACCTGCAGCCGGCGCCTCATCTCATCACTCGAGATGCCGCCCTCTGCTTCATGGCGCTGCCGTGATCGCTCAATGAGGGCAAGGAACTGCGCATTGGTGCTGAGGCTTACTGTCTCGCGGTCGGCATTCTCGATGGGCATCAGCGCCGCCACGGGGCGGCCGTGTTCGGTGACGATGACCGGCTCCTTGTCAACGTCACGCGCATAGTCAGCCAACGGAGCTGTGGCCTTCGACATCTCAAGTGTTTTCATAGCCCGATCACCTCGCCGCCAACGCGGACCCGGTTGCGTTCCTTGATCCCGACGGCGCGAATCCTCACGACCTGCTCCGGCTCGACCTCGACGTCATAGTACACCCGTAGCGGGTTGATGCGAAGCTCCCAGGGTGCAACCGGGTTCGGGCGCATCGGCTTCCGCTTCTTGGTCTCCACGGTTGGCTCATGGGCCAGCTGCTCTTCGACTGCGTCGAGCACGAGCGATCGTTGCCGCGCCGTCAATCCTCGCAGGTGACTCTCGGCTTCCGGCGAGTATTCGATTCGATAGGGCAAGAAACCCTCTCGTGAGCCTCAACTGGCGGGGCCACCGTATACACGGCGGCGACCCCGACGCCGTTCTTCTTCGTCTTCGGCTTGTCGTGGAAATACTTCCGAGCAGCGACTGGATCGCGCCGGACCTCCTGCTGCACAGGCTCATGCAATACCGCGAGCCCGTTCACGTTGCGCCGAAACAATCAGTCAGAACGCGGATGCGCAGCGCTGTCGTGAGTTGACGGAAGGTGATCGGCTGAGCTGGCAACCCACGCCGGCCGTGACGACGGGAAGATGAGGGACAAGGCGGAGTACGGGAGGGACGCGTCCCACGCGGTCCGCGGTGCGCAGCGCCGGATGATTTCCAGGGCGCCAACGAAGCCTTCGCCGGCCGCCAAGAGGACTGCCCCTCGCCCAGCCGCTCGCTTCAGGTAGAGTCCCTCCCTTCCTCGCCAGCGCACCCACCGAGCGGCCCGCAGTTCGGGCCAGCGGAATGACAGGTGCGCGTGGCGACGAGTCGTTCCTTCAAGACCCCCGTCACTGATGCGCGCCTGCTGTAAGCACAAGCCGAGTTGAGCCTTTGGAACCCAAAACGAGATTGCAGTGACCAAAGCTGGAACGAGCGACTGCACGATCCGACCCATGATGTAAATGACGGGGCGGGCGATGGCCCGCGGCGTGAGCCATAGATCGGACATCACGGGATATGCACACCACGCGAGCGCAGCGATTCCCACGGGCCAGCGGAGGAGCTGGAGCATCCGATCCGCG
>VBKG01000399.1 GCA_005879585.1 Deltaproteobacteria bacterium | reverse complement strand
GTCAACCCCGGGACGCTCCACGCTGCGACGACCTTCGAGGTCGCGAAGCCGAACGCGACCCTCACGGCGGCTAACTTCCCTCTGCACAAGCTGGCGAACGTGGAGGACCGGCGCTCCGCGGTGCTCTTCGACGCCGACGACGTCGTCTCCTCGCAGAGCGTCACGCTCAGGAAGTTCAACGACGTCATCCCCGGCCAGGCCGAGGAGAACTGCACGGTCACGCCCGATCCGATCTTCAGCGTGGGCGGCGTGAACGTCCGCCGCGTCCAGCCGCGCAACGTGCCGACGATGATCAACGCGATCTTCACCTTCCGGAACTTCTGGGACGGGCGCGGCAACGCCGTCTTCAACGGCGTCGACGGCACCGGGCCGAGGAACCCGAACGCCCGCGTGCTCCAGGTGCAGGCGGATGGGAGCGTCGTGCCGGTCTCGGTCGCGATCTTTCCCGCGAGCCTCGCCTCGCAGGCGGTCCCCGTGCTCGGGAGCAACTTCGCCCTGGCCTGCACCGGCCGGACGGTCAACAAGGTCGGCAAGAAGATGCTCAGCCTCACGCCGCTCGCCAAGCAGTGGGTCGATCCGACCGACAGCGTGCTCGGCCCGCTCGCTCGGAGCCGCACGACGCCCGGCGCGCGCGGCCTGACGCAGTCGTACGTGAGGCTGGTCCAGACGGCCTTCGACCCCAAGTGGTGGAACTCGGACAAGGTCGTGACGTTCCCAGGGGGCGTCCGGACCATCTCCGCTCCCACCGGCGCGCCGCTCACCACCAGCGAGTTCACGGTGATGGAGCAGAACTTCTCGCTCTTCTTCGGGCTGGCGGTCCAGCTCTACGAGGCCACCCTCGTCTCCGACGACAGCCTCTTCGACCGCGTCCAGCTGGGGCGCGCCACCCTGACCTCGGCGCAGCAGGACGGGCTCACCACCTTCGCGGGCAGCTGTGGGGGCATCCAGTGCCACTCGGGCCCGACCTTCACCGCTGCGAGCATTGACAGCTTTGGCGCGGACGTCGAGCCGATCGAGCGGAGGGAAACGGCAGCTGGCGCGAACGCCTTCCATGACGGCGGCTTCTTCAACATCGGCGTACGCCCGACCGCGGAGGATGTGGGCGTGGGCGGCTCGAACCCCGCCGGCGTCCCGCTCTCGTTCGCTCGGCGTGATTTCCTCGGGCTCGCCATTCCGGAGATCGCGGCGATCCAGAATCCCCTCCCGGTGATCTCCCCGGCCGACGTCCTCGCCGTCGACGGCTCGTTCAAGGCGCCGTCGCTCCGCAACGTCGAGCTGACCGCCCCCTACATGCACAACGGCGGCATGCTCACCCTCAAGCAGGTGGTGGAGTTCTACACCCGCGGGGGCGACTTCCATGACGCCGCCAACCTCGACGCCAAGATCGACGGCGTCGGCCGCCTCGTCGGGAAGCCGGATCGCAGGGCGAACGTCGTCGCCTTCCTGAAGACGCTGACCGACGACCGGGTGCGCTTCGAGAGCGCGCCCTTCGACCACCCGCAGCTCTTCATCCCGAACGGCCACCCCGGTGACGCCGCACACGTCACCGACGACGGCACGGGAACGGCCACCGACACCCTCGTGGAGGTCCCCGCATCGGGCGCCGCCGGCTCTTGCGTCGGCGTGGACGGGACACCGCATTTCGCCTGTCCCGTATGCGGCGACAAGAAGGTGAACCAGGCAAGCGAGCAGTGCGACGGGGCCGACAGCGCCCTGTGCCGCGGTCGCTGCCGCGCCGACTGCACCTGCCCCCCGGCGCCAACCGCCGCGGCGCCAACCGCCGCGGCGCCAACCGCCACGGCGCCAACCGCCGCGGTGCCAACGGCCGCGGTGCCAACAGCCGCATCGCCACGCTGCGGCGACAACGTCGTCGACCAGGCGAATGAACAGTGCGACGGGGCCGACAGCGCCTCATGCGCAGGCGCCTGCCGGACGGACTGCACCTGTCCGCCGTCCCCGCGGGCTGCCGTCGGGGTCGTCGAGGCCGACGCCATGGTGAATGCAGCGACTCCCGCCAAGAGCAAGGGACCGAGCGCCCGGCTCGAGGTCGACGGCAGCCCCGTCAAGCACGCGTTCTTCCGCGTCCGTGTGAGCGGCGTCGGCGCGCGCCAGGTCACATCGGCGCGTCTGCGGCTGCAGGTGTCGAACGTGTCGCACTCCCAGAGCGTCGCGGGTGGGCGCATCCACTCGGTCACCAACTGCGCGTGGGACGAGAGCACCGTCACCGCCAAGACGCAGCCCGCGATCGACGGGCCGGTGCTCTCCACAGTGGGCGCCGTGGCGCTCGGCCAGGTGGTCGACTTCGACGTCACGAGCGCCATTCAAGGCGACGGCGTGTACTGCTTCGCGCTCGAGAGCCCCTCTTCCAACGGGGTGCGGTACAACTCCCGCGAGGCAGCGACGGGTCAGCCGCAGTTCATCATCGCCGTGGGCGGTTGAGCACCCGTCGTCCGGGGTCGTCTCTATGCAGCCGATCTGAACCCACCGCGAGGAACCGAGGCGGGCAAGAGTCGTCCCGCCGTCGTCGTGCAGACGAACCTCCTGAACGAAGTCGGCCATGCGTCGACGGCGATCCTGCCATGCACCACTCGGCTCACCGTCGTTTCGCAGTAAGCGAGAACCCGGCGGGGGGCTTTGGGCCCCCCGCCGGGTTCCATCCGCAACGGAGGGGCAGCTACCCGCTTCGTCTCATTTCTCGATGGCCGCCCGCAGCGCCGGCTCGAGCATCACGGCGTGCGACACGCCGACCGTCGCGAACACGTGCTGATGCTCGTCGAGCGCCGCGATCAGACGGCCGAGCATGTGCTCGTCGCGCAGGCGGTTCGAGAGGCGCGAGATCCGCTGCGTCGGCAGCTCGTCGCGCATCGGATCGGTCTCGATCGCCGTGACCCGGCGCGCCGCCAGCGGACGCCCGAGCACGCGCAGGTGCTCCTTCTCGATGAGCGGCCAATCGATGGAGAGCTCGAGGGACGGCGCGATGCGCGCGAAGAAGTCGGCGAAGTAGCCGTCGAAATCCATGCGTGCCGTCTTGCGGTTGTACGAAGCGAGCTGGCGCACCACGAGGTACACCAGCGCTTCGCCTTGCGGGAGCTCGCGCCGAAGGAGTCGCGCCTCCTCCTCCAGCGCGATGTCCATGCTCGCCGTCTCGATGCCCGCGCGCGCTGCGAGGTGCCGAACCAGCCCCGCCTCGCCGTGCCTGCGGATCGCGATCTCCCGATCGAGCTCGACCGCCGGCGGCGTCCCTTCGTGCAACGCGAACGCCGGCGAGAGCTTCGCGAAGGCCGCCTCGATCTGGTCGAACATCGGGTCCGCGGGCTGCGAGCTGTGGCGACCGCCGAAGAGCAGAAGGCGGGCCCCATCGCGCGCGACCTCCACGACGTAGGGAGTCGGGTGCCGGATCGCGGCGTACTCGGCAAAGCTCAAGATGTGGCGGGACGGCGGCATCGGCCGAACGGTCTTGGAATCTTCCCTGGCCCGTGTGCCATGATTCGCCGCGTGTTACGAGCCGCTGTAGAGCTCTATGCTCCCAAGTTTCGCGGGCGGTGGTATGAGATGCAGCAAACGGGAGGGACAACGATGCCGATCCTTCGGAAGCTCAAGGAGCACCTGGATGCCAACGGCGTGGCGTACGAGGTTCGGACCCACAGCCCCGCGTTCACGGCCCAGGAGATCGCGGCGGCGCAGCACGTGCCCGGTCGGGAGATGGCGAAGGT
>VBKG01000071.1 GCA_005879585.1 Deltaproteobacteria bacterium | reverse complement strand
TCGCTCCCGTGCGCCTCGACGAGCAGGCACGGCGTCTCGGCCAGGCCGAATCCGCCGAAGCGGTTGAGCGCGCGAAGCGTCCGCGCGTCGAGGAACTCGACCGCGGCGACCTCGACGCCGAAGCGGATGAGATCCGCGGTCGCGCCTGCCGCGGCTTCCGCGCCAGCGAAGCCGAAGCCGCCCTGGCGCCGCGCGGCGGGCAGTCCTGCAAGCGCGAGCGTCACTTTCGTCACGATCGCCAGCGTCCCTTCCGAGCCCACGACGAGGCCGAGCAGATGATAGCCGGACGAGCTCTTCCGGCAGCGGTTGCCGAGGCGGACGATGCGTCCGGTGCCGGTGACCGCGGTCACCGCCCGCACGTGGTCGCGGGTCGCGCCGTAGCGAACCGAATAGATGCCGCTCGCATTGTTGGCGACCATGCCGCCGATGGTGGCGAGCTCGGCGCTGCCGCCCGGCGACGGCGGGAAGAAGAGCCCGTGCGCGCGGAGCCGCCGGTTGAGCGCGCCATAGACGATGCCGGGCTGCACGTCGACCTGGAGGTCGGCGGGACGGACCGCGACGACCTCCGTCATGCGCGAGCAATCGAGCACGATGCCGCCGCGGACAGGGATCGGGTTTCCTTCGAGACTCGAGCCCGCGCCGCGGGCCGTCAGCGGGAAGGAATGCTCGTGGGCGAGGCCGACGACCGTCGCGACCTCGTCGGTCGTGAGCGGCCAGACGACGGCTTCAGGGCGCACGCCGGGGATCGACGACGCGTCGCGTGACGCGGCGTCGAGGTCGGCGCTGCGCGTCGAGCACCGTCCGGGCAACCGTTCCTCGAGCCGGCCGAGCACGGCGGTCGCGAGGCCGGACACCATGCTCCGCCGGGCTTAGCGCCGGCGCGCGGAGCGAACAAGCGCCGCGGTCAGAAGCGGTATTCGAGCACGATCCGCAGCACGTCGGCCGTACCGTGGAACGGCCCGCGCTTCTCCTCGTCGTACGCCGCCTCGGCCGTCCAGCCGCGGCGCTGCCCGCCGAGGAGGTCGAGACCCACGATCCGTTCCCGGTCGACGGGGGCGACGAATCGGGGTGGGCCGCTGTCGAGATCCTCGGCATAGCCGTCGGGGATATCGAGGCGATGCGGCAGCAGCGACACGGCTCCGGGACGCGGCGGCGGTGCAACCGTGAGCGGAGGCGCGCTGTTCGAGGACTGCGCGCGCGTCGCCTGGGCAGCCGCCACGCCGAACGCCATCGCGCTCACGAGCGGCAGGATCAGCTGAGCCTCGCCCTCGGCGAGCGCGATCGGCGCAATCAGCGCCTGCGATACCAGCAACGCCGCGAGGGCGGTGCGCGCTGCGGGATGCCGCGGCGCGAGGGTCATGAAAGCAAGTGGCATACCGCGCGGACCAGAGCAACACGCGACGCTCACCGTGCAGGCGCGTCGCATCGTGCAGCGCCACGGCGACGCGCGAACGCGGCGCGAGATCGCCACCGCGCGTCGATGTGCGTTGCTCGTCGGGCGACGCGCGGACGGCGCGACAATTGTGTTGTACGTCACTGCCGTGCGCGACGGCGGGTAATCCCCCATGCAGTGGGTGAAATCACCCGCAGTCCGTCGCCTCAACGCGACATCATCCGCCGAGGCGATGACGCAGCTGCTGCACTTCCACCTCGAGCTCGTGCGTGCGACGGTTGAGCCGCAGGAGGTAGGCGAAGATGCCGATCCAGACGGCCGTATAAGCCGCGAACAGATACGGTAGGAAGCTCATGCCACCTCCCCGCGGCGCGCATCCATCTCCCGACGCAGCGCCGCCACCTCGTCCTCGAGCTGCGCGCCTCGTACGCGCAGGTCGACCAACCACGCCGCGAGCAGGATGAGCGCGAGCGCGGATACCAGCAGCCCCGCGCGCATCCACGGATCGGCGAGGCCGGTGCCGCCCTGGGTACGGGTGATCACGGCGGGATGGATGCCGCGCAGCAGCCGCACCGAGACGACGATCAACGGGATGTCGAGCACGCCGACGATGCCGAGGACGGCGGCGTAGCGCGCGATCGCCGCGTCGCCACCGCCGAAGGCGCGCAGCATGAGGTAGCTCGAGTAGATCGCCCAGAGGACGACCGTCATCGTGAGGCGCGGGTCCCACGTCCACCACACGCCCCAGATCGGACGCGCCCAGATCGGACCCGTGACGAGCACCAGCGTGCAGAACACCACGCCGACCTCGGCCCCCGCGTACGCGAGCCGGTCCGCCGTTGGCGCGCCGTTCCACAGGTAGACGGCGCTCGCGCCGGCCACCAGGAAAAACCCGAGGAACGCGACCCATGCCGACGAGACGTGGAAGTAGAAGATGCGCTGGACGATGCCCATGTCGGCCTCGGTCGGCACGAGGAGGAACACGAGCACCAGGGCGGCGAGCATCGCGAGGCCGGTCAGCGGGGGCAGCACGCGTCGCATGTCAGTCCCGCACAACATACGCGAAGAGAAGCCACCCAGCCACTCCGAAGATCACGTCGAAGGCGACGAGCACGCCGAGGCCGCCGCTCGCGCCGGCGAGTCCGCCGACGAGCACCGCGCGCGTCGCCTGCACGGCGCCGATCAGGAGCGGCACGAGGAGCGGCAGGAGGAGCAGCGGCAGCATGACCTCGCGCGCCCGCACGCGCGCGGCGAGCGCGCCGAAGAGCGTCGCGAGCGACGCGAAGCCGACGTTCCCGAGGAGACAGACGAGGAGCAAAGCGGGCAGGCGCGCCGCGAGGTCCACGTGGAGGAAGAGGCCGACGAGCGGCACCACGACCGCCTGCATGACGGCCAGCAACACGACGTTGGCGGCGAGCTTGCCCGCATAGATCGCGGCCGGGTCGACCGGCGCGCCGAGCAGACCCGCGAGGCAGTCGTTCTCGCGCTCGAGGAGGAAGCCGCGCTGCACGCCGAGCATGCCGGTCAGCACGAAGGCCGCCCACAGGACGCCCGGCGCGAGCGTCGGCGCGGTCTCGGGCGAAGGGTCGTGGGCCATGGTCAAGACGACCACCAGCAGCACGCCGAGCACGAACACACTCGAGATACCCTCGCGCGTGCGCCACTCGATGCGCAGGTCCTTCGCCAGGATGGCGAGCGCGTCGCGCATGCCCCTCACGCCCGCTCGGCGACGATCGTCCGGTAGGCGGCGACGATCACCGCGGCGTCGTCGGCGCGCCCGTCGCCGGCCCACGCGATGCGGCCCCGGTGGAGGATCGCGATACGCGACGCGACGGGCGCCGCGCGGTCGACGTCGTGCGTCGCGAGGACGATCGAGTGGCCGGCGGCGCGGAGCTCGAGGAGCTGCTGCTGGAGCCGCTCGACGGCGTCGGGGTCGAGCCCGCTGAACGGCTCGTCGAGCAGCAGCAGGTCCGGCTCGTGGAGGAGCGCGCGGGCGAGGGCCAGACGCTGGCTCATGCCGCGCGAGTACGTGCGCACGGGCCGGCGGCCGGCGCCGTCGAGCCCGGCCCACGCGAGCAGCCGTGCGATCCGCGCGGCCGGCTCGGCGACGCCGAAGAGCTGCGCATAGAATGCCAGGTTCTCTGCCCCACTCAGGTCCGGGTAGCAGGATATCTCGTGGCCGGCATAGCCGATCCGGCGGCGAAGCGCCGCCGGCGCCCGCGTCGCGTCCGTACCGAACAGGACAAGACGGCCGCCCGTCGGCGCGAGCAGCAGCGCCAGGATGCGGAGCAACGTGGTCTTGCCGGCGCCGTTCGGGCCGAGCAGCACGACCACCTCGCCCGCCGCGACGGTGAGATCGACGCCCGTCAGCACCCGCACGCCGCCGAAGCCGCGGGCGAGCCTTTCCGCGCGGATCGGAGGCCCGATCACCAGTGCGGCTCCACCTGGGTCCCGCGAGCCGGGGCGGGGGCCTGAGCGACGAGCAGGGTGTCGCGCCCCCGGCCGTGCGTCGCGCACACGTGGTAGCGACGCACTCCGGGGGCGCCAAGGGACCCGCGAGGAGCGAAGGCCCCCGCCCCGGCTCGCGCAATAGCCCGAGCAAGTCGGAGCCGCACTAGCGGACGGTGGCGCCCGGCGTCACCGGATCGTCGGGACGAAGCAGGACGACCCGTTCTCCGTCCGCAGCGGCGAGCACCATCCCCTGGCTCTCGACGCCGCGGAGCGTCGCCGGCTCGAGGTTCGCGACGACGATCACCTGGCGCCCGACGAGCGCTGCCGGCTCGTAGTGGGCGCGGATGCCGGCCACGACCTGTCGCGACTCGGTGCCGAGGTCGACGCGAAGGACGAGCAGCCGGTCGGCGTTCGGGTGCGGCTCGGCAGCGCGAATCGTCCCGACGCGCAGGTCGAGCGCGCGGAACTGCTCGATCGTGATCATCCCCGCCCCTCCTTCTCGAGCGCGGCCAGCGCGGCCAGCGCCTGCTCCTCGAACCGCCCGCGCTGCGTCGCGAGATCCTCGTCCGAGAGCTTGCCCATCCGGTGGTCCATCTCGGCCTCGCGGATCGCGGCGAGCGCCTGCCGCTTCTGGCGCTCCCAGCGGGCCCTCTCCGACCCGTCGTCGTCCGGCGCCGCCGCGCGGACGGGACGGAAGAGCGGCGTGACGACGAACAGCGACGCGATCAGGATGACCACGAGGCCGAGGACGAAGAGCGCCGGCGTGGCCATCATTCGGCGTCGAACTCCGCGAGCTCGCGGGCGAGCCGCTCCCGCAGCGCGCCGCTCGCCTCGGGCGCCGCAGGCGCCGCGGTCGTCGATCGCGCGCCCCAGCGGCCGATCGCCACCGCGAGCCCGAGGCCGCCGGCCGCGACGGCGGCGAAGGGGATGATCCACGCGAGCCAGTTGAACCCGCGGAACGTGGGCGAGGAGAGCACCTTCTCGCCGTACCGGGCGCGGAAGGTCTCGAGGATCGCCTCCTTCATCTCCCCCGCCGCCAGCCGTTCACGGATCTCCTTCTTCATCGGCTCGCCCGACCCGCACTGCAGGTGGTTGCAGGCGTGGACGGTGAGGCCGCAGCCGCACTGACAGGTGAGCGCCTCCTCCACCTCCTGCTGCGTCGCGGCGGCGAACGCGACCGGCGGGGCGGCGAGCAACACGGCCAGCAACAGCACCGCCATGGCGCTCAGTCCGCCGGTACGCGCGCCGCGCCGAGCGCGTAGGCCGGAGCGCGCCGCTCGGCGAGCGTCGGCCACATCGCCACCGTCGTCCCGAGCGCCATGATGACCCCGCCGATCCAGATCCACGACACGAGCGGGTTCACGTAGGCGAGGAGCGTGACCAGGCCCGATTCCTCGTCGTAGGAGCCGAGCACGAGGTAGAGGTCCTCGGTGAGCGTCGGCCGCATGGCGACCTCGGTGGTCGGCTGCTGCGGCTTCTTGTAGAAGCGCTTCTCGGGCGCGAGCGTCGCGATCTGCCGTCCGTCGCGCCACACCGAGACGACGGCGGCCAGTCGCGACATGTGCGGGTCGTCCTGCTTGGTGATCTGCTCGTAGCGGAGCGTGAACTTGCCGGCCGCCACTTCCTGCCCCGCGGCGAGCGTCTGCTGGACCTCGACGCGGAACGCGCTCGAGGCTGCGACGCCGACGAACACCGCGACGACGCCCACGTGGATGATGTAGCCGCCGTAGCGCCGGCGATTCTTCCCGACCAGCCGGCTGAGCGCGCGGGGCGCGCTCTCGTGGAGCATCGCCTGGCGTGCCCGCATGCCGCGCCAGAACTCCTGGGCGATCGTGCCGAGGACGAAGACCCCGAGCGCGAACGTCGCGTGCGCGTAGCCGAGCGGCACGCGGGCGAGGAGGAGCGCCACGGCGGCGACGAGCCCGGCCCCGACGGGAGTCGCGAACGCTCGCCAGAGGTTCCGCGGCGACGCCCGCCGCCAGGCGATCGCCGGCCCGATACCGGCGAGCAGGAGCAGCGCGACGCCGAGCGGCGCGTTCACCCGGTTGAAGAACGGCGGGCCGACCGTGATCTTCACCCCGCGCACCCACTCCGAGACGACCGGAAAGACCGTCCCCCAGAACACCGCGAACGCGATCCCGACGAGCACCAGGTTGTTGAAGAGGAACGCCGCCTCGCGCGAGAGGAACGACTCGACGGTGGCCGCCGTCCGGAGCTCGGGGAACCGGTAGGCGACGAGGCCGCCCGACACGACGAGCACGAGCAGCAGGAAGCCGATGAAGAAGGGGCCGAGGCCCGACTGCGTGAACGAGTGGACCGAGGAGATGACGCCGCTGCGCGTCAGGAACGTGCCGAAGATGGTGAGCGAGAAGGTGAGCAGCACGAGCACCATGTTCCAGACCCGGAGCATGTCCTTCTTCTCCTGGATCATCACCGAGTGGAGGTATGCGGTGGACACGAGCCACGGCATGAAGGCGGCGTTCTCGACCGGATCCCACGCCCAGTAGCCGCCCCAGCCGAGCACCTCGTAGGCCCAGCGCGCGCCGAAGAGATTCCCGAGCGTCAGGAAGAACCACGAGAAGAGCGACCAGCGGCGGACGCTGCGGATCCACTGGTCGCCCAGCCGGCCGGTGGCGAGCGCCGCGATCGCGAACGCGAAGGGCACCGAGGCGCTCACGTAGCCCGTGTAGAGCGACGGCGGGTGGATCGTCATCCAGTAGTTCTGGAGGAGCGGGTTCAGGTCGGCGCCCTCGCGCGCCGCGATCGGCAGGCGCTCGAACGGGTCGGTCACGAAGGTGAGGAGCCCGAGGAAGAACATGGCGGTGGTCATGAGCGTCGCGGTGACCCACGGCATGAGGTCCCGGTTCCGCTCGCGGTTCTGGACCTGGACGATCGTCGTGAAGAGGGTCAGCATGAACGCCCAGAAGAGCAGCGAGCCCTTCTGGCCGCCCCAGAGCGCCGCGACCGTGTATTGCACCGGCAGCGTGCTCGAGGAGTACGCGGCCACGTACTCGAGCGAGAAGTCGTGCGCCAGGAGCGCCCGCAGCAGGATGGCGACCGCGACGACGACGAGCGCGAACACGGCGTACGCGGCGTGCGCGCCCGAGCGAACGAGATGGCGTCGCCGCCGGATCGCCCCGACGATCGAGACTCCCGTCGCGTAGGCCGCGAAGAGGAGCGCGAGACAGATCGCGAGGCGGCCGAGCTCGGGCATGCCGCTCAGGAGCCCGTCTTGGCGGGCTCGTACTTCGACGGGCAGCTCGTCATGATCTGGTGCGCGGCGAGCTGGCCGGCGGCATAGCGGCCCTCGACGACCACCTCACGCCCCTCGGCGAACATGTCGGGCAGGACGCCGCGGTACGCCACCGGGACCGGGTCCGTGTCGTCCTGGTGGGCGAGCTCGAAGGCGAGGTTGTTGGTGCGGGCGTCCCAGTGCACGCTCCCGTGCCGGACCCAGCCCTTGACGCGCAGATCCTCGTCGGCGTGCGCCTCGCGGCTGGAGAGGAACTCGTCGAGGTTGAAATAGTACATCGACGTGGTGCGCACGCCTGCGTAGATCAGGTACGAGACCGCAGCGGCGATCAGCACGGCACCGACGATGAAGCGGCGTTTCTCGAGCACAGCATGCCCCGCCCAGGGCAATCTCGAAGCTTACGGGAAGGGTTCGGGGTGCGCAAGGCAAACGCGGTCAGTCGTCCTCGTCGGCCGCGTTTTCGCCGCGTCGCGGACCCGTCGCCACGCCGCGCGTGGAGGCCCGCATGAACGCCAGGAGATAGTCCACGTCGGGCGAGTGCACCTCGGCTTCGACGCGCGCCATCGCTTGCCGCATGTTGGTCCGCACGCGGAAGAGCATGCGAAACGCCGTGGCGAGTGCGCGGATGCGCGCGGCGTCGAAGCCCGCGCGACGGAGCCCGACGCGGTTGAGTCCCCGCACGGTGTGGGTCTCGTCCATGATGGCGAACGGCGGCACGTCGCGGCTCGCGCGCGAGAGACCGCGCATGATGGCGAGCTGCCCGACCCGGCAGTGCTGGTGCACGACGCAGTTGCCGGAGATGAACGCCTGGTCGTCGACCACCACGTGCCCACCGAGGACCGCGCCGGTCGCCATGATCACCCGGTGACCGAGCCGGCAATTGTGCCCGACGTGCACCTGCGACATGAGGTAGTTGTCGTCGCCGATCTCCGTCCACGTCTCGGGCTGCGTGCCGCGGTGCACCTCGGTATGCTCGCGAAAGACGTTGCGGTCGCCGATCCGGAGGCCGGTCGGCGCACCGGCGTAGGCGAGGTCCTGCGGCTCGTGGCCGATCACCGCCCCGGGATGAACGACGTTGTCGGCGCCGAGCTGCGTGCGTCCCGTGAGATACGCGCCGGCAAGTATCCGGGTGCGTGCTCCGATGCGGACCGGGCCGTCGATCACGACGTGAGGACCGATGTCCGCCGACGGATGGATCTCGGCCGCGCGGTCAACCACCGCCGTCGGATGGATCGGCACGCGCTAGCGCCCGGCGTCCTTCGGAGGGTCGTCGCCGGGCTCCGTGGGCTCTGACGGCACCGGCTCGCCCGGGATGCGATAGCGCTCGTCCGCCCAGGCAGCCAGGTCGAGGATGCGACAACGCTCGGAGCAGAACGGACGGTGGGCGTTGCCCTGCCAATCGACCTCGCGGCGGCACGTCGGGCAACGTACTCGGCGCACGGGGCGAGTCTAGCGGCTTGCCGATCATGCCGCCACTGCCTTGAAGACGGCGGCAGGCGGCGCCAGAGTACGGCATGCCCGGCGGTACGCTCGACGGTCTCCGCGTGCTCGCGTTCGAGGCGCGTCGCGCCGAGGAGCTCGCGACGATGCTCGCGCGTCATGGCGCGACGGTCACGCGCGCACCGGCTCTGCGCGAGGCAGGGCTGCCGGCGAGTCCGGAGGCGGACGAGCTCGTTCTGGAGCTGAGAACGGGCCACATCTGGACGGTCATCCTGCTCACGGGTGTCGGCACGCGGGCGCTGGCCGCGGCCGTGGCGGCCGCGTGCCCGGAGTTCCCGCAGCTCCTCGCGCGTACGACGCTCATCGCCCGAGGCCCGAAGCCGCTCGCCGCGCTCCGCGAGCTCGGCGTCGCCGGCGCCCATCCCGTGCCGTCGCCGCACACGTGGCGCGAGGTGCTGGGCGTCGTAGACGTGCTCGACGCGGCCCGTGGCCGCGGCGTCGCGGTCCAGGAGTACGGGGTCCCGAATCCGTGGCTGATCGAAGCCCTGCGCTCGCGCGGAGCGCACGTGCTCTCGGTTCCCGTCTACAGCTGGGCGCTGCCCGAGGACACCGCGCCCCTGCGCGCCGCGGCCGACGCGCTCGTGCGCGGCGACGTCGACGTATCGGTGTTCACCAACGGCGCCCAGGTGGAGCACCTCTTCCGGGTGGCCGACGACGCGCCCGCGCTGCGTGCGGGGCTCGCGCGGACGGTCGTCGCGTCCGTCGGCCCGGTCTGCAGCGAGGTTCTCGACGCGCACGGCGTCCATCCCGACCTCGAGGCGTCGCCGCCGAAGATGGGACCGCTCGTCGCGCTCCTCGCGGAGCGGGCCCGAGGTGTCCTCGCGGCGAAGCGGACGTAGCGCACCCTCGAGGTCACCAGGGGGTTGCCTCCCGGCGCGGCCGGCGCAATTAGCTGGCCATGACCGACGTTCGGGTGCGCTTCGGCGTCTGCCTGCCGCAGTTCGGCGCCACCTGGAGCCAGGCACGCGAGGTCGCCCAGGCGGCCGACGAGGCCGGCTTCGATTCGGTCTGGGTCGTCGATCACTTCGTCAATCTGCCGGACGAGAGCGTGGGGGTGCTCGAGGCGTGGACCGAAACGGTCGCGGCCGCGGCGATCACCCGGCGCGTGCGTATCGGACAGCTCGTCCTCTGCGTCAGCTATCGGCCGCCCGCGCTCCTCGCGAAGATGGCGGCCACGCTCGACCAGGTGTGCGGCGGCCGGTTGATCGTCGGCCTCGGCGCCGGCTGGCACCAGATCGAGTACGAGCAGTACGGCTATCCGTTCCCGCCGATCGGGACGCGGCTCGCACAGCTGGGCGAGGCGCTCGAGATCCTCCGCCGGATGTGGACCGAGGAGCGCACCACCTTCGACGGCAGGAACTTCACGGTGCGCGACGCCGTGTGCAACCCGAAGCCCGTGCAGCGCCGCCTGCCGCTGCTCGTCGGCGGCGGCGGGGAGCGTGTGCTCCTCCGTCTCGTCGCCCGGCACGCCGACATCTGGAACAACCTGGGCGTGAACCACGCGGACGTGGTCCGCAAGCGCGACGTTCTCGCGGGGCACTGCCGGACGATCGGACGCAATCCGAACGAGATCGAGGTGTCGCAGCAAACGCTCGCCGCCATCGCCCTCGACCGCGCCGAGGCGGCGCGGAAGACGGCCCGCGTCCTCGAGGAGCTGCCCTTCCTCACGGGCGCCCCGGACCTGATCCTCGCGGGCACCCCGGACGAGATCCACGCGCGCATCGCGCGGAACCGCGGCCTCGGGATCACCTTGTTCATCGTGACCTTCGGACGTGGAACGGACCCCGAAGAGGTGCGCCTGTTCGGCCGCGCGGTCGTCGGCGCCTACCGTTGAGCTCGATGGCCGGCGCGCGGGCCACGGAGGTCGCGGCGATCATCCTCGCGGGCGGCGAGGGGAAACGCCTCTACCCGCTGACGCGCGATCGCGCCAAGCCGGCCGTGCCCTTCGCCGGCCGCTATCGCATCATCGACTTCGTGCTTTCGAACTTCGTCAACTCGGGCATCTTCAAGGTGAGCGTCCTCACCCAGTACAAGTCGGGCTCGATGATGCAGCACCTCGCGCGCGGCTGGCAGCTCGCGCCGCAGATGGGCCACTACGTTGCGCCCGTGCCGGCGACGATGAACCTCGGCCCGCAGTGGTTCCGCGGCAGCGCCGACGCCGTCTTCCAGAACCTCGACGTGATCGAGAACGAGAAGCCGACCTACGTCTGCGTGTTCAGCGCCGACCACATCTACAAGATGGACGTCTGCCAGATGCTCGCCTTCCACCGCGACTGCGGCGCCGAGGTGACCGTCGCCACGATCCCGGTTCCCGCGCACGAGATGTCGCGCTACGGCATCGTCGACTGTGACGCCCGCCGGCGCGTCACCGGCTTTCGCGAGAAGCCGCCGGTCGATCACGACGGCGCGGGAACACGCCGGGGCTCGATGGGACTCTACGTGTTCAATGCCGACGTGCTCGTGCGTGCCGTCGTGGACGACGCCGACCGCGCCGACTCGACGCACGACTTCGGCCGTGACCTGCTCCCCCGCCTGAGCGAGCGCGGGCGCGTGCATGCGTACGACTTCTCGACGAATACCCATCCGAAAATGACCGAAGGGGAGCGCGGGTACTGGCGCGACATCGGGACCGTCGACGCCTACTACCAGTCGTCGATGGACCTGATCTCGGTCTCGCCGGTGTTCAACCTCTACAACCCCGCATGGCCGATCCTGTCGGCGTACTACCCGAGTCCACCGGCCAAGTTCGTCTTCGCCGACCGGGAGAGCAACCGCATCGGCACCGCGACCGATTCGATGGTGTCCGAGGGCTGCATCGTCAGCGGCGGGCACGTCGACCGCTCGATCCTCGGCCCTCGCGTGCGCGTCAACAGCTTCGCCCAGGTGAGCGATTCGATCCTGTTCGAGGGCGTCGAGGTGGGCCGCCACGCGCGCATCCGCCGCGCGATCCTCGACAAGAACGTCGTCGTCGAGCCGGGCGCGGCGGTCGGCTACGACCCGATCGAGGACCGCCGCCGCTTCGTCGTCAGCGACGAAGGTGTGGTGGTGATCCCGAAGGGCGAGCGGGTGGCCTGACCGCGGCGGCAGACCAACGCCGCCTGGCGCAAGCCAAGCACGCGCCGTTTCGTCTCACTACCTAGCTACTTTCCGGTGCAATCGGTGGCGCAGCGCATGCCGCCGCCGCGCAGCGATAGCAGCATGGGACGCATCCACCGTACCTTGCGCCGGATCGGGTCGATCGTGAGACCGAGCACCTCGAGGGTCACGACACCGAGCAGCGGCGCGTCGCCGCGCTTGCCGAAGATCACCGGTGCCGGTGCACGCAGCTCTCCCAGCTCGTAGAGGGCGCCGCCGACTTCACGTTTCACCACTCTGCCGTCGGCGAGCTCGAAGCGCTGGACGCGGTCCGGCTCGATGCCGATCTCGCGCAACAGCGGCGCCGGCACGATCGTATACAGCGCTCCCGAGTCGACGATCAGCCGCTGCTCGAACCCGCGGCGGCGATCAGCGGGGTTGCTGACGCGCACGTCGAGATACGCCGTTCCCACACGCCGTCTGTGCGCGAGCTGGAGATATGACGCAACCCGCCGCATTGCTTCCAATCAGCCATAGCACGGCAACATCTCGGCGACGAGGAGCCGCTACTTCTGCTCGGCCGGAAGCACGAACTCGAACGCCGCACCCTCGCCGTCGACGTACGGCGAGATCGCGCGAATCGTCCCACCGTGCCGCTCGACCGCGAGCCGGCAGAACGTGAGCCCGAGGCCCCAGCCGCCGAAGCGCTTCACCACGGATTCGCCGCCCTGGGCATACTTGCGGAAGAGCTTCGCCAGCAGGTCGGGGGCGATCGTCCGGCCGCGGTTGCCGACGCGCACGAGGAAGCCGCCGTCGGGCGTGCACTCGGCGTGCACGTCGACGGTGCTGCCGTCGGGGGCGACGCCGATCGCGTTGTCGAGGAGGTTCAGCAGCACCCGCTCGATCAGCGCCGGGTCGCAGCGCACGATCGTATGGCTCTCGCCGGTCCGGTTGAGCGCGATCGACTTCGCCTGCGCCATGAGCCCGGTCTCGGCGAGCACCGGCTCGCAGAGCGATGCCCACGGGACGTCCTGCACGCGAAGCGGCATCGCGCCGCTGTCGAGACGACTCACGTCGAGGAGGGTACACACCAGGTGACCGATGCGCTGCGCCGCGCGGCGCATCAGCGGGACGTAGCTCGCCGCGCCGACGGGATCCAGACCCATCATGTCGAGCGCCGATTCGACGACGCAGATCGTGTTCTTGATGTCGTGCACCGTGAGGTCGACGAGGTCGTCCCGCCGCCGCTCGCTCTCGCGTAGCTCGGCCGTGCGTTCGCCGATCAGACGCTCGAGCTCGGCCGCGTAGCTCTGGAGGTGGTGGTGCGCGGCACGCACGAGGTCGGTCTGGGTGACGATGCCCGCGAGGCGACCCTGGCCCGTCAGCACGGGCAGGCGGCGGACGCGGTGCTCCGCCAGCGACGCGATCACGTCGGCCACGCTCGCGCTCGTGTCGGTCACGTGGAGCGGATGGCTCATGACGTCGCGGACGGGCGTGCTCGCCCAGACTTCCGGGTCGCGCGCGGCGTACCGGACGACGTCGCGCTCGGTCACGATCCCCACCGGCGCATCCCCGTCGAGCACCACGAGGCAGCTGATGGCGTGCTCGGCGAGCATGCGCGCGACCTCGCGGAGTGTGGCGGTCACCGGCACGCACTCGACGCGCGACGACATGTTGTCGGCGACGCGGAGCGAGGCGGCGTGCCGGGCGACGCAGCCAGGGCCCGCCTGGAGTTCACTCACGGGCGGGAGTATCGGCCTGCCTGCGGCGGAACTTGAGCGGCACGGTGTTTGATTCGCGCGAGGCCTTCGCGTAGCTCTCGACGAGTGGAGACTCCGCCGTTCCTCGCGGCGTGCCGCCGCCAGCCGGCGCCCTACACGCCCGTCTGGCTGATGCGCCAGGCCGGCCGATACCTGCCCGAGTACCGGGCGATCCGCGAGAAGACCGGATTCCTCGAGCTCTGTCGCACGCCGGATCTCGCCGCGCAGGTGACGGTCGACACTGCGGTCCGGCTGCGGGTCGACGCCGCCATCATCTTCGCCGACATCCTGCTCGTGCTCGATCCCATGGGTGCCGGGCTCGAGTTCGCGCGCGGCGACGGCCCGACGATCCGGCACCCGGTGCGTACGGCCGCCGACGTCGACCGGCTCCGCGACCCGGAGCCCGGCGCGCTCGAATACGTCGCCGAGGCGGTGCGCCGCGCGCGGGGGGCGCTGCCGCCCGCGATCCCGCTGATCGGCTTCGCCGGCGCACCGTTCACGCTGGCGTCCTATCTGATCGAGGGCGGCGGCTCGCGGCTCTACGCGCGCACCAAGGCATTCATCGCGACGGACCCGGGCGCGTGGCGCGCGCTCATGCAGAAGCTCGCGCGCGCGGTGACGGCCTACCTCGACGCCCAGGTCGAGGCCGGCGCCGATGCCGTGCAGCTCTTCGACAGCTGGGTCGGCTGCCTCTCGCCCGACGACTACCGGACCCACGTCCTGCCGCACGTGCGGGCGGTCGTCGGGAGCGTCCGGCGGGGGACGCCGGTCATCCACTTCGGGACGGGCACGGCGGGACTCCTCGAGGGCATGCGCGCCGCGGGCGGCGACGTCATCGGCCTCGACTGGCGGGTCGACCTCGACGCCGCCTGGAGCCGCCTCGGGCACGACGTCGCCGTCCAGGGCAACCTCGACCCGGTGGCGCTCCTCGCGCCGGTCGCCGAGATCCGCCGGCGCGCCGCGGCCATCCTCGGCCAGGCGGCGGGCCGCCCCGGACACATCTTCAACCTCGGCCACGGCGTCCTGCCGCAGACGCCCGTCGACCACGTCCACGCGCTCGTCGACGCCGTGCACGAGCTGTCGGCCCGCTGACGGCCGGAATGGCGGCCGACGCCGTCCTGCTGATCGCCTTCGGCGGACCCACCCGGCGCGAGGACGTCATGCCGTTCCTCGAGAACGTCGTCCGCGGGCGCGGCGTGCCGCGCGAGCGGCTCACCGAGGTCGCGCGCCATTACGACGCGATTGGCGGACGCTCGCCGTTGAATGCCATCACATTCGCACAGGCCGACGCGCTCCGTGTCGCGCTCGCGAACGGCGGCACGGCGCTTCCCGTCTACGTCGGGATGCGGAACTGGCAGCCGTACATCGCCGAGGCGCTCGGCCGGCTGGCCGACGACGGCCGGCGCGAGGCGGTCGGCGTGATCCTCGCGCCGCACTCCACCGAGGCGAGCCGCGCGCGCTACACCGACGCGGTGGCGCACGCCGGCGCGCAGCTGGCGACGCGCGCCCCCGCCATCCGGTGGGTGGGGGAATGGCACGCGCATCCGCTCTTCATCGCGGCGGCGGCCGAGCGCACCACGGCGGCGATCGGCGGGATGGACGCGGCGCGCCGCGCCGCGGCGGCGCTCGTCTTCACGGCACACAGCGTGCCGCGCGCCATGGCGGCGGGCTCGCCGTACGAAGCACAGATCACCGCCTCGGCCGCCGCCGTCGCGAATCGCCTCGGACACCGGACGTGGCAGGTGGCGTACCAGAGCCGCAGCGGCAGTCCCGGCGCGGCGTGGCTCGAGCCCGACGTCAACGACGCCCTGCGCGCCCTGGCCGCTGCCGGCACGCGTGACGCGGTCGTCGTGCCGATCGGCTTCGTCGCCGACCACGTCGAGGTGCTCTACGACCTCGACGTCGAGGCGGCGGCGACGGCGCGTGCGGCCGGCCTCGGGTTCGTCCGCGTGCCCACGGTGAACGACCATCCGCTGTTCGTCCGCATGCTCGCCGAGCTCGTCCGCGAGGCCGCGCGGTGAAACGGGTCGCGGTCGTCGGCGGTGGTGTGGCCGGGCTCGCCGCGGCGCTCCGTCTGGTCGAGGCCGGGCGCGGCCTCGAGGTGGTCCTGCTCGACGCGAACGATCGGCTCGGGGGAACGATCGCGACCGAGCGGAGCGGCGGCTTCCTGATCGAGGCGGGCGCCGACGCGTTCATCACCGAGAAGCCCTGGGCCGTCGCGTTGTGCGCGCGACTCGGCCTCGAGCGACGCCTGGTCGGCACCCGGCCCGACGACCGGCGCGTTCACATCGTGCGCGGCGGCCGGCTCGTCCCCGTCCCCGAGGGCTTCGCGCTCCTCGCGCCGACGGACCTCTGGAACCTCGCGGGGTCGCCGCTCTTCTCGTGGCACGGGAAGCTCCGCATGCTGCTCGATCTCGTGCTGCCGCGCGGGAGCGCCGAGGGCGACGAGAGCATCGCGGCGTTCGTCCGCCGGCGACTCGGCCGCGAGGCGCTCGAGCGGGTGGCCGAGCCGCTCCTCGGCGGCATCTACACGGGCGACGCCGAGCGGCTCTCGCTCCGCGCGACGATGCCGCGTTTCGTCGAGCTCGAGCGTCGCCACGGGAGCCTGATCCGCGGGCTGCGCGCGACGGCGCGGACCCGCGACGCGGGGGCGCGCTACAGCCTCTTCATGACGCACGCCGACGGGATGGGCGGGCTCGTCGCCGACCTCGCGCGCCGGCTGCCGGAAGGCGTGGTGCGGCTCGGGAGCCGGGTCGAGCGCCTCGCGCGGGAGGGCGACGGCTGGCGCGTCGTCACGACCGGCGCGGTCCACGACGTCGATGCCGTCGTCGTGGCCGTCCCGTCGTACGTCGCGGCGTCGCTCCTTGCGGAGGTCGATCCCACCCTCGCGCACGGGCTCGCGGCGATCGAGTACGCCTCCTCGGCCATCGTCACCCTCGCGTATCGTGGCACCGACCTGCCCCGCGGGCTCGCGGGCTTCGGCTTCGTCGTGCCGTCGATCGAGCAGCGGTCGATCCTCGCCTGCAGCTACCCATCACGGAAGTTCGACGGCCGCGCGCCGGAGGGCCACGAGCTCCTGCGTGCCTTCGTCGGCGGCGCGCTGCGCCCGGAGCTCGTCGACCTGGACGACGCGGCCCTGCGCGCGGCCGTCGAGGCCGATCTCGCGGCGCTCCTCGGCGTCACCGCGCGCCCCGCGCTCGTCCGCGTCCATCGCCACCGGCGCGCCATGCCGCAGTACCAGGTCGGACACGAGGCGCGCGTCGCCGCGATCGAGGCGCGCACCGCCGCCGTCCCGGGCCTCGCACTCGCGGGCGCGGCGTACCGCGGCGTCGGCGTCCCCGACTGCGTCCGCAGCGGCGAGGCCGCCGCCGATGCGGTCCTAGCGGCGCGACCCGAGACCCATGTCTCGGGTCGGAGCCAGACGCGAGCGTGAAGGGGTAGTACCACGCGCGACCGGCGTGCCGCGGCTGGCGAAGCCAGCGCGGCATGCGCGGTACGCGCGGGAGGTCGATCCCTTCTGTCTCCCATCGCCACAGACGCCTCGGGGTGTCGTGCGTATCTCGTTTGTCGCGCCGGCTTTTGCCGGCCGCGACACGCCGCTCGCGCAGGCCATCGAACGGTACAATTCCCTGTCCGGTCCCGACCCGAGATGTATCTCGGGTCGGCTTCCTAGCGCCGTCGCGACGACACGGCGATCGCGGTCGGGTACGCGAAGCGGATGCGCGCGCCGGCACGTCGCGTCCCGAGACCGAGGCCGTCGCTCGCGAGCGACCCGGCGCGCGGGAACAGCGCCTCGATCTCGGCCTGCGTCAACGCGCGGACGTGTGACGGATCGCGCAGGCGCTCCATCCGGTTGAAGGCGTCGGCCTTCGCGGGATCCTCCGACGCCATCACGTCGACGACGGCGACCGTCCCGCCGGGACGACACACACGCGTCATCTCGGCAAGGACACCGTCGACGTTCGGGAAGTGGTGGAAGGCGAAGCGGCTGACGACGACGGTGAACGACGCGTCCGCGAACGGCAGCGGCAGGACGTCGCCGACCTGCCAGCTGGCGTTGCGGACGCCCTGCTCGGCGGCGAGCGCCCGGGCCCGCTCGATCATCGCCGGCGTGAGGTCGATGCCGGTCGCATGGCGGACGACGGCCGCGAAGGCGCACACGACGAGACCGGGGCCGCAGGCGACGTCGAGCACGGCGTCGTCGGCGCCGGCGCGCGTCGCGGCGACGAGCAGCGCGAGCGCGTCACGATCCTGGATGCCCGGCGCGGTCGAGAACGGGATCGCCTGCTTGGTGAACTGCTCGACGACGAGATCGCGATGGTCCATGACGGCGGCCCGCAAAGCTGTATCCGACCGCCCCTTGGTGACGCAATGCGCTGTGGGCGGTTCCGGCAGCACGATCGTGCGGCCGTCGTGAATCGCGTCGCGGAGCGCCCGCGTCGCGCGACCCCCCTTGCGCGGCCCGCTTCCTGCAGTAAGCTCGCGACGTGAGAAGACGCGGCATTGCAGCCGCGGCGTGTCTCGCGGCGATCACCCTCGGAAGCGCGGCGGCCATCGGCGGAACCGACAAGCCGGACGAGCGGACGCCGTTCCCGGCGCCCCTCGACGAGGTCGTCCCGCCACTCGGCACTCCCGAAGAAGCCGTCTCGGCGCTCAAGCGCCTGCGCCTGCATCCGGGGCGTGAGTCGCTGGAGCCCGCCGAGGCGGCGCGCAATCGGCCGCCCTCCACCACGGAGCCAGAAGCTCGGTAGCGCGGCGGCTGGTCGCCACCACACGCCGACGGCTATAGGAGGACGATGCGCATGGCGGCCGACGATCCGCCTGCCGTCGTCCTCGGCGGCGGCATTGCGGGCCTTGCGGCGGCTCGCCTTCTCGCCCGCCACTACCCGCGGGTCGTCGTCCTCGAGCGTGACGTCCGGACGGACTGCGGCGATCCGGAGTCGGCCTTCGGCACCTGGCAACGCCCCGGCGTTCCACAGTTCCGCCATTCGCATGCGTTCCTCGCCCGTCTCCGCCTCGTCCTTCTTGCCCACCTCCCCGAGCTGCTCGACCGCCTGCGCGCGCTCGGTGTCCGCGAGCTCGGGCTCGCGGAGATCGCGCCTCCCGGCATCACGCTCGCCCACGAGGACGGCGACGAGGAAGTCGTCCTCCTCGCCTGCCGGCGCGCGACCTTCGAATGGGCGCTCCGCGAATGCGTGCGCATGCGACCCGGCATCGAGCTGCGCGAGGGGGTGTCCGTCGCGGGCCTGTCGGCCTCGCGGCGCGACGGCCGGCGTCCCACGGTCGACGGCGTGCGACTCGCCGACGGCGCCGTGCTGCCGGCGGCGCTGGTGGTCGACGCCACCGGACGGCGCTCGCGCGGCCCGGAGTGGCTGCGCGCGATCGGCGCCGCGCCCGCGCGCGAGCTCTGCGCGGACACCGGCATGTTCTACTACACGCGCTTCTACCGCCTGCACCGCGGCCGCGCGCCGCGCGGCACGACCGGACTGGTCGCCGGTGACCTCGGGTGGGTGAAGGTCGCGATCTTCCCCGGCGACCGCGCGTCGTTCTCGATCAGCGTCGGCGCCCCGGTCGACGACCCCTCGCTCCACGGCCTGTCGGACCCGGCGCGGTTCGAGGCGTTCCTGCGCGCGTTTCCCGCGGTCGCGCCCTGGCGCGCGCGCGCCGTCTCGACGCCGATCGACGGGCCCGCGACGCCGGTCCTCGTGATGGGGCAGCTCCGAAACCGTCTGCGACGCTTCGTCGACCGGGATGGTCCGGTCGCAACCGGATTCTTCACGATCGGTGACGCGGCATATCACTCGAACCCGGTCTACGGCCGGGGCTCGACCTTCGCGCTCGTGCAGGCGGCACTCCTCGACGAGGCGCTCGGCCGCTACCCGCGCGACCTGACGGCTGCGGCGCGCTTCCTCGACCGCGAAAGCGAGCGCGAGCTGCGGCCGTTCTGGGAGGCCGCCGTCGCCGGAGACCGCCGGACGCTCGGCGCGCGCGGCGGCCCCAAGGTCACCGATCCGCGCGCGTGGCTCCTGGGGCTTGCGGAGGGGGCCTTTGGGTGGTTCTTCGATCGGGGGATGCTGCCCGCGAGCCGGGTGGATGCAGCGATCTTCCGAGCGCTGATGCGGATCTTCAACATGCTCGAGCCGCCCGAGCGGCTGTTCACCGACGCGGGACTCCTGGTCCGGGCGCTCCCGGTCCTGGCGCGTGTCCTGCGCGGCGACGGACCGCCGCCGTTATTCCCGGTCGTGACGCGCGAGTGGGCGCTGTCACGGCTCGCGCGCGCGGCGGGGGAGTGAGCGATGTTCCGTCGGCGCCTCCCGGTCATCGGCCTGCTCGTCCTGGCGAGCCTCGCCGCCACCGCGCGGCGCTCGAGCGCGCAGCCGCTGCTCGGCGAATACGCCGTCCTCGGCCTGCAGCGCACCGTCCTTCGTCCGGGAGCACGGGTGACCGCCGGCGCGGTCGGGACGGCGGGCGGCACGCTCGTCCTCCGGAACCACGTCCGCATCGGCGGCACCGTCGCCGCCGACATGATCCGGCTCGATAACGACGCGACCGCCAGCCGCTTCTTCTGCCGGTTCGTGGTCCTCTCGCACGGCGGCGGCGCGGTCGGTGGACCCGTCGTCGGCGGCGGAGCGCTGCCGGGCTGCCGGGCCTTCACGCCGCCGCTCGTCGATCCCACCCTGCTCGCGCCGGTCGCCGTGGTCCCGGGCGGAACCGACGTCCGCGTGCGGCCGTTCTCCGGGACGGCGCCGCTCCCCGCGGCGAGCCTGCGGGACGTCATGGTGGGCAGGGGGGCGCTCCTCCAGCTCGCCGGCGGCAGCTACACCGCGCGCTCGATCCGCATTGCCCCGAACGGGCGCCTCGTCTGCATCGACGCGTGCCGGATCGGCGTGCTCGAACGGATCGTGCTCGCGCCGCGCGCCCAGCTCGGCGCCGGCGCGCCGCTGCGCGCGGATCGCGTCCGTTTCGACCTCGGTGCGAGCACGGCGTCGGTGTTCCGCGCTGGGCCGCGCGCCGCCGTCGCCGGCACCGTGTTCGCGCCGTCGGCGACGGTCCTGCTCGGACCGCATGGCAGCTATCGCGGGGCGTACATCGGCCGCATCGTCTCGGTGGGGCGCAGCGCCACGGTGCGCGCCGACAGCGCGTTCGGCAGCTGACTGTCTAGCTAGCTGACGTCGGCGACCGGCGCGCCGGCCCCGTGCGACGTCGCCCGGCGGCGGCTTCCGGCGAAGCGGGCCCGGCTGCGCGCGACGAGCTCGTCGAAGAGGCGTCGCTGGCGCGCGTCGCTCAACGCGCCGAGCTCCGGATGCCACTGGACGGCGAGGACGAAGGGATGGTCCGTCGACTCGACGGCCTCGACGACGTCGTCCGGGCTCCAGGCGACGGCGCGCAGCCCCTGGCCGAGACGGCCGACGGCCTGGTGGTGCACGGACTGCACGATCAGCTGCTCGGTGCCGAGGAGCGCGCCGATGCGGCTCGTCGGGTCGATCCGCACCTCGTGCTCCACCGGCATGCGCTCGGGGCGCCGGTGCATGACCTGCTCGCCGTAGCGGTCGGGGATGTGGGCCACGAGATCCCCGCCGAGCGCGACGTTCAGCAGCTGCATGCCGCGGCAGATGCAGAGCACCGGCAGGTCGGGGCGCGCGAGCGCGGCGCGCGCGAGCTGCATCTCGAAGCCGTCGCGCTCGGGTGAGATGCCGTAGTTCGCGTCGTGGCGGACGCCGCCGTAGTGCGCCGGGTCGATGTCGCCGCCACCCGGGAGGATGAGCCCGTGGATCGACTCGAGGGCCTCGGGAATCTCTCCTTCGACCGCGGGCAGCACCACGGGAACGCCGCCCGCCAGCCGCACCACGTCGACGTACTCGCACGGCAGCGAGAAGACCTGTCGCTCGCCCGCGCGGCCATAGCTGCTGATCCCGATGAGCGGTCGCACCAACCGCCAGGCTACCCGGCAGCCCGCCGAAGTTCCAGCACCGCGGGCTCCTGTGATAGCCCTTGCGCATGAGCTTCCCCCGCCAGGTGCCTGGCATTCCCCGTCAGTCCGACACGCACGAGCTCGTCGAGGACGTCGTCTACGCGTCGGCCGACGGCGTACCGCTGCGGTACGACCACTACCGGCCGCGCCGGGTCACCGGGCCCGCGCCCGCGGTCGTGTTCGTCCATGGCGGCGCCTGGGTCCACGGCGACCCGAGCCAGGCCGCCGGCAACGCGCTCCACTTCGCCCGGCATGGCATCGCGACGATCTCCATCTCGTACCGGCTCGCGCCGGCTCACCGCTTCCCGGCGCCGCTCCACGACGTCCGGCGCGCGCTCCGCTACGTCCGCGCGCACGCCGGCGAGCTCGGCATCGATCCCGACCGGATCGCGCTGATGGGCCTGTCGGCGGGCGCGCACCTCGCGATGCTGGCGCACCTGGCGGCAGCCGTTCCCGAGCTGGCGCCGGAGCTGCCCGCGGAGCTCGACGGCGTCGCCGAGACCGTGCGGGCGATCGTGCTTCACTACGGCCCGTACGACCTCGCGCGGCGGCGCCCGTTGCCCGACGGCTTCGATCCGATCCGCGAGCTGCTCGGCGAACGCGTGGCCGACGAGGCGTGGGTGCGGGTCGCGTCTCCGGTGCACCATGCGAGCCACGCGACAGCGCCGGTGCTGCTGATCCACGGCACGGCGGACGCCGTCGTCTCGTATCGCGAGTCCGAGCGCATGCACGCCGCGCTCGAGCGTGCCGGAAAGCCGAGCGAGCTGCTCCTGCTCGACGGCGCGCCCCACGCGTTCCAGGTGAGCTGGCGCGGCGACGCCAACCGGCGTGCGAATGCCGCGACTGACGCGTTCCTCGAGCGCCACCTGCCGTGATCATCCGCTCTTCGGCCGCCTGTCGCGCCGACGGCGCTGGCGCGACGCCGGGGGCTCCTCTATAAAATCGCACGGGCGGCAGGATGTACGAGCGGTTCTTCGGGCTCGCCGACGCGCCGTTCCGGCTCACGCCGGACCCGCGTTACCTCTTCCTGTCGCGGAAGCACGCCGACGCCCTCGCACACCTGAAGCTCGGCCTCTCGGAGTCGAGCGGCTTCGTCTGCATCACGGGCGACGTGGGCACCGGGAAGACGACGCTGCTGCGCGCCTTCCTCACCGGGCCCATTCCCGACACCGCGACGGCCTACGTCTTCAACCCCGTCCTCTCGCCGCTCGAGCTGCTGCAGACGATCAACGCTGAATTCGGCCTGCGCGCCGACACCGACAGCCGCACCGAGCTGGTCGGCGCGCTCAACCGTCACCTGCTCGCCCAGCGGAAGGCGGGCCGCCAGGCGATCGTCGTCATCGACGAGGCCCAGGCGCTCGCGGTCGAGGTCCTGGAGCAGCTCCGGCTCCTCTCGAACCTCGAGACCACCACCGAGAAGCTGCTGCGCATCATCCTCGTCGGGCAGCCCCAGCTGCGCATGCTCCTGCTCCACCCCGAGCTCGTGCAGCTGAACCAACGGATCACGCTCCGCTGGCACATCGGGCCGCTCACGCGGCGCGAGACCGCGGCGTACATCGAGCACCGCCTGGCGATCGCGAGCCGGGGCCAGGCCAGCCGCATTTTCACACGGCCGGCGCTGCGGCTGATCCATCGGCACTCGGGCGGGGTTCCGCGCCTGATCAACATGATCGCGCATCGCGCCATGGTCGCGGCCTTCGCCGACGACCGCCGGACGGTCCGGCGACGCTCCGTCCGCCAGGCGTACAACGAGATCGCGGTCGTGCCGCTGCCCGGGCGGCGTCGCGCCTCGCGATGGGCCGCGCTCTCGACGGTCGGTGCCGCCGCATGCCTCGCGGTGATCGCGGTCGGCGCCGCACGGCTGTCGCCACCGCCGGATCCGGCATCCGTTCCGGCGCCGGAGCCGGTCGCCCCGAACGTGCCACCGAGCGCGCCGGCTGCCGAGGCGCAGAATGCCGCTCCGTCCGCACCGGCCCCTGCCGACGAGGCTCCGCGCGACGTCGCGGTGGCGCCGGACGCCGCGCTGGTCGCGACCGCGCCGCCAGCCACGATCGCACCTCCTCCCGCCCCGCCGGGCGATTCCGGCGCCTCCCTATCGGACACCACGGCCATGGAGCAGCGCCTCCGGGCGCTCGACACGCGGTCGAGCGCCCACGAAGCCCTGGACGCCGTTTTCACGGCGTGGAGCGTCCGCACGCTCGGACCGCGCGAGCCCGCGGACGCGGGCGCCTTCACCGGCGCGGCCATGCGCCGCGGCCTCGAGCACCTGCTGGTATCGTCCAACGGCAGCTTGCTGCGCGCGCTCGACCTGCCGGCGGTACTCGAGCTGAACGTCCCCGGCGCCGACGGCGTCCGGTACGCAACCGTCGTCGGCCTCTCCACCGCCGGCGCGACATTCGTCGTCGGCGACGCGTCGATCCCCGTCGACCGCGCGTTCCTCGACCGCGCCTGGTTCGGGCGCGCGCACGTCTTCTGGCGCGACTTCGACGCAATCGGATCGATCACGCGCGAGCCGTCGGGCGGCGTGCGCCGCCTGCAGGGACTCCTCCGGCGCGCCGGCACGTACCATGGGCCGGAGACGGGTCTCTTCGACGGCGCGACGCGCGGCGCCGTCCTCGAGTTCCAGCGTAACCGGTTCCTCGTCGCGGACGGGCACCCCGGGCCGCTGACGCGCATCATGCTGTACGACATCGCCGGCTATCCCCGACCGACGCTCGGCTCGACCGGAGGAGGGACGTCGTGAGCTCGATCCTGGACGCCCTCGAGAAGGTCGAAGCCGCCGAACGCTGGAAGCCAGGCACCGTCGCGCCGCGGCCGGAGAGACGCTCGAAGCTCCGTCTCGCGGCGTTCGCGGTCGGCGTGGCGTTCGCCGCCGGCGCGGGAGTCGCGGCCCTCGTGCTGAGATCGCCGCAGCGGTCGGTCGCGCCCGAGCCTGCACACGTGACCCCCGCGGCTCCGACGCCCAAGGTCGCGGATGCGCCCGAGCTCCCGGCGCCGCCGGCGGCAGCGGAGGCACCGCCTGTCGCGGCGCCGCCGACGCCCGCGGCACCGCCCGTGGCCGCCGGCGAGCCACCCATCGCCATCGCGGCGGTACCGCCACCCCCGCCGGCAGCGGCACCAGCCGTGCCGGCGCCGGCCGAGGCGGTCTCTGCGACGCCTCCGTCTGCCGCTCCGGCCGTTCCGCCGCCCACCGCTGCCGGCGCGGCACCCCCGCCTGCTGCGGTGGCCACGCCGGCGCCGCCGCCTCCGCGCGTCGCGCCGTCGACGCCGGACGCGCCGCGACCATCCGAGCCTGCGGCGGCGGCACCCGTCGCTCCCGCGGAGGAGCCACGGGCTCCGGTCGTGGCAGCGGTCGAGCCGCGTAATGACAACCGTCCTGTCGCTCGCCCTGCCGTCCGCCTGAGCTTCCTCGTCTACTCGCCGTCCGCCGAGCGGCGCAGCGTCGTCCTCGCCATGGACGGAACGCTTGTCACGCTGCACGAGGGAGAGAGCGCGGGGAACGTCGAGGTCGCCCGTATCCTCCCGGACGCGGTCGAGTTGCGCTACGAGGGCCGGCTGTTCACCGTGCGCCCGCGGGACTAGCACCCGGCCGGAGCGTCGCTTCGGCGGCGCGCGTCTCATGCGCCGTCACGATATTGCCACCTGGGGCGGCCCCGTCCCGCGGCGCGGCGAACCCCCGGCGACGGTCCGAAATCCGCTAGCGGACGGCGGCGCCCGACCAGCTGATCGGGACGTCGCTCAAGTGTCTGCAGTATTCGGCCGAGAAACGCTCTTGGCGGAGCGCACGCTGCGGCCGAAACGAGCGGGATCGAAGGAGAACGACGGTGGTCAGCATGTCCGATGGGAGCATGGCAAGGTCGAGCCGAGCGTCGACCCGGCGCCGGGGCCTGCTCCTCGCGATCGTTCTCGGCGCCGCCCTTCAGCTTGCGCACGCTCCGCAGGCGTTCGCCGCGATCGCATTCGTCAAGAACGTCGGGTTCCTCGCGGACAACATCACAGGGACGACGACCTCCGTTACCGTCCCGGCGGGAGGCGTGGCCTTTGGCCACACCGTGCTCGTCAGCCTCGCGATCGATCCGGTCGCGGGCGCCGTCTCCTGCACCGACACGCAGGGAAATTCCTACAGCGTGGTCATCGACTTCTCGAACGGATCGGGCACGACCGGCGTTCGCACCGTGGTCTTCTCGGCTCGTATCGTCACCGCGCTCGTGCCGGGGAACACCATCACCGTCACCCATCCCTCCGTCGACGTACGGGCCGTCAGCATGAACGAGTTCTCGGGCATCGGCTTCGTCGATCGGACCCACACCGCCGCCGGCATCAACGTCACACCATCCTCGGGCTCGACGGCCGTCACCTCCCAGGCGAACGAGCTGCTCCTGGGCTCGATCGGGGTCGAGACGAAGAAGGACGATCCGTTCGCCCCCGGCGCGGGTTACACCGCGCTGGCCAACATCGGAACCGGCACCTCGGGCCCCTCCGATTCGAACGTCTCGATCGACCCCGAATACCGCATCGTGGCCGCAACCGGCAGCTACCTCGCCGACGGGTCGATCAACCCGGCGCAGAACTGGGCGGCGACCATCGCGACCTTCCCGGCCGCCGTCTGCGGCAACGGCGTCGTCGAGGCCACCGAGGCATGCGACGACGGCAACCTGGTCGACGGCGACTGCTGCTCCTCCGCCTGCGCGATCGAGGCTGCCAGCACCGTCTGTCGCGCCTCTGCAGGGGTGTGCGACGTCCAGGAGACCTGCACCGGATCGAGCCCGACGTGCCCGGCGGATGCGAAGAGCACGGCCGTCTGCCGTGCATCGGCAGGGATCTGCGACGTGGCGGAGAGCTGCGACGGCGTCGGCGACAGCTGCCCCGCCGACGGCTTCGTCGCCGCGGGCACCACGTGTCGCGCGGCCGCCGGCGTCTGCGACATCGCCGAGACCTGCACCGGATCGAGCGCGGCCTGCCCGAACGACGCCAAGAGCGCGGCGGTCTGTCGCGCGTCGGCCGGCCTCTGCGACGTGGCCGAGAGCTGCGACGGCGTGAGCAACAGCTGTCCGCCGGACGCCTTCGCGCCCGGCGGGACCCTGTGCCGCGCCGCCGCCGGCGTCTGCGACGTCGCGGAGAACTGCACCGGATCGAGTGTCACGTGTCCCAACGACGCCAAGAGCACGGCCGTCTGCCGCGCGTCGGCGGGCATCTGTGACGTCGCAGAGAGCTGCGACGGCGTGGGCAACAACTGTCCCGCCGACGGCTTCCTTGCCGCGGGGACCACGTGTCGGGCCGCCGCCGGCGTGTGCGACGTCGACGAGAAGTGCACGGGATCGAGCGCCAGCTGTCCGAACGACGTCAAGAGCACGGCGGTGTGCCGCGCGGCGGCAGGCGTCTGTGACGTCGATGACAGCTGCGACGGCGTCGCGGACGACTGCCCTGCCGACGCGGTCGCCACCGTGGCGGTCGCCGGCACGCCCTGCCGCCTCGCGGCCGGCGTCTGCGACCTCGAGGAGGACTGCGACGGGACGAACGTCGACTGCCCCGCCGACGCCAAGAGCACCGCCGTGTGCCGGGCCGCCGCCGGTGTGTGCGACGTCGACGAGACCTGCGACGACGGCGCCGACGACTGTACCACCGATGACGTGGCGGTCGCCGGCACGCCCTGCCGCCTCGCGGCCGGCGTCTGCGACCTCGAGGAGGACTGCGACGGCTCGAGCGTCGACTGCGCCGCCGACGCCAAGAGCACCACCGTGTGCCGGGCCGCGGCCGGAATCTGCGACGTCGACGACAGCTGCGACGGCGTCGGTGACGACTGCCCGGCCGACGTGTTCGTCGGCGCCGGCACGCCGTGTCGGGCCGCGGCCGGCGTCTGCGACCTCGAAGAGGATTGTGACGGCGCGAGCGCCGCCTGTCCCGCGGATGCCAAGAGCACCGCCGTGTGCCGGCCCGCCGCCGGCATCTGCGACGTGGCGGAGAGCTGCGACGGTGTGAGTGATGCGTGCCCGGCCGACGGGTTCGTCGCGGCCGGCACGGTGTGCCGTCCCGTGGCAGGCGCCTGCGACCTGGCCGAGAGCTGCGACGCGGCCAGCGCCGGCTGTCCGTCCGACGTCAAGAGTACCGCCGTTTGCCGGCCCGTAGCCGGGGAATGCGACGTCGCCGAGAACTGCGACGGCGTGGGCGACGACTGTCCTCCCGACGCACTCGTCGCCGCCGGTATCGTCTGCCGCGGCGCGAGCACGAGCTGTGATCTGCCGGAGGTCTGCACCGGCTCGGACGCCAGCTGCCCTGCCGACACCGGCAAGCCGGACACCGACGGCGACGGCGTCTGCGATGCGCTCGACGATTGCCCGACGACCGCGGACTCGACGCAGTCCGACGGTGACGGCGACGGCATCGGCGACGCTTGCGATCCCTGCACCAACATCGTCCCCGTGTTCGCCGTGAAGCCGAGGATGCGCTTCTCGCGGCTCAACGTTCCGGGCCGCGAGAAGATGCGGTTCAAGGGCACCATCACGGTGCCGGTGTCGCCGGCGATCGACCCGTCCACGAAGGGCGTGCGCGTTCTGATCGACGACGCCGACGGCTCCTCGATGCTCGACGCGATCGTCCCGGGCGGCTTCGACGCAACGACCGGGGTCGGCTGGAAGCGGAACAAGCGCAACACCGCGTGGCGCTACCGCAATCCGACCGGCTTCGAGAGCATCGTCAAGATCAGGATCCGCGGCAAGCGGAAGACGCCCGGCTCGCTCAAGTTCGTCGTGATCGGACAGAACGGCACGTACCCGATGTCGCCGACGCGGATGCCGGGACGGGGCACGATGGTGATCGATTCGCCGTTCGCGACGACCGGTCAGTGCGGCGAGGCGCTGTTCAGCGTCGCGCCCGCTCCGTCCTGCGCCTTCAAGGCCCACGGCCGCACCCTCGTCTGCAAGTAGCCGGATTCCGGAACGACCGCCGCCGCGGCGTGGTCCGCACCGGAAGCGGCCGACCGCCTGATCGGGACGTTGCTCAAGTGTCTGCCCCATTCGGCCGAAAGACGCCGTTGGCGGGCCGCATGCTGCGGCCGACACGCGCCCGCAAGCAGAATGGGAAGGAGAACGACGGTGAGGTCCGACGAGACCACGGCCAGGTCGAGCCGAGTGCCGACCCGGCGCGGGGGTCCGCTCTTCGCCATCCTCCTGGGCGCGGCCGTCCAGATCGCGAACGCTCCCCAGGCGCTCGCCGCGATCGCCTTCGTCAAGAACGTCGGCATCAACGAGAGCAGCACCACCGGGACTTCGCTCTCCGTCACCGTTCCGGCGGGAGGCGTGGTCTTCGGCCACACGCTGCTCGTCAGCTTCGCGATCGATCCCGCCGCGGGTGCGGTCTCCTGCGCCGATTCGAAGGGGAATTCGTACAGCAAGGTGATGGACTTCGCGAACGGGTCGGGCACGACGGGCGTCCGCACCGTGGTCTTCTCGGCTCGCGTCGTCACCGCGCTCGTGTTCGGGAACACCATCACGGTCACCCACCCCTCCGTCCGCTCTCGGGCGCTCAGCATCAACGAGTTCTCGGGCCTTGGCTACGTCGACAAGACCCAGACTGGCGCCGGCAACAGCGTCACACCCACCACCGCCGCCACGGCCACCACGTCTCAGGCCAGCGAGCTGCTGCTCGGCTCGATCGGCGTCGAGACGAAGAAGGACGATCCGTTCGCCGCGGGTGCCGGTTACACCGCGTTACCCAACACCGGAACCGGCACCTCGGGCAGCCCCGACTCGAACGTGGCCATCGACCCCGAGTACCGCATCGTCGCCGCCACCGGCAGCTACCTCGCCAACGGCTCGATCAACCCGGCTCGCAACTGGGCCGCGACCATCGTCACGTTCCAGGCTGCGGTCTGCGGCAACGGCGTCCTCGAGGCCGCGGAGGCGTGCGACGACGGCAACGTCACGAGCGGGGACTGCTGCTCCTCCGCGTGCGCCATCGAGGCCGCGGGCACGGTCTGCCGTGCCGCGGCCGGCGTCTGCGACGTCCAGGAGACGTGCACGGGTTCGAGCTCCACGTGCCCGAACGACGCCAAGAGCACCGCCGTGTGCCGGCCCTGGGCCGGCCTCTGCGACGTGCCGGAGAGCTGCAACGGGGTAAGCAACACCTGTCCCACCGACGGCTTCGTCGCCGCGGGCACCACGTGTCGCGCGGCCAGAGCTGCAACGGCGTCAGCAACAGCTGTCCTCCCGACGGCTTCGTCGCCGGCGGCACCACGTGTCGCGCGGCCGCCGGCATCTGCGACGTCGCGGAGACGTGCACGGGGTCGAGCTCCACGTGCCCGAACGACGCCAAGAGCACGGCCGTCTGCCGGGCCGCGGCTGGCATCTGCGACCTGGCCGAGAGCTGCGACGGGGTCAGCAACAGCTGCCCGGCGGACAGCTTCGTCGCGGGCGGTACGACCTGTCGCGCGGCCGCCGGCATCTGCGATGTCGCGGAGAAGTGCACCGGGTCGAGCGCGACCTGTCCCGCGGACGCGAAGAGCACCGCCGTCTGCCGGGCCGCGGCCGGCCTGTGCGACGTGGCCGAGAGCTGCGACGGCGTCAGCAACACCTGCCCCGCCGACGCGTTCGCCGCCGCCGGCGCCACGTGTCGGGCGGCCGCCGGCGTCTGCGACGTCGAGGAGACCTGCAGCGGGTCGAGCACCACATGCCCGAACGACGCCAAGAGCACGGCCATCTGCCGGCCATCGGCCGGCCTCTGTGACGTGGCGGAAACCTGTAACGGCGTGAGCAACACCTGCCCCGCCGACGGTTTCACGGCCGGCGGCACCGTATGTCGGGCAGCGGCCGGCGTCTGCGACGTCGCGGAGTCCTGCACCGGGTCGAGCGCCGCGTGCCCGAATGATGCCAAGAGCACGGCGGTCTGCCGGGCCTCCGCTGGCATCTGCGACGTCCCCGAGAGCTGCAACGGCGTCAGCAACAGCTGTCCTCCCGACGGCTTCGTCGCCGGCGGTACCACGTGCCGTGCGGCCGCCGGCGTCTGCGACGTCGCCGAGACATGCACCGGGTCGAGCGCCACGTGCCCGAACGATGCGAAGAGCACGGCGGTCTGCCGGGCCACGGC
>VBKG01000070.1 GCA_005879585.1 Deltaproteobacteria bacterium | reverse complement strand
TGCGACGTCGACGAGGTCTGCGATGGCGTCGCCAACGATTGCCCCGCCGACGACATTGCCGTCGCCGGCACCCCGTGCCGGCTCTCGGCCGGCGTCTGCGACCTCGAGGAGGACTGCGACGGCGCGACCGTCGACTGCCCCGCGGACGACAAGAGCACCGACGTCTGCCGGCCCGCCGCGGGCGTCTGCGACGTCGACGAGGTCTGCGACGGCATCGCCGACGAGTGCCCCGCCGACGACGTCGCCGTGGCGGGCACCCCCTGCCGTCTCGCGGCCGGCGTGTGCGACCTCGAGGAGGACTGCGACGGTTCGACCGTCGACTGCCCCGCGGACGACAAGAGCACCGACGTCTGCCGGCCCGCCGCCGGTGTCTGCGACATCGACGACGTCTGCGACGGCGTCGCCAACGATTGCCCCGCCGATGACGTCGCCGCCGGCGGCACTCCGTGCCGCCTCGCGGCCGGCGTGTGCGACCTCGAGGAGGACTGCGACGGCGCGAGCGTCGACTGTCCGGCCGATGCGAAGAGCACCGACGTCTGCCGGCCCACCGCCGGTGTCTGCGACGTCGACGAGGTCTGCGACGGCATCGCCGACGACTGCCCGGCCGACGACGTCGCCGCCGCCGGGACGCCATGCCGTCTGGCGGCCGGCGTCTGCGACCTCGAGGAGGACTGCGACGGCGCGAGCGTCGACTGCCCCGCGGACGCCAAGAGCACCGCGGTCTGCCGCGCGGCGGCCGGCGTCTGCGACCTCGACGAGGTCTGCGACGGCGCGAGCGACGATTGCCCCGCGGACGCCAAGAGCACCGCCGTCTGCCGGCCCGCCGCGGGCGGCTGCGACGTCGACGAGGTCTGCGACGGCATCACCGACGATTGTCCCGTCGATGACATCGCCGCTACCGGCACCCCGTGCCGCCCCGCGGCCGGCATCTGCGACCTCGAGGAAGACTGCGATGGCACGAGCGTCGACTGCCCCGCCGACGTGAAGAGCACCGCGACATGCCGGCCCGCCGCCGGCGACTGCGATCTCGACGAGACGTGCGACGGCGTCGCCAACGACTGCCCTGCCGATGCCTTCGTGCCCGCCGGGACCGTGTGCCGCGACGCCGCGGCCGAGTGCGACGTCGCCGAGACGTGCAGTGGCGCCGCCGCGGACTGCCCGGACGACACGGGGCAGCCAGACAGCGACGGCGACGGGCTCTGCGACGCGCTGGACGATTGCTCGACGACGGCGGACCCGTCGCAGGACGACGGTGACGGCGACGGCATCGGCGACGCCTGCGATCCGTGCACCAACATCGTGCCCGTGTTCGCCGTGAAGCCGCGAATGCGGTTCGCACGGCTCACCGCTCCGGGCCGCGAGAGGATGCGGTTCAAGGGCATCATCACGGTGCCGGTGTCGCCGCCGATCGACCCGTCCACGAAGGGCGTGCGCGTCCTGATCGACGACGCCGACGGCTCCTCGATGCTCGACGTCATCGTGCCGGGCGGCTTCGATGCGACGCGCGGGATCGGATGGAAGCGGAACAAGCGCAACACCGTGTGGCGCTACCGCAATCGAAGCGGGCTCGACAGCATCGTCAGGATCAGGATCCGCGCGCGGCGCAAGAGGCCCGGCTGGCTCAAGTTCGTGGTCGTCGGACAGAACGGCACCTATCCGATGTCGCCGACGCGGATGCCGGCCAGGGGCACGATGGTGATCGACTCGCCGCTGGCGAGGACCGGTCAGTGCGGGGAGGCGCTGTTCAGCGTCGCGCCGGCTCCGTCCTGCGTCTTCAAGGCCCACGGCCGCACGCTGATCTGCAAGTAGGGGCTGTCGGCGCGGTGTGGCTCCGGGCCGGAGGCCCGTGCTATTCGGCGTGCCATGATCGCCGTGGAGCCGATCGCGTACG
>VBKG01000398.1 GCA_005879585.1 Deltaproteobacteria bacterium | reverse complement strand
GCAACCCTCTGGAAGAGCGCCCGCTCGCCGCTCGCCTCCCCGCGTGCGACGCGCGAATAGACGGCCGCGGCCTCGTCGAGGAGGGCATACGTCGGGGCATAGGAGGGGTCGCAGGCAAGACCCTCGTGACGCAGCTCGGTGAGCGCCGCCGGAGGGAGCGGTCGCGGCAGCCGATATGCGACGCCCTCTCGCACGAGCAGCCCCGCCGCCACGAGCCGCTCCAGCAACCAGCGAAGCGGCAGGCGGAAGCCGGCGGCGAAGCCGCGCTCGCGGAGAAGATCGTCGACACCCCGGCCCTCGGCGAGTGGGCCATCGAGGCCCAGCCGTTCGACCAGGTCCACGGCGAGGTGGAGGACGTACTGCTCGACGAGCTCGCAGCCACGGTGCTGGCGCGCATTGAAGATGTCGTCGGAGAAGCCGGCCTCGGCGAGGATGACGTAGAGGCGCGGGTCTGGGGGGGCGATGGTGGCGGGCATCCGCTCGCCAGCTAGCTGGCCTTCGGCGTGCCCGGGGCGAGCGCGCGGCCGAGGTGCAGGCGGGTGACGTAACGCCAGAGGTCGCCCTTCAACCCCCGCCCGCGGAGCGTCGCGAACAGCCGCTCCTCGTCGTTGACCTTGTCGCCGGGGAGCAGCCAGTTGCCCCGCTCGCGGGCGGCGGCCCGGATCACCTCGGCGAGCCCCTCGCGCACGGCGGGCGCGAAGTAGAAGTAGGGTTCGTAGAGAGCCTCGACACTGGACACCTCGCCGCGCGCGAGGAGCGTCTCGGCGAAGGGCGTCTCGGGATAGACGCGCACGCCGCACATGGCGGTGACGGCGGTCGGCTGGCACGTGTCCATGGTGGCGATCGTCTCCGCGACCGTCTCCCGGGTCTCTCCCTCACCGCCGAAGAGCAGGCTGTGACAGAAGGGCACGCCGCGGGCGCGGCACAGCGCCGAGGCGGCGAGGATGTCGTCGACGTTGAAGCTCTTGCGAAAGGCGCGCAGGGTCGCGCTGGCGCCGGCGTCCGTCCCGAAGTCGATCGACTGGCATCCGGCCTCGAGCATCGCGTCGAGGAGCTCGGCACTGAAGTTGCCCGGGGTGACGAAGCAGGACCAGCGGATGCGCCGTCCGAGCGGCCGCAGCGCCTCGGCCACGCGCTCGGCGTAGCCGCGCGGCGCGTTGAAGACACTGTCGACGACGAAGAACTGGTCGATACCCTCCTCGTCCAGCAGCTGCTCCACCTCGGCGGCGATTCCCGCCGGATCGCGCGTCCGCATGCCGCGTCCCTCGATCACCGGGTAGGCGCAGAAGGTGCACTTGTAGTGGCAGCCCCGCTTGGTCTGGAGGTTCCCCATCCCGCCGCGCTCGAAGTAGAGGCGGTTCGCGATCCAGCGCCGCTCGGCGCGGAGCGCGTCGAGCGACGGCAGCCACGCGGGCGGTACGATCGTGAGGGCGCCCGTCGCAGCGTTCCACGTGGCGACGCCGCCGACGTCGCGGGGATCCGCCCGCGCGGCCAGCCGCTCGAGCAGGCGCACGAAGGCGACCTCACCCTCGCCGACGACGCCGTACGGCACGGCGAGCGCCGGCAGGTAGTACGCAGGCATGGTCGTGAATGCCGAGCCCCCGAGGACGATCACCGCCCGACTCGCGGCACGGCAAGCCTCCACCACGCGACGGAAGTGGGGGAAGTAGGAGATCGTGTCCGGGTAGGCGCAGTTGTCGACGTTGCGCAGCGAGACGCCGATCACCTCGGGCCCGTGCGCGGCGACGGCCGCGGCCACGTCGGCGGCGACATCGGTGCTGAAGCAGAGGTCCAAGATGTGGACGTCGTGGCCCGCCGCGGCAGCCGCGGTCGCAACGTAGCACACCCCGAGCGGCGCCACCGGGTCGGGGCTGCGCTCCTGGTTGGCAGAGATGAGGAGGACGCGCATGGCGTCAGTCGAGCCCCGTCAGCCGCCGGGCGAGGCTGACGCGGAGAAGATCGACGCCGGGGACGGCCCCGGCGCGTCCGGCGCGGATGCCGTCCACCCACCGGGCATGCTCACGAGCGACCAGGGTGGCGGCGGCGTCCCAATCGCCGTTGCCTGAAATCAGGCGGACGAATGCCTCCCGCACCGAGAGGTCGGACGGCGCGTGCGCGAGGATGCGCCGCGCCGCCCAGAAGTACGAGTCGGCATCCTCGTTGTGATCGTAGAAGAAATAGAGGAAGCGAAGGTAGCGCTGAAAGGCGCCCCGGTACGTCTGCTCGTAGGCGGCCAGGGCCTCCGCCTCGGGCTGCTCGCCGGCGAGGATCGCGGCGACGGCGCGCCCGCCGAGGAAGCCGGCGAGGCACGCAAGGTGGACGCCGGTCGAGAACACCGGGTCGATGAAGCAAGCGGCGTCGCCGGCGAGCAGGTAGCCCGGGCCGGTGAAGCGGGCGCTGTCGTAGGAGTAGTCGCGGATGATCCGGATCGGCGAGGCGAGGGTTGCGTGACGCAGCCGCGCCGCGATCGGCGGACAACGGCTGATGAGTCCGCGGTAGGTTCCTTCGGGGTCGCCGGCCGCGATGTCGCGCCAGCGCTGGGTGTCCACCACCGCGCCGACGCTCATCGTCCCGTCGTGGAGAGGGATGTACCAGAACCAGCCGTCGACGAAGGCCGCCGAGAGGATGTTGTTGGCAAGCTCGCCGGGCAGGCGCTCCGCGTCGCGGAAGTAGCCGAAGATGGCCAGGTTCTTGAAGAACTCGTCGAAACGACGCAACCGCGCTGCCCGCCCAATAACCGCCGACTGACCGCTCGCGTCGATCACGAAGCGAGGCATCACCGCGAACGCCCGGCCGTCGGGGCCTTGCACGCGCACGACCGGCGGCGAGCCACCGGTGTCGACGTCCAGCACGGCGTGCTCCTCGCGGACGTCCACCCCGTGCCGGCGCGCGTTGTCGAGCAACAGCTGGTCGAACTCCGCGCGGATCACCTGGAAGGCGTACGGCCGGCCGCCCGGATCTTCGCGGAACGAGAAGCTCCACGGCTCTGGCTGCCGCCCCCAGAGGAAAGTCCCCCCCGGCTTGCGGAGGAAACCGTGCCGCTCGATCGCCGGCGTGGCGCCGATCGCATCGAGGATCGGCAGAGTAGCCGACAGCAGCGACTCGCCGATGTGGTAGCGAGGGTACCGCTCGCGCTCGAAGACAACGACCCGGTGGCCCGAGTCGGCGAGCACCGTCGACGCCACGGATCCCGCGGGGCCGCCGCCGATGACCGCCACGTCGGGCGTGGACGAGGGGCCTACCATGGGAGGGCGCGGCGCCCTTTTAGAGTCGCGCCGCGCGCCCTGTCAATTCGGCACGCGAGACCGTCCCCTCGTCAGGTAGCGGGCGACGGCATGAGGTCGTCCACGGCGACCGTGACGCCCGGGATGGCGGTGAGCTCGATTCGCTCGCCCCGGCGGGCGATCGCCGTGCTCGCATAGCGGCGCGCTTCCGGCTCGGGCCGGCGCCGGATCTCGACGCAGTCGTCGCGGAGGTTCACGATCCAGTACTCCGGGACGCCGGCGGCCACGTAGATGGCGCGCTTGGTGAGATGATCCTGCTTCAGCGAGGTGTCGGCCACCTCCACCACGAGGAGCGCCGTCCTGGGATGCGCCCGGTCGTAGTCCGCAACCGTGCCCGGCAGCACGGCGGCGTCGGGCTCCGGAACCGAGTGCTGGCCAGAGATCAGAGCGAGCTGCACCTGCACCACGGCCCGGTCACCGACCGCCCGAAACAGTGCCTGCCCCACGCGACGGACCCCGGCGGCGTGCGGCTCGTTCTGCGGTGCCATGGCGACGATCACCCCCTCCAGCAGCTCCACGCGGTCTTCGGGGCCGAGGACGCCCTCGTCGACGAGA
>VBKG01000397.1 GCA_005879585.1 Deltaproteobacteria bacterium | reverse complement strand
TCACTTCGCGCGGAGTCCGGAGGCTTCGCGCATGGTATCGGTCGCCGAAAACCTTTCCGCGGCGACCGAGCGCGTGATTGATCGCTCTCGCGACGCGAATCACGAGACCTTGTATTCCACGCCGGAGATCGACTGAGGCGTCAGCTTCCAGCAGAAGATGCACATGGTCCATCTGCACGCTGAAGTGCAGGACCCTGAACGTCATACCGGACGAGCGCGCGAGGGCGGCGCGGATCGCACCGAAGACCTCGGTGTCACGCAACGACGGCAATCCCTTGCAGGCGCGTAGCGTCACGTGGACAGGGCAGTGCCGGTCGTGTGGCGGACGACGGGCGTGCGACACGCGACGCCGTCCAGGCGCCGGAGGACGACCTGCACCGCGGCGCTGCCCGCCCCATGTGCGAATCCGGAACGTGAGCTGATGAGGTGCTGACATGCTTGAATCGGCACTAAAGTATAGCAATCTGATTTGCATGTCAATATACGGGAAATCATCGTCACGGCTGTGGCCGCCGATAGAACGTCGATCGAATGCTGCCGCGCCGTGCGTCGCCGCGAGCCCGAGGACCGGCCACCGCACCGGACGATTTGATCTCCAGCGAGCCCACCTGGCCATCCGCCCGCCGGTTTGCCCGCCTCCCCCGGAGCCGCTAGACCACCCGCCATCTCCATGCGCACCGTCCTCATCGCCAACCGCGGAGAGATCGCCGTCCGGGTCGCACGTGCCTGCCGCGAGGCGGGCCTGCGCACAGTTGCCGTCTACTCCGAGGCCGACCGTGGCGCCCCCCACGTGCTCGCGGCCGATCAGGCGATCGCGATCGGACCGCCACCCGCCCGCGAGTCGTATCTCAACATCGAGGCGCTGCTCGGCGCGGCCCGTACGGCCGGCGCGGACGCCGTCCATCCCGGCTACGGCTTCCTCGCCGAGAGCGCCGCCTTCGCCGAGGCGGTCGAGGCCGCGGGTCTCGTCTGGATCGGACCGCCGCCGCAGGCGATCGCCACCATGGGTGACAAGCTCGCGGCGCGGGCGACGGTGGCGCGCGCGGGCGTGCCGCTCGTCCCCGGGACGGAGCTCGTGGCCGCCGACGTCGCAACCGCGCGCCGCCAGATCGCGGCGCTCGGGTACCCGGTGCTGGTCAAGGCCGCGGGCGGGGGCGGCGGGAAGGGTATGCGCACCGTCGCCGGCGAGGAGGAGCTCGGCCCGGCGCTCGCCGCCGCCTCGCGCGAGGCGGAGTCGGCCTTCGGCGACGGGCGGGTGTACGTCGAGAAGCTCCTCCGCCGGCCGCGCCACGTCGAGGTCCAGGTCCTCGGCGACCGCCACGGCCATTTGATCCACCTCGGCGAGCGCGAGTGTTCGATCCAGCGCCGGCATCAGAAGATCGTCGAGGAGACACCCTGCCCCGCGCTGACGCCCCGCCTGCGCGCGGAGATGACGGCGGCGGCGCTCGCCGCGGCACGGGCGGTTGGCTACACCAACGCCGGCACCGTCGAGTTCCTGCTCGACGCCGACGGCCGCTTCTACTTCCTCGAGATGAACACCCGCGTGCAGGTCGAGCATCCCGTCACGGAGCTCGTGACGGGCATCGACATCGTCGCCGCGCAGCTCCGCATCGCCGCGGGAGAGACGCTCGGGTTCGGCCAGTCCGACGTCGTCCCGCGTGGCCACGCGATCGAGGTCCGGCTCTACGCGGAGGACCCCGCGCACAACTTCTTTCCGAGTCCGGGACCGATCCTCGCCTGGCGCGAGCCCGCGGGCCCAGGCGTGCGCGTCGATTCCGGCGTCGTAGCCGGCACGGTCGTGCCCGTCGACTACGACCCGATGCTCGCGAAGATCTCGGCCTGGGCGGCAGACCGCGCGACGGCCGTGCGACGGCTCCGCGTCGCGCTCGAGGAGACCGTCGTTCTCGGACCGACCACGAACCTCGGCTTCCTGCTCGACGTCCTCGCCCATCCGGCGTTCCTCGCCGGCGACACCCACACGGGCTTCCTGACCGAGCACCTCGCCGACTGGCGCCCCGCCGGTCCCGACGCGACGGCCGCCGCGATCGCGGCCGCGATAGCCCTGTCGCGCCCCGCCGCGCCGAGCGCCGGCGGAGAGCGCGCAGCGGCACCGACGCCCTGGGAGACGCTCGGCGCCTGGCGGCTCGGGGCACAGCGCTAGACGATGGACATCCGTCTCCGACACGCGGGCGCCGAGCATGCGGTCCGGCTGGTCCCCGAGGGCTCCGGGTTCACCGCGACGGTCGACGGCGAGACGCATCACATCGCCTGGGTCGCATCCGAACGCGCGACGGCAACGGGCGGCGCGACCGTCGACGAGCACGCGATCGAGCTCGACGGCCGCATCGTCCGCGCCGTCGTCGCGCGGACGCGCGATCGGCTGCTCGTCGCCCTCGGCGGCCGGGTCTACACCTTCGAAACCGGCGAGGAGACGCGCCAGGCTGCCGGCGGCGCCGGCTCGGGAACGGTGGTCGCCCCGATGCCGGGCAAGGTCCTCGCGGTCCTCGTCACCCCGGGCGACCAGGTCGCAGTCGGCCAGCCGCTCGTCGT
>VBKG01000396.1 GCA_005879585.1 Deltaproteobacteria bacterium | reverse complement strand
GATCGCCTCACGTTTCTCCGGCTCCGCGAGCACGTCGATGGCCTTGAACGGCACGCCGATCTCGCGCAGCACCTTCACCGTCGCGGCGGAAAACCCGCACATCGGGAAGCTCGGCGTCCCCTTCATGTAGAGGACCACCTTGTTCTCGCCCACCTCGCGCCGGATGTCTTCGATCACGTCGGCCATCGTCGTCTCTCCTTATGCTGCAGAGGTGCGGAGCGACAGCGCGTGGATCTCCTGCATCAAGGTCCCGAGCGCCCCGTACACCAGCTGATGTTGCTCGACGAGCCCCTTGCCGGCAAAGCCCGGGGCCGCCACCTGGACCTCGAAGTGATCGCCCGCCCCGGTGGTGTCCGCCACCTCCACGCGGGCGCCCGGCAGCGCCGTCTCGATGCGACGTCGGATCTCGTCGGGGTTCACCATCGTCCCTTCAAGGGTAATAGACGTCCGGTCCAGGTGGAGCAAGCACGCACCGGGGCGCTCAGCGGCTGGCGGGCGGGTGGCTGTCGCCGAGGTCCTTCAGGTTGAGAAACGGAATCGCGCCGCCCCCGGTGAACTGCGGCAGCGTGCCGTTCCAGCGCTCGATCGCCTTGTTCTGGATGAGCAGGGCGGAGAGCGTCTGCTGCAGCAGGTTATTGGCCTCGGCCTGCGCCTTCGCCTTGACGAGCGTCGACTGCGCGTCGCCCTCGGCTTCCGCGATCTTCGCCTTGGCGAGCGTCTGCTGGCGCTGCAGCTCGTATTCGGCCTGCTGCGCCTGCTGCTGCGCCGCCATCTTCTGCTGGAGCTGCTTTTCGATGATGTCGGGGAGGTGGCTCGCGCCGAGGTTCACCTTGTCGACCACGAACCCCATCTTGTTCATCTCCTGCTGGAGGTCCTCCTGGATGCGCGACTGGAGCAGACCGCGCTGATTGGAGATGAGGTCGGTGAGCGACATCTGCCCGGCGGCGTTCTGCGCGACGGTGATGATGGTGCGCCGGATGAACGTCGACTCGATGTCGCCGATGTCGGCGCCGCGGAACGAGCGGAAGACGTCCGCCGACTTCTCCTGGCTCGTGTTGTAGGTGACGGAGATGTCCTGGCGGATGTGCTGGCCCTCTTTGGTGGGCAGGTCGATCGAGTCGTCGCCGCGCATCGCACCTTCCGCCCCGCGCTGCACCATCGTGTAGGTGCGGAGCGCCACCGGATACGACTGCACCTGCGTCACCCAGGGCACCCGCCAGGCCACGCCCTGCCCCACCGTCTTCAGCGCTCCCGACCACCGATTGAACACGACGCCCACGTTGCCCGGCTGGATGATCGTGAACGAGCCGTAGATCGCCGCCACGAGGAAGAGGATGAGACCGAGCACCATGCCGCTCGCGAGCATCGCCGGGGCGTTGGGGCGCGGGTCATTGGTCATGACGATCCTCTCGCGAGAAGGTTCCATTGCGCCGCCGCCCGAGGACGACGACGCGTCCGCCCGTCGAGCGTCGCAGCCCGAGCCGGCGGCCGAGCCAGCGCTCGAGCCGGCGCCGTACCGGCCCGGCAAGCCAGAAGAGCACGGCCACGACGGCGGCGAGGACCAGCACCTCGGCGGCACCCATGCGGCGCGCTTATATCCCCGGCGTCATGCGGAACCAACCGTGCAGGCGGGGCGCACAACGTCCTCCTCGCGCGTCCAAACCGGCGGACGTTCGCCGACTACAACGAGGAGCTCCGCTGCGGCTCGCGCGTACTCCTCGATCGCGTGCTACTCGCGCCACGCACGCTCGACCGCGGCTGGTGGCGTGCCGACGCGCTCCGTCAGCTCGTGGAACGACACCTCGCGGGACGCGCCAACGACGCTCCGGCGCTCGGCGTCATCCTGACGTCGAGCTCTTCGCGCGGGCCTTCCTCGATGCTCAGGAGCAGGAGAGGTTCGGGCTGGACGAGCTCGACCAGGTGCAGCTGCGCGCCGCCGACGGATGGCTCGTCTGCACCGAGAACACCGCCCCGGCGCCCGTCGCCGTGCACGAGACGCCGGCCGACACGCTCATGCCGGGCATCCCGGAACAGGGCCCCGAGTAGTACGCCGTGTTGTCGTCGAAGTAAGCCTCTTCAGCGGCCGCGGCGTTCCGCGCGTCCTCGATGACGCGGGCGTCATACGCCTTGCCCTGCCGGCCCATGAACTGCGGGATCGCGATGGCGGCGAGCACCCCGATGATCGAAATCACGACGAGCAACTCGATCAACGTGAACCCCGCGCGCCAATGTCGTGCCACGCATGTGCGCATACAGGGCCGGAACAGCAAGCGAGGTGCCACGGCCGACCTCCGAACAAAATCGTCCTGGCAGCCAGGGCGCGACGACGCGCCGGCGTCGTGAGCGTCAAGCGGTTGTCACAGGTCGGGAGGACCGCGCAAACCGCACTTTCCGCACCATCCGTTTGACCGTTTCGGCACCTTCGTACTAACGCCATGCGCGTGCCGGTTCGACCGTCCGACCTTCCCGCAGCGCCGCGCGATTCCCGCACTGTCGCCATCTACTGCAGACCGCATGGCGCGGGCACGAGACCAGCGCCCCTGCAGGTGTTCCCCGCGGTCGCTGGCGGACCGTCACGGGCACAGCGGTTGCTCGGTTGCCGCCCCGGCATGCGGCTTACCGCCGTCGTCGCGCTCTCCTACCTCGTGCTCGCCCGCGTCGCCGGGGCCGGCTCGCGCCCCTGCGGGGACGACGTGCCGTGCGATTGCGGCGACGTCCTCGTGAGCGGCCGGACGCTCGGCGACGGCGACCCGATCACGCAGCACGCGTGCGACGGCGACGGGCTCGTCGTCCGCCTTCGCCCCGGCGCGGCGAGCGCGGTCCTCGACCTCGGTAACCATATCCTGGTCGGCAACCACCGCGGCGTCGGCATCCGCGTGGTCGGCGGCGACGGCACGGTCACCATCACGGGACCGGGCGCCGTCCGCAGCTTCCGCACCGGTATCGACGCGCCCGGTGGCGCGCTCGGACACGTCGGCGACGTCGTCACGTCAGACAACGACGCCGACGGTTTCAACGTGGCGGGGGCCGGCTTCGCGATCACGAGCTGCGAGGCGACGCGCAACGGCCGCGACGGCTTCGCGCTCCGCGGGCTCCGGTACCGGGTCGAAGGCAACCGCGCGACGGAGAACGGTCGCTTCGGCTTCTCGCTCGCCGGCCGCAACGCGGCGCTCGGTGGGACGCTCGGCAACGAGGCCGCGGGCAACCGTCGCGACGGCCTCCTGGTGCGCGGACGGAATCACGAGGTGGTGCGTGCGGTCGCCACCGCCAACGGCCGGGGTGGCATTCGCGCCCGGCTCGCCGGCGGCAGCCTCGAGGCGGCGGTCGCCACCGGCAACCACGGCGCCGGCGTGCATGGCCGCGCGCACGACGCCACCATCGCGGACAGCGTGGCGCGCGGCAATGGCGGGGCCGGGATCGACGTCCGGGGCTCACGCGTCCGTGACGGCGGCGGAAACCGGGCCGCGCGCTGCCGCGTCGGAGCGGCGTGTCGATGAGCGGCCGGCTGCGGGGGGCGCTGGCGGCCGTCGCGCTCCTCGCGATCGTCACGCCGCGGTCCGCGCGCGCGGTCTGCAATGCCGGCGGGGGGTGCCCCGACGTCGTCGCCACGTGCTGCGGCGCCACCAGCTGCACGCTCGACGGCACCATCACGGTGACCGACGACGTCTGCGTGCTGAACTTCGGCAGTCGCGACGTGACTCTCAGCGGGGAGATCGCCGCCGGCCCGCACATGGTCACCATCGAGGCCGGGAGCGTCCACCTGACGGGGCGGCTGAGCGCCGCTGGCGGGCGCGGCATCGTCACGATCGCGGCGGCACCCGGCGGCATGCTCGGCCGCCCCGGTATGCCGGGGTTCAGCCTCACCGACCGCGGCCGTATCGATCTCTCCGGCAGCAACGGCTCGACGCTCGCGATCGACGCCGACGGTGCGGTCGAGCTGCGCGGCGGTCAGGGGAGCCTGGTCTCCGCCAAGGCGACGGATCCGGGTGGCGCCGGCGGCACGATCGACATCACGTCGCGCAGCGACTCGATCACGATCGGGATGCCGGTCTCTCTCGACGGCGGTGACAGCGGCATCGGCGGCACGCTGCGCCTGACGGCCGCGAAGAGCCTCACCTTCACGCCGTCGGCCGCGCCGGTCTCCGCCGCGGGGGGCTTCGAGGGCGGCACACTCGACTTCGAGGGCGCAGAGAGCGTCGCCTTCAACGTCGGCTCGAACGTGCAGGCCATCGGGGCCCCGCTCACCGGGGGCAGCGGCGGGACGATCGACGTCGGCGGCGGCACGATCGACATCGAGGGGATCCTCGACGCGTCCGGCGGGACGGGTGGCGTCGGCGGCGTGGGAGGCGACGGGGGGTTCGTGAGCATCGAGGCGCGCCACGGTCCGCTGATGGTCATGCGGCGCACCGGGGGCGTCGGCATCACGGTCGACGGCGCCCCGGGCGGCGACAGCGGCGAGGTGGACCTCAGCACCGATTCGCCCGTCTCCGGCACCATCACCGTTGGGGCGCAGATGAGCGCCGCCGCGCAGGGCAACACCACCCTCACCGCCGGCTCGGGCGGGACGATCGGCGTCGACGCGGCAGCGAAGCTCACCGTCAATGCCAACCTCGACGTGAGCGCGCTCACCGGCGACGCGGGGGAAATCGATCTCAACGAGAACGACAACGACATCGACGTCGTCGTCAACGCCAAGCTCGACGTCAGCGCCGCCACGGGCGGCGGGGTCCTGAGCATCGGGAACAGCCACGACGTGGAATTCACCCCGGGCGCCAGCGTCAACATCAACGCCGTCGGTTCGCTCACCGGCGGCGGTCCGGGCGGCGAGGTGACGCTCTCGGCCCGCCGCGACGTGCTGTTCGACGCGGGCGCGGCCGGACTCTCGCTCAACGCGTCCGGCAGCGGCACGTTCCCCGGCGGCTCGATCACCGCGATTGCCGGGCGGAACCTCACGGTCGGTCGAGGCGCCTCACTGCACGCCGACGGCGGCGGGCCGAGCGGCGCGATCCGGCTGCGAGCCGGGAGCGACGCCACCGATTCGCAGTGGACCGGCAACGTCACCGTCGACGGCCAGGTGACAGCCACGGGGAACGGTCCACAGCCCGTCGCCCTGCCCTGTACCGACCGCGACGACCGGGGCTGCCAGATCGTGCTCGACGGCTGTCAGGTGACGATCTCCGCCTCCGGCGCGGTGGACAGCACCGACGCCGCCAACGCCACCAGTAACCTGCTGATCGGGCGGAAGAGCATCACGGTGGCCGGCGTGCTGCGGGCGACGGGACCCGGCGGCGCGAACGACGCCTACGCGAGCGCGTCGCCGCAGACCACGGGCGCACGGGCAATCAATCCGCCTCTCGGACCGTGTGCCGGCGGTTGTCTCCCGCCGGTCTGCACGGGACGCGATCCGACCAGCGCGGCGTTCGTACCGGACGGCTGCCTCGTCCCGTGCCCGACGTGCGGCAACGGCGCCGTCGAGTTTCCCGAGCAATGCGACGACAGCAACACGGACGAATGCGACGCCTGCGACCCCCACTGCCGTGTACCGGCGCACGCCACGTGCGAGGACAACAACGTGTGCACGTCGGACGATTGCGATCCGACGTTCGGCTGCCGGAACGAGCCCCTGGCCGACGGCACCGGCTGCGACGACGGCAATCTCTGCACGACCGCCGACACGTGTCGCGGAGGCGTGTGCCTGGGCGGCCCGACCGCCGTTTGCGACGACCAGAACGTCTGCACCCTCGATTCGTGCGAGGCGGCGACGGGCTGCCGGCACGACGCCATCAACTGCGATGACCACGATGCGTGCACCGTGGGCCCGGACACCTGCGATCCGCAGATCGGCTGCCATCACGGTGCGCTGAAGACCTGCGACGTCGGTAAGGTGTGCCAGTCACCGGGCGGCGAGTGCGTGCAGAAGCCCTGCAGTCCCAACGGGCCCAATACCGCCTGTGCCGACGGGAACCCGTGCACCACGGACGTCTGCGAGAACGGCCTCTGCCGAAACGCGCCGGTCGCCGACGCGACACCGTGCGACAATACGGACCGCTGCGACGGCCGGGAGACGTGCCAGGCAGGCGTCTGCGTCCCCGGCGTCGCGCCGCCGCTCGACTGCGACGACCAGGACCCGTGTACGATCGACCGCGCCTGCGATCCGGCCGCGGGGTGCACCGGGCACAACGACCCCATTCCGCGGTGCATGCGATGCCAGCCGGGTGACACCTGCGACGACGGCAACCCCTGCACCACCGACAGCTGTCTGCCCGAAGGGGTCTGCGGACACGACAACAAGCCCGGCTGCTGCACTGTCGATCAGGACTGCCCCGAACAGGTATGCATGCAGAGGCACTGCGACCAGCCGACGGGCTCCTGCCAGCCCGTGCCGACCCCGAGCGTCGCGTGCGGGGGCGGCTGTCAGGGACCGGAGATCGCAGTGCTGTCCGGAACGTGCGATGCGCGCGG
>VBKG01000395.1 GCA_005879585.1 Deltaproteobacteria bacterium | reverse complement strand
CCGAACACCGTCGTGAACGACTGGCGACCGACCACGGTCAGGCCGAGCATCGGAACGACGTTGGCGATCACCAGCAGCACGCCGGCCGCGAGCGCCAGGGCGAGCGTCCGGTCGAGCGAGTCTTCGCGACGACGCCAGAGCTCCCGGTTGCAGCGCGGACACCGCGCCGACGCGCCCGAGGCGAGGTCCGGGAGACGCTGCACCAGGTCGCAGTGGGGGCACGCCACGAGCGACAGGTCAGGGAGGGGGTGATTGTACGTCACAGGACTACTGGCCGAGATGCGAGAGGGTGTAGCGCAACGGCGCGCTGGATATCTTCAGGATTCCTTCGAATGGCCGGCCCATCTCCACGATGAGAACGATCGACGCTGCAATCGATAGCGCACAGACGAACAGCACGGAGACGACGGTTCCGTTGGGCGGCGCGAAGAGACCAAAGCTCGCGAAGATCACGGTGATCCAGAAGACCAGCACCACCAGGAATGGCATCGGGATCGAGTCGGCCGCCCCCCCGATCAGCAGCCAACGGGTCTGTTGCAGATCGCCGACGATCTGGAGCGCTCGGGACTGGACCCAACGCTGACCGTCGGTCTTCGGTGAGAGTTCGCGTATACCGGCCTCGATCGTTTCGACCCTGGGCGTCGTCTCGGGAGTGTCCAGTCGCGCGGGCGTGGAAGCATCCTCGGGCCAGGTGACCGCGAGCCGGAAGGCGACGGCGCGCCGGAGCTGGTCGCGGCCTGCCTGCGTCTCCGGTCCGTAGTGGGCGAGCGCACGGTCGAGCAGCACGATGTTGGCGGCAGCCTGCTTGAACTCGTTGTTCTGGATGTCGAACGCGCTCTTTGCGGAGGCGATCAGAAGGCCGAGGACGAGGGCCGCCATCGTCGCGATGAGGCCCATGCCCAGCTTCACGACGTCCTTCGAGTCCTGGGTCAGATGATGCTCGGGAAGCACGCTGCGGAGAAGCATCCCGAGCAGCGCGCCACCGAAGACGCACGCGAACACGATCCAGCCGATTGCCATGGAGCTCACGATGCGCGCCTCCGCAGTACGGTGTCACGGCGGCCCGTCACTCGCTCACGAGCTTCCAGCCGCCATCGGGCTCGTACGCGTCTGTCGAAGCGCCAGCGCCCGCGTCCGCTCGTCCTTAGCGAGTGGGATGGGGAACGGCCAGTCGTCACCGATCACGAGCTGCAGCGTCTTCGGCCCCTTCGGGTTCATGCCCACGGGCGATGACCTCGCGGCACGCTTCACGATGCTCGTTCTGCCGGTTGATATCTTGCCATTTCACGCCACGACAGCCCCGTCGCGACGGATCCGACCCGCGGGTCCAGGAGGCCGTCCGCGCCCCGATGGACCGCGGTGAGGCCGAGCATCGGGACCACGTTGGCGATCACCAGAAGCATGGATGAACACGGTTGCAGAGTGTTGGGTAAGCCTTCATTTCCCGTTGAGATCTTCGCGCAGCTGACGGGCGCTCGGGTCCCACGGCGCCACCGCGACGAGCGCGTCCGCGTACGCACGAGCGTCATCGAGAGCGCCCGCGTCGCGGCTGATGGTCGCCAGCGCGAGCAGGACGTTCCGGTCGCCCGGGCGGCGGTCGTGCGCGGCCCGGAGCAGGTCGAGTGCATGGCGGGTGTCGCCGGTCGAATGGAGCGCCACGCCGGCGACGTACGCGTAGCGCGCGTCGCCCGGGTCCAGTCGCGCTGCCTGCTCCAGCTCGGACAATGCCTCGGGCATCCGCCGTTGCCGCACGAGGAGGAGGCCGAGCGCGTGGTGCGCGTCGGCGCTCTCGGGTGCCAGCCCGATCGCTCTTCGGAGCTGCGGCTCACCCTCGGTGTCACGCTGCTCGCTCCGGTACACGTCGGCGAGGTCGACGTACGCCGGAACGAACTGGGGACCTACACGGATCGCCGTCTGGAACGCTTGCTCGGCCTCGGTGAGCCGACCGAGCTTGATGGCGAGGATGCCGAGATTCACATGCGACTCCGGCCGGTCGGCGTTGGCGAGCTGGGCGGGGTCCCGATCGCGACAACTTCGCGTGGATCGCCGTCCTCGATGGCCCGCATGGCGCCGAGGCGTAGGAGCGGGTCGGGGGCATCGGCCGCGCGCCGGAGCGCTTCGCGAGCAACCGGGGCCGGCTCGCCGCGCAGCAGCGCGACGGCGGTCGCACGCGCGAGCGTTGGCGCGTCGGCGTCCCGAGCCAGGTCGGCGAGCGCGCGGGCCGCATCGGTGGCGCCCTGCCGTCCGCTCCAGATCGCCGCGCCGTAGTGCGGCATACCGGGGCGGTGAACACCCGGCCGGTGAGCGATCACATCGGCTGCCCAGGCGGGCGTACGCTCGACGTGGCAGCCGGTGCAGACGTCGGGCGTACCGAGCTTCGTCGCGAGCTCGGGCCGCGGCACCCGGAAGCCGTGGTCGCGACGCTCGTGAACGTCCATGTACTTCCGCGCCGGCATGTGACAGGCGACGCAGCGCGCTCCGCCCGAGTCTGCGGGATGGAAGTGATGCTCGACCGAGTCGAACCGCTCGGGTGCATGGCAGCGCGTGCAGAGTGCGTTCCCGTCGGCACGCACGCGGAGGCTGTGGGGATCGTGGCAGTCGCTGCACGTCACTCCGGCGCGGTACATCCGGCTCTGGAGGAAAGAGCCGTACTCGTAGACCTCGTCCTGGATCTGACCATCGGGGAAGTAGAGCCCGTCCTCCAGCAGCGCCGGAACATAGTCGTCGAGCAGCGGGCGCCCGGGTAGCGCCCCGTCCGAGAGCTCGGCGCGGCGCGCGTGGCACGGGGCACAGGTCTCGATCTCCGCATGCGCGGTGCGCTGCACGCTGCGGTGGGCGATGCCGGCCGGACCGCCGGAGACCCAGGCGGCGGATGGCCGGTCCACGAGATCGACCGTCAGCCCTTTGCCAATGACATCGCGGGTCCGGTCGCCGCGTGCCCACGCCACATGCGCCGAGCCCGGGCCGTGGCACGCCTCGCACGAGACGTCGAGCTCCGACCACGTCGTTTCGTACCGATCTTCTTCCGGTCGGTAGCCCTTGCGCAGGTTCGTCGAATGGCAGCGTGCGCAGCGGTCGTTCCAGTTGAGGGCGGCCCCGGTCCAGTGGAGGACGTCGCCGGGCCCCACGTGCTCGTCGGCGTGCAGGTGGTACCACCGCTGCCCGCCCCGGGTGGCGGGACGGGCGTCCCAGGCGATGTCGAGCGCTTGGTAGCGGCCGCCCGGAAACGCGATGAGGTATTGCTGCAGGGGATCCACGCCGAAGGTGTAGGCGACCTCGTACTCGTGCATCGCCCCATCGGGACCGTCGGTCCACACGAGGTACTTGCCGTCGCGACGGTAGAAGCGCGACGTCACCCCGTCGTATGTGAAGAGCGAGCCGTCGAAGGCCCCGCGCACGCTCTGGTCGTCGGCCACCTGCATGGCCAGGTCGTGATGCGACCCGGTCCAGAGCCGCGCCTCGTCGGTGTGGCATCTGGCGCACGCCTCGCGGCCCACGAAGGCTGGCGCCGTCTCCGCGGCGGGGCGATGATCGCGCGCCGGACGGTGCCCGTACGCGAGGAGTCCGAGCCCACCCGCGGCGGCGATGAGCAGCGTGAGTGTCACGGTCGGATATCTTGCCATTTGGCGTCACTGCGGCCCGGTCGGTGACCCCCACGCCTCTAGCGTGGGCCGGCCCCGCCCCGATAGAGATGACCGATTACGATCCCGACGATTCCTAGATTCCCGTCCGAGACTAGCGGAATGCACGGATGATCCTCCGGCGTTGACGCCGTCGAGCTGGCGCGAAATGGCAAGACGATCGAGGCGCGCGCGGGATATCGTGGGCTGGTCCTTGGAGTTCTGACTCGCGCACGGCGGCCCGGAAGCCGCGATCGCCATTGCGGCTCGCTGCCGCGACAAGAGATTGGAGGGTCGAGATGAAGCTCAGGACGATCGGAATCGTGCTCTGCGCCGGCGCGCTCGCGGGCTGCGCCGCCAAGAAGTCCACCCCCCGGCCTGAACCCGTGTCGCCGGCTCGGGCAGCCGTCACGCCCCCGCCGGCTTCTCCGTCGGGACACATCGGCGAGAACACTGTCACCGGCACCGCGACGGTGGTGAGGATCAACCAGAAGACCCGCCACGTCACCCTGAAGGGCGCCGACGGCAAGACCGTCACGATCGTTGCCGGCCCCGAGGTGCGGAACCTCGCCCAGGTGAAGAAGGGCGATGTGTTGCGCATCACCTATCACGAGTCGATGGCCTACAAGGTGGAGAAGCCGGGGAAGGCGAAGCCCGGCGTTGGCACCAGTACCGACGTGAGCCGTGCGCCGCTCGGGGAGAAGCCGGGAGGTAGCGTGACCGACACGGTGAGCGTCAGGGCGACGATCGCGGCCATCGACAAGCCGGCGTCCGAGGTCACCCTGCGTGGTCCACACGGGGATCTCAGCGTCGTCAAGGTGAAAGACCCGAGCAAGCTCGATGCGGTCGACGTCGGCGACATCGTCGACATCACGTATACCGAGGCGCTCGCGGTCGCGGTGGAGGAGGCGGGCCGGAAGTAGGCTCCAGCGAGATTGCGGCTTCTCGTGCCGCCGCGCGTAGGGGGCGCGGCGGCTGGCGCATCTCCATCCGTCCCTCCTGGACCATCGGGCTCGGTCTACGGATGGAAACCGAACGGCTGGCCCGGACGATCGTGAGGAGCCGACGATGACAGACCGCGCTCGAGATTACCTCGACCTTCACATCGACACGGAGGCTGGAAAGGTGCTGCCGTCGAGCTGACCGGGACGGCGTCCGGGACGGGCGGCGCGGAGAGCGGCCTGCCGCCGCTCCCCGCGCGCACCAGCGCTTACTCCGCCAGGATCTCGACGCGGCGGTTCTCCGCGCGTCCCTCCTTGGTCTCGTTCGAGGCGACCGGCCGGGCCTTGCCGTAGCCTTTGGTCGTGATCCGGGACGGCTTGATGCCCAGCTCGATCAGGTAGTCGCGCACCGCCTGCGCCCGCCGCTCCGACAGTCGCAGGTTGTAGGCGTCCGAGCCGATCGAGTCCGTGTACCCCTCGACGATGATGACGGCGGTGGGTGCGTCCGCCAGCACCTGCACGGCGTGCTGCACGTGCTGCTTGCCGTCCGCCGACAGATGAGACTTGTCGAAGTCGAACTGCGGTCCCCGAAGCGTCTCGATCTTCCGCCGCGCCGGGGGCGGCGGAGGCGGGGCCGCGGGCGGAGGAGGCGGCGGCGCGACGGGAGCCTCCTCGCAGAAGTAGTGGCCGGCGAGTGCCCCGAGAAGGCCGCCGGCAAGGATGCCGCCTGCAGCCGCGCCGCCGATCTCCGGGGCGCTCGCATGGTCGGAGCCCTGGCTCACGCCGAGCCCGGCGCCGGCGCCTCCGAGAGCGGCTCCCCAGGCGGGAAGGGCATACTTGCAGTAGCGGTCCCTCCGCATCTGGGTGCAACCGCTCGCTGCCACAGCAATCAAGATCGCGACCGATGTCCGCTTCAAGAGCATGCGTCGAGTCCCTCCCCTCGGGTTGATGAGTGCGGGCAGGTTTCTTTCAGAGTATGAGCGGTGTCGCAATGACCGCCATTGTCGCCTGGAGGACGAGACTCGGTTTCTTTTTCACCGGTGCTGTCCTCCTGTGTTGTACTCGAACAAGGCAGATCGAAGGCGTTCGTTCCCTAGTCGGACAGCCCCTTCTTCAGCGCGGCAGTCTTGCGTGAGACCTCGACCTCGCCCCTGTCGACGGCCTTCACCTCCTGCAGGTCGATTGTCACCTCGTCTATCGTGCCGGTGAACTTCGCCGGCACG
>VBKG01000394.1 GCA_005879585.1 Deltaproteobacteria bacterium | reverse complement strand
TCCGCGTGCAGGCAGGGGCGGCGGACCATCGGCACGACGAGGTCCCCCGGCTTCAGGCGCGACGCGGCCGCGCCGACCTCCACCACCTCGCCGAGCGATTCATGGCCGATCACGAGGTGGTCGCGGCCCGCCGGCGGGGTGCCGTACTGGAAGGCGCAGATCTCGCGGTCCGTCCCGCACACGCCCACGTCGAGCATGCGAAGCCGCACGTCGCTCGGCGCCCGGAGCCGTGGCTCCGGCTGATCGATCAATCGGATCTCGCGAGTGTCCGGGAAGACGGCGATGGCCTTCATGTGCCTTGGATGTACGCCCGCACCCGAGGGTTTCGCTAGGCCGTTGCCCGGAGCGGAAGCTGCCAGGACGGCTGGCTGCCGGTGGCCGCGAGGGTGCGCTCGATCGCTTCCGGGGTGCCCCAATCGCTCCACCCGATGCCGGGTGCGCGGACCACCATCAGCTGCTCGGGGATACGCGCCAGGAAGTCGCGTGAGAAGTTCCAGCGGGCAATGGTCGGGTAGGCGCTCGCGAGCTGCGCGGGGTCGTCCAGGAGCGCCGCGAGCCGCGCGCAGATGCCCGGCCTCGCGTCGCGCAGCAGCTCGAGCATGCGTGCCACGCGGAAGACCATGACGAAGGAGTTCCAGAGCGCGCCGTGGCGGCTCAAGCGCGTGGCCAGGGCAGGCGTGGGCTTCTCGTGGAACGACAGCACATCGAACGCGCCCGGCGCGACGGCGGCGCCCCGCCGGATGTAGCCGTACCCGCTCTCGGGTCGCTCGGGCTCCACGCCGAGCAACGCGATCCTCTCCGGATGCGCGTCGACGAGTCGCGCCATGCGCGCGACGTGAGCCCGGAACTTCCGTTCGTCGCCGATGTGGTGGTCGCTCGGGAAGACGGCGACCGTGGCGTCGGGCCGCCGTCGGGCGAGGACGAGGAGGCTCAGGAGCATGCCGGGACCGGTCTCGCGATTCTGCGGCTGCACGACCACGTTCCAGCCGGGCACGGTGCGGAGCTGCGGTGTGGCGAGTGCCAGGTGCTCGCGGTTGACGATCGCGAGCGTCCGCTCACGCGTGACGAGCGGCGCGATGCGGGCGAGCGTCGCTTCGAGGAGCGAGCGGTCGCCGACGATGCGACAGTACTGCTTCGGGATCGGAGCGCCGGCGATCCGCCGGGTGAGGTCCTGCAGGCGGCGGCCGTCTCCGCCCGCGAGGACGAGAGCCCAGAGGCCGTCTGCGCGCTGGTCCATCACGGCGTGTTCGATGCCCACTCGGCGCTCCGGGTTTCGGCCAGGGCGGAAGGCGAGCGTTGCTTCGCCGCTGACCGCCGGATAGCAGTGACCGCCGTACTGCGGATATGGCTGACCCGCTCGCAGGCCGGACGGCCCTCGTCACGGGCGCGGGCCGCGGCATCGGTACCGCCATCGCCCGGGCGCTCGACGCCGCCGGGGCGCGCGTCGCGCTCGTGGCGCGGACCGAGCACGAGCTGCGCGCGGTGGCGAGCGGGTTGGCGCACGATCCCGTCGTCGTCGCGGCCGACCTCGGCACCGCGGACGGGCCCGACGCGGCCGCGCGCGCGGTGCTGAGCGCGTTCGGCGGCCGGCTCGACGTGCTCGTGAACAACGCGGGCACGCTGCTCCGGAAGGACAGCCACACGGTGACGGTCGAGGAGCTCGATCTCCTGTGGCAGACGAACGTGCGCTCGGCGCTGCTCCTCACCGCGGCGGTCCTGCCCGCGATGGTCGCGCGGCGGAGCGGGTCGATCATCAGCATCTCGTCGATCTCGGGGCTGCGCGGTGCCCCGCGGCGGTCGATCTACGCCGCGACGAAGGCCGCGCTCGACGGCATGACCAGGGCCCTCGCGATGGAGTACGGCCCGCAGGGCATCCGCGCGAACAGCGTCGCGCCGGGCGTGGTGGAGACGGCGATGTGGAACGAGCACCTCGCCAAGCCGGGTGTGGCCGACGCGGTCCTCGACGTGATCCCCACCCGTCGGCTCTCGACGCCCGAGGAGGTGGCCGACGTGGTCGTGTTCCTCGCCTCGGACGCGTCCCGCGCGATCACCGGTGAGGTGATCGCGGCGGACGGCGGCATCCGGTCGACCGTGAATCTCTGGCCCAAGGTGTGATTCCTCGTCGTCGTCGACGGTCTACTCGTGATCTGGATCCGCGACAGCCTGCTGCTCAACGTGCTGATGCTGGTCCATCCCATCGGGCACGTCCAGTGAGACGCATCT
>VBKG01000069.1 GCA_005879585.1 Deltaproteobacteria bacterium | reverse complement strand
ATTGGGAAGGTAAAACCCACAAAGAGCGTATCCGCCCCGATCTCGTCCTGATCGCGTCTACCACGCCGCCCGTCGCTCCGTAACGAGCTGGTATTTGAAGGCGCGAATAGAGGAGCGCTTCCTGCGCGAAGAGCTTGGGCAAAACGCGTATGGCAACTATGCCGCACGCGTTCCGATGCTCCTGCCGTTCGCCCCGCTCTGACCCCTCAGACAAAGTCCATCAAACCGGCCTGCCCCAGCGGGAATTTCTCCAAAATGTTTTTCGCCTCTTCCGGTGTGCTTGCGTTGACGATGAAAACCACACCCTTCCCGTCGGTCCTGAAATACCACTGGTCTATCTTGCCCGCGAGATAAGCATTCACCGTGTCATGCACTTCGCGCGGCATGATCTGGGCGCGCTGGGCGGGTGTCATGGGCGTGCCCATGAAATGGGAGATCGCCAGGATCTTCGTGGTGGGCACAGGCGGCAGCGGGTTCTGCGCTGAAGCAGCGCCCTCGGGGGTGATCGGGTTCTTCTGCATTACGGCGCGGATCTAGCACAATGGCTTGTGACCGCGCGAGCCGGGGGCCTTGGCGCGGATGTCCAGGGTGCGATGTCGAGGGTCTGACGTCGGAACGTTATGACAACTTCCGAGGGTTGTCGCTCCTACAGCCCTCCCTATTGGATGCCCGCCTCGAGCCACGAACGCGCACCGCGGCGAAGCCCTGACGTGTTCAGGACCTCGCGGCGGCGGATACTTGCGCGCAGGGAGGCGGCTACTCCGAACGCAGCGTCTTGACGAACTGCGCGACCGCGGCGCCGATCTCGTCGGGGCTGTCCTCCTGGACGAAGTGCGACCCGTTGACCGTGGTCTCGGTGAGGTTGGACCACGACCGGATGAGCGCGCCGATCCGGCCGCCTTGGATGATCATCCCCGGCGTCGCGTTGATGAACAGCTTCGGCACATCGCTGTGGCTCAACCAATCGCTGTAGCGGTTGATGTTCGCCACGACATCGGCGGGCTCGCCGTCGATGGCGATATTGCGCGGCCACGACAACGTCGGCCGCCGCGACTCACCCGGCTCCAGGTACGGCTTGCGATAGTGGTCCATCTCTTCGTCGCTGAGCTTGCGCAGAATACCTCCGGGAAGTACCGCTTCGATGAAGAGATTCTGTTCGAGCACCATGGCCTCGCCCTGCGGCGATGACCGGAAAGCCTCGAACAGCGGGCGAACATCGGCCGGAAACTCCGACCACGTAATCGGGGTGACGATCGATTCCATGAACGCGATGCCCGCGACTCGATCGGGATTCTGGCTCGCCCAGTCAAAGCCGAGCGCCGAGCCCCAGTCGTGCACGACCAGAATCACCTTGTCGCCCAGATCGAGCGAATCCCAGAGTGCGAACAGGTATTCGCGCTGCTCGGCATAGTGGTAGCGATCCGGACCCGAGGGGTACAACTTGTCCGAGGCGCCCATGCCGATCATGTCGGCGGCGACCAGACGCCCCAGCCCCTCGACGTGCGGCATGACGTTGCGCCACAAGTAAGACGAGGTGGGGTTACCGTGCGCGAAGACGATCGCGTCGCCTTCCCCCTCGTCGATGTACGCCATACGGCTGCCCTTGATCTCGCGATATTGCAGCGTTCCGTACGGTTCTGCTCCGGCCACAGATAACTCCTAATCCGTTTGTTCCGGCATTTTTAGGGAGATTCCCATATAATCTAACCACGACGCCGCTACCGAGCCCCCGCCCGGATAGGGCGAGGACCCGAGCCGCGGCCTACGGCTCTTCGGGAACCGCCCCGAACGCGGCGCGGTGCTGCTTGACGAAGTCTCGGAAGGACAGCGGGGGCCGACCGCTGGCCGTTGCGAGCGCGGAGGGGTCGACATCCATCCGCGCGATCGTGGTGTTGTCCTCCGTCATCCTGGCGTGGGTCGTGAGGTGCTGGATCATGGCGTCGCTGACCAGGCCTCCGGAGTGGACGGCCGCGGCCGTCAGCTGACCGATCCACTCATCCTGGGTGATGTACTGGTAGCGGACGTCGCGGCCGGTTTCCTCGCTAATGATGTCGGCGATCTCCTGGTGGGAGAGCCGCTCATAGCCCGGCGGGTAGACAATTGGGCTCCCGGCGTAAGTGCTCGGTTCGAGCAGGGCGACCGCGAACAGGTCGGCGGCGTCCGTGGCGCTAATCCATGGCGGGCGGCTGTCGCCGAAGCAGTTGGCGAACACGCCGGTCTCTCGGATCGTGCCCGAGTGCGCCAGCAGCACGTTCTCGTAGAAGAACGCGCTGACTCGTAGCACCGTGACATTTACCCCGAGGCGCACCAACAACTCTTCCCCGATGGCAAACTCTCGAGAGATTCCGCTCGGGCTATCGAGAGCGACCGTGCCGTGCGAATTGACCACGACGTGCGGCGAGGAACCCAGCTCGTGGATCACCGAGGCCACATTCGCTAGCGCGAGCGCGACGCCCGCCGCGACCGGATATGCGACATACACTGAGCTGACGCCCTCGAGCGCAGGGACCAAAGTCCGGCGGTCGTGCATGTTGCCGACCATCGTCCGCACCCCGGACTGACGCAACTGCTCGGCACGCCCGTCGTCGGTGCGCACGACCGCCCGGACGCTACGGCCGGCGGCCTTCAGGCGTTCGATCACCCGGGCCCCCGTGCCCCCATGGCGACCGGTCGCCCCGAAAATCAAGACCGGCCCCTGATCGTTGCTCGACATGCTACATCACCCCTTCTTGTTGGAAGTACCTTCTGCTGTCATTCGATGTTCGTGCACCATCGTCGCGATGCGACCGACGGCCAACCCTGAACGTCATCTCGAACGAGCCTGGCCGAGCGCCCGCTCGTCGTCCGCGTCACAGAGACAACCTATTGAAATTGACGGCCATCACCTTGTCGACGCTTTGCTCTGTCACCTCTTCGACGAACAGGAACTCGCTGTAATCTGCGTTTACGCCGACGCCGTCCAGGTGCCCGAACTCCCGCTTGATCGTGGCGAACATCGTGTCCAGGTCGGTGAGATTGCTGACGTCCGCGCGGACGGCGAGACTTCCGGCTCCAAGCGTCTCCTTAGCCGCCTGCAGCCACCCCTCGTTCAAGCCGCCGATGGCGACGCGCGCGCCCTCTCGGTCGACTTCCTGCGCTGCGGCCAGACCGATCCCGCTGTTGCCGCCGGTGATTAGGATATTCTTGTTCGCCAGCCTACCCATTGTCGTCACTCCTTTGGCGTTAAACATGCCCGTGTCGGTTACAGTGTCTGTCACCATTTAACCGACGCCGCGCACCAGCTCCGCGAGACTCGTTTCGCTGCGAGCCTCCCCAACGCCCTCGTTCGCAGCGTTGAAGATTGTGCCAACCCTTCGTTTCATAGCGCAGGCCACCACGGCTCCCTCCCGCATCTGGGAAGATCGGCCTCTCAAACAGGGCAGCGGAATTTGGCGATGTGCGGTCCAATCATATTGAGGTCCTGTTGCATGACAACACACAGCCGATGGTGGATTCATTTCAGCCTTCCGCCTGACTCTGTTCCGACGACAACTCTTCCGCCATTGGCGAGGTTGGCTTGTGGCGACACGACGATAACGTCGCCGTCATTCAACCCTTGCTCTACCTCAATTCCAGTCTCTGTCTCTTGACCGCGGACGATGCCAACGCGTTGAACGATACCTTCTCGTACTGTCCACACATAGGTTTCACCCCCCTCAATTCTGACGGCACCTTTTGGAACTGTGATACGCGGTCGCTGCGTCGCCGGTGGCTGACTCTCCAGGAAGCTCACCTTGACACTCATTTCAGGTTTAATGATTTGCAGGTCCGGCTTGTTGAACTGAACCTCCACTTTGACCGTGCCCTTCTGCCGATCCGCCTTGGGATAGAGTTTCACGAGCGACGCCTCAAAGCGGCGGTCAGCATAAGCATCCGGCGCGACGATTGCTTGTGACCCAAGGCTGACCTTCGCGATGTCAACCTCGTTGATGTCCACTTCCGCGCGCATGTCGTCTGTATCGGCCAGTTGAACAATGTCCGTCGCACCACCACCGGCTTGAATCTGCCCGCCAAAGTTTATGGTGTCGCCCAATTCACGATATTTGTGCAGCACGATGCCATTGATGGGTGAAGTAATTACGCATTGGCTCACCTGAAAGCGGGCATAGTCAACAGCCGCCGTGTCTCGCTTCAGTGCGGCCTCGGCCACCTCCGCCGCGCTAATTGCGGTGTCATACTCATCTCTGGAAATGGTGCCCGTTCCAAATAGACGTCGCGCACGCTCTGCTCTGGCCAGATCCAACCGGAGCTTGGACTCTGAAAGATCGCGGCCGGCGGCAGCCTGCCTGAGTTGAGCTTGGTAATCTCGATCATCGATTTGGGCCAAAAGGTCGCCGATCCGTACATGCTGGCCTTCTTCAATCGGCTCGGCAACGATTTGGCCAAGGATTTTGGTGCCTATCGTAATATACTTGTGGCGCGTTACCACGTAGCCGGACCCCGTCAGGATCACGCCTGGCTGACCACCGCGATTCGCTAACACCATTATGGTTTGCACGGTTTGCGGGCGGCCCAGCGTTCGCAAATACACCTCATAGGCGGTTGTGGCGCCAACTGCGGCCGCCAGAATAATCATTGCCAGCAGAGCACCTGGCCTCCGCTTCCGTCGTGCATTCTCCTTTGGCCGCGTGATCCGCAGCGCCTCGAGGCTCTTGTTGCGTGCGGCTGATTCGGCGACCATGGCCTAGTTCCTCCGCAGTGCGTTGACTACACTCACGCGCATGGCCTGTCGCGCCGGCAGCCAACCGCCCAAGGCGCCGATAACAATCGCAAACGCGAGCCCTTGAAGCGCGATGGCAGGGGTTACATGAAAACTAAAGGCAAGGGTTGGCGCCGAAACGGCGCCGCCATTGAACTTGGTCGAGAGTCCGTTGACCGGGAGCGCCAGAAGCACTCCGATGATGCCGGCCGCGAAGGCCAGCGCTGAAGACTCCGCAAGGAACGATGTCATGATGGCTAGCGGGCTGAACCCCAGTGCACGCAACGTGCCGATGTCCGTCGTCCGCGCCGACACCGCGGCGTACATCGTATTCATTGCAGCAACAATGGCGGCGCACGCCATTATTCCCGCCACGAACAAGCCGAGCACCCGCAGGTTGGCGGCTATTTCTGATTGCTCCTTGTAATACTCTGACTCCGTCTCCGCTTGCAGGTTGATGCGTGGATCATCGGCACATCGCTGAATCAGTGAGTGAACATCCGCGCCGGGAACGAGCTTGAGACGGATGCTGCTGAAACTCGAAGCGCGCCGGGTATCTTCCTGCAAGCTGTGTAGGTCGGCCCAAACCTCCGATTCAAACGAACTGCCCCCGGCCTCGAAAACGCCCACCACCCTCCACGTGCGCCGGCCCACCTTCAGGTCCGCACCCAATGAACAGCCGGGGTATTGATTCAGGAGCAATTTGCCAATGATAACTTCATTGAGCCCAGGCGCGAACATTCGACCGGCGATGAGGCGCACTTGTTCATGGATTTGGATACTCACGGGCAGCACCCCGCGAATGGGAAGGTTGTCCAAGGTGTCGCCGGCGGGCATAAATACCTGTTCGGCGAGTTCGGGTGAAACGAGCGGGTGCCCCTCGCCATCGCGTTTGATGGCCGGTAGAAACTTGAGCGCGTCCAACTGGTCGAGCGTGATGAACGAATTGGCCTCGGAGTCGGCGCCGCGCCCGAGAAGAATCATGTTGTCCGGCGCACTGGTATCCTTGATCGCGGAGTCGAGACCGTCGACAATGGCCATGGCCGCAACGAAGAGGCCGACGACGATGGCAATGGCACCGACGGTCAGTGAATTGGACACCCGACGGATGAGCAGGCTCCGGCGATTATATTTGAGGGGAACGGTCATATGCTTAATCCACCAGTCTGAGGGTCTCAACGATGCTACGTTTCGCGGCTGCACGCGCGGGAACATACGCGCTAAACAAGCCGATGAGCGCCGCCACGCCCAGCGTCTCCGCCAACACAAAAGGAGGAACATGCAATGAGACAAAGGGGCCAAGGGCATCAGCGTTGAGCGCGAACACCTTGAACAGTCCAAACGCCACCCCGCAACCAATCGCTCCTCCCGAGAGAGCAACAATCAACGATTCGCCCACAAGCAGACTCAAGATCATGCCCGACGGGAATCCTATCGAGCGCATGACCGCGATCTCGCTCCGACGCTCGCGAATGGACATGGCCGCCGTGTTTGCCGCGACCAGCCCAATTGCCACCACGGCCACCAGCCCGAGAAACGCGGCCAGTCTCATGAAAATACGGTAGCGACCCAGAATGCTGCCCACTGCCGCTGCTTCAGAAGCGCTTCGGGTTTCTGCCGGGGAATTGGCGAATTGGTTATCAATCGCGGCAGCGACTTCGGGAACCACCCTTGAATCATCCGTGCGAACCCAAAATTCATGCACGATTCCAGCGTTGCCCGCGGCTTCTTCAAAGTAGTCACGGCGGAAGATCAAGAAGCTCGGAACCGGTCCCTTGGCGATGGTCCCGACAATAGTCAACGTGACATTGAATGGATATACGGTGCCCCGGAGCTCGATCTGCTGACCCACATGCAGATTGAAGCGGCGCATTGTGCCTTGCGCCACCAGGCACGCGGTTTTGATCTTTTTGAACTCGTCCACGCCGGTTAAACCCCAATCGGACCACATGCCAATCTCCTCCGCATCCGTAGCTACGCTTGGAAATTGGTCGCGGGCCTCATGGTAAATGCCGCCGTAAATGACGAGCGCCGCAACGGCAACGACATGGGGCAGCGTGGCAATTTTCAGCTTGTAAGCTTCGGGCAGCGGATAGGCAAAGCCCATCTTGGTGCGGGAGATGATGCGAACGGAGGAGGCTGTATCGGCGAGCATCTGGTTGGCAAATGTTGGTAGACTCACCAGAACTGCAAACATGAACAGCGCAACCGCAATGGAAAGGATAGTGAGAAGAGTTCTGCGTCTGGTACGCAGCAGGTTCTTGAACATCAGGCGTGTGAATTTGGCCATGGCTCCTCCTCGCCTACTCAGAGGGTTGCAACGGTGTGGCCGACATACCGCCCGTCGTCGAGCCTATGAATACACCCTTGTCGAGACGATAAACGGTGTCGACGAATCGCTCCGAGCGGGGGTCGTGCGTGACCATGACGATCGTCTTGTGATACTGGCGATTGAGCTGTGTAAGCAGAAGCAGGATCTCTTCCGCAGATTTGGCGTCCAGGTCGCCCGTCGGTTCATCCGCGATTAGAATCGTCGGGTCGGTGACAATGGCACGCGCGATTGCGACGCGCTGCTCCTGACCACCGGAAAGCTGTCGCGGATAATGTTCCATGCGGTCTGCCAGATCGACCGCCTTGAGAGCGGATTCGACGTGAGTCTTCCGTTCGGCTTTGCTGAGATGCGTCAGGAGCAGGGGCAGTTCGACATTTTCAAAGGCGGTCAGAACGGGAAGCAGGTTGTAGAATTGAAACACCAGGCCAATGTGGCGGGCGCGCCACGCTGCCAGCTCGCGGTCGTTCATCGTGGTAAGCTCTTCGTCGCCGACCACAACGCTGCCTGATGTTGCGTGGTCAATACCCGCGAGCAGGTTCAGCAAGGTGGTTTTCCCAGACCCTGAAGGGCCCATGATCGCCACGAACCCCTGTGTCGGGATAGTGAGAGAAACATCGTCTAGGGCGCGCACCTCAAATGCGTCACGCCTGTAGGTGCGGGTTACATGCTCCAGCTTCACTGCGACGCGCGTGCTCTCTCTGTCGAATTCCTGCGCTGCGGCGAGCCCGATCCCGCTGTTGCCGCCGGTGATAGGGATATTACCACCGGTGACGAGTGCAATGTGTCCCTCGAGCTTGCTCATGTGTCTTCTCCTTTGTCGTACGTTTCGTGAGCCGGGAAACCTGCGGCACGCCGCCCGATGGGGTGGTATCTCATGCGCGCGCGCCTTCACTTCGGCTTCGCGCAACGCCGTCGCGTCGAACGGCGTCGACCACGGCCTCCGGGTGCGTGATCGGAATCATGTGCGCTGCGCCGGGAACCACGACGGTCGTCGCCCGGAGCGCGGCCCCGAGGAGACGGGCCGCGGCGCGCGGCGCGAGGAGTGTCCTCTCGCCGACGAGGATGGTCGTCGGCGGCGGTGACTCGGCCAACCACGCGAGCTTCGCTCTATCGGATTGCGCCGCGGTCATCTCCAACCGCAACGTCGGAACGAGGGACGTGACCATCGCGCGACCCCGGCTTCCCATCGACGCCCACGCGCCGGCACCGCTCCAGTGATCGACGAAGAAGTGCGCCGCCGCCTCGTGATCCGCGGAGAGACTCATGAAGCGCTGATACTGCTCCTCCATCTCCGCGTAGGCGTCGTCCTCGCCGTATTCGCGGAGTACGCTCACGAGCACCGGATCGACGAGCGTCATCCGCGCCACGCGTGCGCCGAGGGCGCGTCGCAGATGAAGCCCGATCAACGAGCCGAGCGAGTGCGTCACGAGATGGAATGTGCCGCCGAACCCCACGGCATAGATCATCCCGTTGCACGAGCGGGGTTGGAGACCCAGCCCCCGGATCAGGTGCGCCACTTCCTCCGCGATCGCGTAGGAGCCGGTCGGGGCAGGCGACGCACCGTAGCCGAGCATGTCCGGCGCGAAGACGCTCGCTCCTGACGCGGCGAGTGAGCGCGCGACCGGGTTCCACGACGAGGAGCCCGTGGCGCCACCGTGAAGCAGCACGATCGTCTCGGTCATGAAGAGACCCCCTGGAGCACCCGACGGCTGCGCGTCGTTGCTGGTTCTCCGGCGACGATCGGTGAAGGCCTCGATGCCGTCGGTCGGAGCACGGTAAGGTGACGATCGCGCTCGACCGCGCGCGTCGCCGAACCGACCCGCGGAAGCCGCCACGACGTGGCGGTCACGGCAACGCCGGCCGCCGCGACGAGCCACCAGGCGATCCGATGATATGCGAGGACCTCACCGGTCGTTCGTCCGGCCAGGGCCACGAAGATGGCGACGCCGAGCGTCTGTCCGAGGTTGCGGAGCGCGGCGTTCACGGCGGAGCCAGTGGCGAAGCGATCGGAGGGCAGACCGGCGACGGCGGCCGACGTGAGCAGCGGCAACACCATCGAGACGCCGACGCCCGACACGAGCGTGAAGGGCAGCCAGACGGCGAGGTAGGCCGGAGCGGAATCCACTCGCGAGAGCAGGAACAGTGCCGCGGCCGCGGAGATGCCCCCGCCCGGAATCAGGATTGGACGCTGCCCGATCCGTCCCGCGAGCCTCCCGAACGGAGGGGCGAGCAGGAAGACGACGAGTGGCCCCGGCGCCATCGCCAACCCGGTCCAGACCGGCGAGTAACCCCAGACCTCGCGGAGAAACTGGACGTTCCCAAAAAACATGATCGTGAAGCCCGTGCCGTAGAGAAGCTGACCGAGGTTCGCCCAGCGGAAGCCGCGCTCGGAGAAGAGGTCGAGCGGGAGCACCGGGTTCGGGACGGTGGCGCACCGTCCGGCGAACGCGCCGAGCAGCACGACAGCGCCGAGGAGCGCTCCCACGGTCCGGGTACTCGACCACCCCCACGCGCCGGACTGAACGATCGCGAGGGCGAGGAGAACGAGCGCGACGGTGACGACAACCGTCCCGACGGGGTCGGGCAACCGCGAACCGTCCGGCTCGCGCGACTCGTCCAACAGCCTCCGTCCGAAGATCGCGACGGCGATGCCGATCGGAACGTTGACGACGAACACCGAGCGCCAACCCCACGCTTCGACGAAGAGCCCACCAATGGTCGGACCCAGCGCGGCGGCCAGCGCCCCCGCCGCTCCCCAGAGCGCGATGGCCTGCGGAACCCTGGACTTCGGGAAGGCTCGCAGGATCAGTGCCAGCGACACGGGGGTGAGCGCCGCGGCCCCGAATCCCTGCAGGACCCTGGCGGCGACGAGCACGCCGACGCCCGGCGCGACCGCGCAGAGCGCCGAGGCCACGGTGAAGACACCCATTCCGGCGAGAAAGACACGACGCCGACCGAGGCGATCGGCCCATCGGCCCGCCCCGATCATCCCCGCCGCGAGGACGATCGTGTAGCCGGAAAGGATCCACGACAACGCGGCTGCGCTGACGTCGGGGAAGTCGCGACGGATGGTGCCGAAGGCGACGTAGAGCACCATCGCGTCGAGGGTCGCAACGAACAAGGCAGCGGCGACGACCGCCAGACCCGCCCACGCTCGGGGCGCGACCTCCTCATCGGGAGGGAACCGGCGATGATCCATGCGGCGGTTGTATGATAATCATCATGTCAACGCAAGTAGGGTCCAAGCGAGGTGGGCTGGAGTATGTCGGGCAACCCGGCCACAGTTGACTGATCGTAGTATTATCGCTAACATCCGTCGTGAAGACCTCGGGAAATCGATGCGGTACGACGACAACCACAAGGAGCGAACACGCGCCCGCGTCCTCGCCGAAGCCGCCGCTGCAATCAGGGGCAAGGGTGTGGAGCGCGTCGGAGTGGCAGAGGTCATGGCTGGTGCCGGACTCACCCACGGCGGCTTCTACGCGCACTTCAAGTCGAAGGACGACCTCCTCACCGAGGCGATCAGCTACATGTTCGACGACGCGTATGCGTCGTTCTTGCGTCACACGGAGGGCCGAGCCCCCGCCGACGCCCTCTCGAACTACATCGATGCCTATCTCGCCACGTCGCATCGCGACGATCGTGCCCATAGCTGCCCGCTCGCGGCACTTTCGGGCGATCTGCCCAACATGCCCGCGCTGGCACGGGCCCGCTTCGCGGACGGCACCGAGCGACTGGTTGCCGCTTTGGCGAAGCTCGTGAAGAAGTTGTGCGCGAAGAATGCCGAGGCGCTCGCCTGGTCGGCACTGGCAGAAATGGCGGGGGCGCTCGCGCTGTCGCGAACCGTCTCCGACGCCGACAGGTCGACGCAAATCCTGCGGAATTCGCGCGCGATGGTTCGATCGCGCCTCGGCCTCGATCGACCGACATCACGCGGGGGGTGACGGCTCCTGACGCCCTCACGCGTGGCTCATCGCTGAGCCACGTCCGGCATGGTGTAGGGCTCCCGACGGGGCCGCGATCGGACATCCGTTAGCGAGATCCACGCAGTGGGAGGGCGCGAGTAGCTGTCGATGTAGTCCGCGAGCCCCTTGGCCGACGGGCGGCTCTCCGTGCGGGCGAGGAGGTTGGCGTACGCCGCGTCGAACATTTGGCCGATTGCCTGCGCGACGACGTCATCCTTCGATCTAAGGTGCGCGTAAAAGCCACCGTGGGTGAGGCCAGCCGCGGCCATGATCTCTGACACCGGGACGCGCTCCGGTCCTTTCCTCCGGATCGCGGCCGCAGCCTCCGAGATTACTCGCTGCCGCGTCTGCTCCTTGTGGCTAGCATCATAGCGCCTTGTGACCCAGAAGGATGCTGAACGTAATAGTACATCAAGGCACGTGACCCAGCGAGTACCGCCTCCCGACCTAGTAAAAACTAAGGGGGGTTGCCATAGCATTATGTTCAACATACCAAGGCTCATATGGCGAGTGTGGCAACCTACCGATGGGAACCTCGCGGAGCCCGCATGTCGCGCGGAGGGGCGTCGTGGGACCGCGTGGCGCGGCCCGTCGTTGCGCGAGGGCGGGTGGCCGAGGTCGACCTGCCCGGGGATGCTCAATCGCCGCTTCTGGGCGTCCTGTGGAGCGTGGCGGAGGAGGTGGCACACCTGGCGGCCCGATCGCTCGGCGCAGCGGCGACGCTCGTCTCGGGCGCAGCGCACGAGATCCCAGCGACGCATTCCGAGGCGGTGGCCGAAGTTATCCGCCGCGGAGCGGGTCGAGGCGCACCGGGTGCGTCCATGGCCTCGCCCGAACGGGAGGACCCCCACTCATGATGCAGCCGAATCGGTCGACCGCCGCGGCAGACGAGCACCGTTCGAGCGACGCGCGCCACCAGGCGATGATTTTTGGCTCCGGGCACCGGCTGAGTCGCGAGGCGTACGACGACCTGTCGGGTCCGCATGCCCTGTCCGGAGTCACGTTCTTCCAGGCCCTGATGCACACCGCCCTCGCGCTCGAGGAGCAACGTGCGGGTCTCCTCTCCGCCGTATCTCGCACCGTCCCGCCCAGCCCGGTGGAACTACTGCGACATTGGCTCGACTTGCACGCGCTCGGACACCTGGTGCTCCTGGCGTTCCGGGACGATCGGGCATGGTTCGCGGACATGCTCCGTGAAGTCGGCGTTACACGATGGACGCCGACACACGCTTTGATCCGCGAACGGGTCATGAGCATCGCGGTGCGGGGAGCGTGGGCGGTCGGTGAGCTGGGCGAGATCGGACTCCAGCTGTATCTGCCTCTCCTCCGGAGCCCGGTGCAGCCGCTAGACCATTTCGACGCGGTCCTGGCACTCGCGATGGTTGCCCTGCGACGATCGGAGTTCAGACCCGTCGTCCGCTCTGCCGTCGACCAGTGGGCGTCCCGCGCGACAGATGCGTGGGGCCTCCGGAGCGAGCTGGCGAACTCCGTCGCCCTACTCCTCGACGACCCGCACGCCGCATCGGTGTGGGCACTGGAGTGGTGTCGTCGCGTCCTCTCCCGCACAGGCGCTACAAACGCGGCTGCGTTACCCGAACAAGCGAGCGGGCTCGGCATGTCTGAGGATGACCTTCTCATCCTCGCGGGGCTCAACGACGCGGGCGACTGCGCGGTCGCTGTCGAGGACCTGTTCCCCGCCGTCCTCCTGTTGTCGCAGGTGGTCGGGCGCACGGCGCGAGAGTTTTACGCCCCGCAGGCGCTCATTCCGGCCTTGACCAAACCGTGGACGGTGGAGGTGGGCGTGGACGTTCTGCGTCGGAGTATCCCGCATGTCGGCGTGTCAAGGTTCAACGTCCTTTAACTAACCGCGTCCAGCGGTGACCACTGCCGGAGGTGGAGCATGACCGCTGAAAGGAGATGTCGATGACTCAGCTTTCCCCCGAAGACCG
>VBKG01000393.1 GCA_005879585.1 Deltaproteobacteria bacterium | reverse complement strand
TTGATCATGTCTGGTCGACGTCGATGGGCGGCCCGTTGTGTCACGCCAGTCTCACCCGCGGGCGCGCGGCGTGGCAGATCGTCGCGGCGCCGCGGCGGCCGGGGACGTGCGTGAGTCAAACCTGCGACCTCTCCACTGCTCGTAAGCCCGCCGGAAGTCGTCGATGAACTCGACGTCGGCGGCGGCATGCTTCAGCCGCCGCGCGAGCATCAACGGCAGGGGGTCGAAGGCGGACGACGAGCTCTCCCTCTCCGTCGCTTGCGCCCGGTCGGGTGCCTCTTCGATGCGCGCGCCGCGCATCCAGAACTCCCGACACCATCGATCGAGCGTCGCGGAAGATGCACGTCTACGCCCGCGACGTTCGCCGCCGGGGAGCTCGACATGACCCGCTGGTGCTGCGAGCTGTAGTGCTACGCGAACCCGGTAGATGGTGTGCCGGTGCTCGCGTCCCGTGGCGCTCGATGAGCGAGGTCTGTAGCGCCCAAGGAGCGCAGCTGGTCTTGTCGTTGATGCCAGTCTCCAGGTTTGGGAAGACCGGGAACGTCGCTTCACGACGTGAGAGCCACCGGCGGTGGAGGCGATCTGGCGGGTCGAACAGCTCGATGCCCTCGCCACGGCCGGCGTTCCCGGGGGCGATGCCTGATCGAAAGCAGTCGGAGCGCCTTGCGTGGTCCGCGCCCCGCACCGCATGCTATCTTCATGCACGTGACCAGCGAACGGCGCCGGGCGACGTATGAGGACCTCTGCAAGGTCCCCGACCACCTCGTGGCCGAGATAATCGACGGCGAGCTCTTCACGAGCCCGCGACCGGCGTTGCCCCACGCCCTGGCGTCTTCGATGATCGGCTTCGCGCTCATCGGGACCTTCGGCGGCCCTCCTGAGGGCTCGACGGCTCCGGGCGGCTGGTGGATCCTGGACGAGCCGGAGCTGCACTTTGGAGAGGATGTCCTCGTCCCGGACCTCGCGGGCTGGCGACGCGAACGACTACCGGCCATACCCGACGCGGCAGCGCTGGCGCTGCCACCGGACTGGGCCTGCGAGATCGTCTCTCGCTCCACGGGTGCGCTCGACCGCGGGCGCAAGATGCAGGTGTACGCCCGCGAGCGGGTCGGCCATCTGTGGATCGTGGACCCGGGCCCGCGCACACTCGAGGTCTACCGTCTCGAGGCCGGCCGCTGGCTCGTCGCAAGCACGCACGCCGGGAGCGTGGAGGTGCGCGCCGAGCCTTTCGACGTGGTCGATCTGGACATGACCCGCTGGTGGCGCGAGCCGTAACGACCGCGAGCTGGCCCCACCCACTACTTCGCCGCCGGCGTATCCACGACCTTGACCCGGTACTCCGTGAGCCGCGGCGTCTCCTCCTTGAGGAAGCTCCCCCGAAAGCGCTCCTCCGCCCCCGCCGCGAGCGGCTTCACCTTGCCCGATGCGAGCAGCGCCTTCGTATCGACGTCCGGCACCGACAGCGCCTCGGCACTCTCGTTGTACGTCTCCGTTGACGCCACCACCTTGCCGTGATCGTCGAGCGCCTCGATGCGGAGCTTCACGTAACGTAGCGCGTGGCCGCTCGTGTTCCTCAGCCGCCCGACGACGTTGTAGAACTCCGCGCCGTACCCCGATTCCCAGCGGCCGTGATGCTCGAGGACCTCCGCGTCCGGCCCCGCGGCCGACGCGGCGGCGAGGAGGAGAGCGAGCGTCGCGAGCCGCACCGGCGGCTCAGTCCGACATGTGCGTCAGCGTACGCAGCGAGAAGTAGCTCGGGTCCCAGTTTCGCTCGATGAACGAGCTCTGGTACCGCCCCCCGATCGCCGCGCGATTGATCTTGTCGTTGACGCCGATCACGAGGCTCGGGAACACCGCCGAGAACGTGTCGTCGTTCTTCACGAAGTGATACCCGCACGCGGCGGTGTAGAAGTACTCCCCCGCCCGGTTGTGCACGAGCTTCCAGTAGATGCGGTACATCTCGCGGTCGAAGTACATGATGACCTTGCCGAAGTTGTAGTACGGGTCGCTCGACTGCCCCTCGACGATCCACACCGGCCGCTTCACGAAGACCAGGTTGTCCTGGATCCACCACGGCGCCCCTTTGCTGCCCGGCACCTCGTAGCCGGCCTTCTCGTACGGCGTCGAGATCATGTACCGGCTCGGGTTCACCTGCTTCATCGGGAACGGGGACGGCTGGACGACGGGTGCCAGGATGTTGCCCTGCCCAACGAGCTTCCACTTGTAGTACTCGACCTTGCCGCCGTAGCAGTTGAGGTCGTCGGCGAAGATGTCGAGGCCCTGCACCGGCTCCGACCGCGTCGCCGCGTTCACGCGCCGCGCGCGGCGCGTCTGGGGCACGTACGCCCAGATCGCGTCCTGGCTGTCCCAGTCCCAGTAGCGCTTCGTGAGCGCCGAGAAGCCCTCGACGTCCTGCGGCTCGAGCGCCCCGGTGACGCCCTGGCCCTCGAGGTTCTCGGGGTTGTCCTTCAGCTTGCCGTCGAGGCGGCCCTGGTACCCCATCGTGTGGACGAAGGCCTTGATGCGCCGGAACTCGCCGCCCGAGTCGATGCCGTTCAGCGTGAACGTCGCGCCGCCGCCGCCCGCGCCGCTGCCTGCGAAGGTGAAGTTCCAGGCGATCTTGCACGCCGCCTTCGGGTCGTTCTCCTCGATCTTCGGGAACGGCATCCCGACGACGAATTCCGGGTTCTTGCCCGTGGCCTTGTCCTTCAGCCCGCAGGTCGCGTCGTCGAGCTCGTACTT
>VBKG01000068.1 GCA_005879585.1 Deltaproteobacteria bacterium | reverse complement strand
TGTACGCCGCGCTCGGCACCGGCATGCTCACGAAGGGCCTCGTCCCGGTCGTGGTCGTCGCCATTCCGCTCGTCCTCGTCACGCTGCGCGACGAGGGATGGTGGGGTTTTCGGCGGCTTCGTCCGGCGCTCGGCCTCGGCATAGTGGTGACGATCGTCCTTCCCTGGCACCTGCTGGCCGGGTACCGGCATGCCGGCTTCCTCTGGGACTACGTGGTGAATCAGCACCTGCTCTTCTTCCTGGATCGCAAGCTCCCCCGCGATTCCTCCGGCGATTCCCTGGCCTTCTTCCTGGCTGCCTGGGTCGCCCGGGCGACGCCGTGGGTGCTGCTCATTCCCCTGACGCTCGGCGAAGCGGCCCGGGGCGCTCGGCGCGACGCCGCCGCGACGGCGCGCGCCACCGCCTTTCTCTGGACCTGGGCGGGAGGCCTGCTCGCGTTCTTCTCGTGTGCGCCTTCCCGGCTCGAGCACTACAGCATGCCCGCGCTCCCGGCGGCAGCGCTGCTGGCGGCGCGCGTCTGGCAGCGGGCGCGGGCGCTCGAGCTTGGCCGCCTCGCATGGATGCTCCTGGTTGCGGCGGGCCTGGCGACGGCGGCGGCCGGCGCCGCGGGGCTGGTCGCAGACGGCCGGCGGCTCGAGGCCGTCTACTGGATCGCCCAGGCGCCCGAGCTCTCGCGCCTGGTGTGGCCCGCTGCGGCGCTCGTCGTCGTCGCCGGGATCGGCGTCGCGGCCGCGGCGCTGCGCCGGCGCGCCGGTGCGCTCGCCGCCGTGCTGGCGGTGGCGGGCGCGGGCGGCGCCGCGGTCGTGCTCTACGCCGAGATCGTCGTCGCGCCCCTCTTCACGTGGCAACCCGTGGCCGCGGCGCTCGCGACCACACCGCCCGACACCGACGTCGTCTTCGAGGCTCCCGAGGAGTACCAGATCGTCGGCGGGCTCGCGTACTACCTGGGTCGCCGCGTCACGCTGATCGAGCCGGCGGGGTTCGTGCCCCCGACGTATCTCGCCGGCCACACCGCCGAGATGTTCGTGTCCAGTGCCGACGTCGCGCGACGCTGGACCTCGGGACAGCGGATCGCGCTGGTGAGCGACCCGCAACGCCGCCGCGACGATCCCAGCGGCCTGGCCCCCGGGCCGTACCACGTGCTCGCCCGCTTCGGTGACCGATGGGTGGTGACGAACTTCCCCGTTCACGGCGCGCGCTGACCGCGTGCGTGCTCGGGGCGGCGCTCATCTGGTCCCGGGCCGCCTCCCCGGCGACGAGCTTCATCCCGATCCCGGAGATCATCACGGATCCGAACGAAGGGAACACGGGCGGGCTCCTCGGCGTCGTCCTCTTTCTCGACGAGAAGGACGAGATTCGCTACATGCTCGCGCCCGACGTCCGGTACAACCGGACGAAGGGCGTCTTCCCGACGTTCCGCCTCTTCGGGTATCCGACGCCGCGCCGCCGCTACTCGGTGCTGGTCGGCAAGTCGACCACCAAGGACGAGGACTACGAGCTCGAGTTCACCGACCGCGGCTACTGGGAAGGCCGCGCCTTCGTCCTCGCGTCGTTCGTGCACGAGCGGGACTCGACCGACCGGTTCTTCGGCTTCGGGAACGACACGGCGTCCGAACCGATCCGCCTGCCCGAGCGCGGGCCGCTCGGCGGCGAGTCCAACTACACGGGTCGCAACACGGTGGCGCAAGCGACGCCCGGCGTCTGGCTTCTCCCGAGCGTCAACCTCTCGTACCGGATGCGCATCCGCCGGTTCTCCGTCGAGCGCGGCCAGGTCCGCAACGTCCCGTTCATCGGCGCGGCGTATCCGAACCTGCGCGCCCGCGGGCTCTTCGACCCGGCCGTCCACTGGGCGCACCAGGTGGCGCTCACCTACGACAGCCGGGACTCCTTCGACATCCCGACGCACGGCGCGCTCGCGCTCGCCTACCTCGAGATGGCGGACCGCCGGCTCGGCAGCTCCACGTCGTTCGTCAAGTTCGGCGGCGAGTGGCGGGACTTCGTGCCTTTGCGGAAGGGTAACCCGATCCTCGCGCTCCGCGTGCTCGCCGACTACACGAGCGGCGACCGCCGGACCCCGTTCTGGGAGCAGAACTCGCTCGGCGGCCGGCGGACGCTGCGCGGCTTCGGCAGCGACCGCTTCATCGACTTCAACCGCACGCTCGGCGTGGCCGAGCTGCGCACGCGCGTCTGGCAGCGGAAGCTCTTCGGCGTCAACGCCGAGCTCGAGGTCGCGCCGTTCGTCGAGGCGGGCCAGGTGTTCCGGCGGGTGACCGACTCACCCGTGTCGGACCTGCACTTCGTCTACGGGCTCGGGTTCCGCGGCGTGGTGCGCCCGCAGATCGTCGGCTTCGTCGACGTCGGCCGCGGCAGCGAGGGGAGTGCGATCTTCACCGGCATCGACTACCCCTTCTGAGCCGCGCGCCGGCGGCCCGAGCCCGGGCGGCGGCGGCGCCGGCGTCAACCGCCCCGACGGCGGTGCGACGAGGATCAGGTGGCCGCGGCCCGGCTGCTCGGCGCGGCTCGCGGCGAGGGGGCGGAGCGGCCGGCCCGTCTCGTCGCGGTAACGGCGCCACTCGTCTTCCCAGAGCAGCAGGTGCGCCGGGCCGGTGTCGGTGGGCGGCGGCCAGCGGCGTACCTCGCGCGGCGCGTAGAAGCGGGCGGCGGGGTCGAGCGGGAAGAAGGCGTAGAGCGGCGCGCCGGGCGGCACCACGCGGTCGACACGGCCCATGAAGCCGCGGAGGGTCCGCGGTTTCGCGAGGGCCGGATGGAGGAGCGTGTTGAAGGTCGCCGTCCAGGCGATCGCGAGGATGGCGAGGACGTTCACGAGTCGCCGCCAGCGCCCGCGGCGCGCCGCGCGGCCGGCGACGATCGCCGCGACCGCGCTCGCGACCGCGAGCAGCACCAGCACGGGAGCCGCGCGCCGCGCGGCCGCCGCCAGCGCGTCGAGGCTGAGCGCATCCGCGGGGCGGAGCGCGTGGCGGACCATGGCGGTCGGGGCGACGCCGGTCGCCAGCGCCGCCGCGAGCGCCGCGAGCAGCAGAAGGGCTAGCACGTAGAGGCGCGCGCCGACGCGCGCGACGCGGAGGCTGCGTCCCTTGGTGGGCGCCTGCGCGATCCCGGCCGCGAGCAGCACCGCGACCGCCGGATAGAGCGGAAGGAGATAGACGCTCCGTTTGGACGCCGCGAAGGCGAAGAAGACGAGCCCGGTCCCGACCCACGCCTCGGCGAGGCTCGCCGCCGGCCGCCGCGCTCCCGTCAACGGCGCCACGCCGAGGGCCAGGAGCGGCGTCCATGGAAGGAGGCCTACCAGTCCGAGCGATAGGAGATAGCCGATGCCGTGCGCGTGCCCCGTCTCGGCGTCCGGGTCGAGGTAGCGGAACCAGTTCTCGCGCGCGACGGTGGCGAGGAACGCTGGCCCGTGGCGGCTGAGGGCGGCCGCGTACCAGCACGCGGCGACCAGCAGCGCCACGCCGACCGACACCGGCGCGCCGACCCGGCGCGGCAGGCCCGGGTCGCGGCGCGCGAGCGCCAGCACCCCGAGTGCCAGGGCGGGCAGCACGACCGCCACCGGTCCCTTGGCGAGGATGCCGAGCGCCAGCCCGGCGGCCGCGAGCGCGGTCCAACCGCGGCGGCGACCGCGGACGAGGGCGAACGTCCACGCGGCCAGCACCGCCGTGAGACAGGCCGCGAGCGCCATGTCGACGCGGGCGCTCGTCGCCGCCCGAACCCACTCGAAGCTGGTCGCGAGGACGAGCGCGGCCGGTAGCCCCACGGTAGCCCCGAATCCGACCCGCGCGGTCGCCCACGTGGCGAGGACTGCGGCCGCACCGAGCGCCGCCGACGGGAGACGCAAAGCGAGCTCGGGTCGTGCCGGCAGCAGCGTGAGCGCCGTCGCAGCCGCCCAGTAGTAGAGCGGCGGCTTCCGCGCCGGCTCGTCGTCCGGGCGCACCGGCACGAGCCACGCATCTGTTTTCACCATCTCCTGGACGACGAGCCCCTCACGCGGCTCGCCGCGCGTGTAGAAGGGAATGCGCGACACGCCGGCCAGGGACAGCGCCGCGCACGCCGCCAGCACCACGCCGGCTTCGCGTGCGGGCGTCACGCGCAATTGCACGCGGCAGGAGCCGCTGTTAGCGTTCGCCGGTCATGCAGCCGGCGATGCTCGACTACGACGCCCGCTGGGGCTATCGCCAGTTCGACGCGCGCCGCTACGAGCGCCGCCGCTACGGCGGCGCCATCCGTCGGCTGAACCACCGTCTTCTCGAGCGCGCCCTCGGGCGGGCGCTCGCCGGCCTCGCGCCCGGCGCGGTCGTCCTCGACGCGCCGTGCGGCACCGGCATCCTGGCGCCGTTTCTCGCGCGGCGCGGACTGCGGGTGATCGGGGCGGACATCTCGCCGGCGATGCTGGCCGTCGCCCGCGAGCGCGACGGCGGGCTCGGCCACGTCCGGGCGGACCTCGAAGCACCGCCGCTCCGCCCCGGCAGCGTCGACGCGGTCGTCTGCACGCGCTTCCTGATGCACGTTCCCGCCGCCGGGCGCCCGCGCGTGCTCGACACGCTGGCGGCGCTCGCGCACGGGCCGCTCGTCGCCACGGTGTGCCACCCCTACACGCTGAAGAGCTTCGGGCGGGCGCTTCGGCGCGCGCTCGGCCGACGCGCGAAGCAGAGCCCGCGGCTCACGCGTCGCGCGCTCGCTGCGGAGCTCGATACGGCCGGTCTCGAGCTCGAGCGCGTGATCCCGGTGATGCCGCTCCTCTCGGAGGTGTGGGTGGTGGTCGTCCGCAAGCCGGGGAGCAGCTAGCAGCCGGCTGGAGGGGGTGCAAATGGCAGCGATCGAGACGGTCTCGGCGCGCGAAATCTTAGACTCCCGTGGCTTTCCGACGGTGGAGGCGACGGTCACGCTCGCCGGCGGCGCGCGCGGCACGGCGGCCGTCCCGTCGGGCGCGTCGACCGGGCAGCGCGAGGCCGTCGAGCTCCGCGACGGCGACGCGAAGCGCTACGGCGGCAAGGGAGTGCTCCGCGCCGTCGCCAACGTGCGCGACACGATCGCGCCCGCCCTCGCCGGAAAAGACGCGGCCGACCAGGCGGCGATCGACGCGGCGCTCGTGCGCCTCGACGGCAGCGAGAACAAGCGGAAGCTCGGCGCCAACGCGCTGCTCGCCGTCTCGATGGCGGTGGTTCGCGCCTCGGCGGCCGCGCGCGGCGTGCCCCTCTACCGCGCGCTCGGCGCCGCCGTTCTGCTGCCCGTCCCGCTGATGAACGTCATCAACGGCGGCCGCCACGCGCCGAACCCGCTCGACTTCCAGGAGTTCATGATCGTGCCGCACGGTGCGCTGTCGTTCCCCGAGGCGATCCGCCAGGGCGTCGAGGTCTACCACGCGCTGCGCGCGCTGCTCGACCGCCGTGGGCTTTCCACCGCGGTCGGCGACGAGGGGGGCTTCGCGCCCGCGCTCCGCGCCCACGAGGAAGCCCTCGACCTCCTCGTCGAGGCGATCGAGCACGCCGGGCTCGCCCCGGGGCGTGCCTGCTCGCTCGCGCTCGACGTGGCGGCGAGCGAGCTCGCTGACGGCGACGGGTACGTGTTCCGGAAGTCCGGCGGCGCGCGCCGCTCGTCCGACGAGCTCGTCGCCCTCTACGAGCGCTGGTGTGCGGCGTACCCGATCGTGTCCATCGAGGACGGCCTCGGGGAGAACGACTGGGCCGGCTGGCAGCGGCTCACGGCGGCGCTCGGCGGCCGCGTGCAGCTCGTCGGCGACGACGTCTTCGTCACGAACGAAAGCCTGCTCGCGCGCGGCATCGCCGACCGCGTCGGCAATGCGATCCTCATCAAGCTGAACCAGATCGGCACGGTGACCGAGACGCGGGCGGCGATGGCGCGCGCGGCCTCGGCCGGCTACCGCTCGATCGTGTCGCACCGCTCGGGCGAGACCGAGGATGCGTTCATCGCCGACTTCGCGGTGGCGACCGGCGCCGGGCAGATCAAAACGGGGGCGCCGTGCCGGTCGGAGCGGACCGCGAAGTACAACCGCCTGCTCGGCATCGCCGCCGAGCTCGGCGCCGCGGCGCGCTGGGTCGACCCCTTCTCCAGGGCCTGACCCTCACCGCGGCGGCGGCAGGTTGGCGTAGAGCCGGCGGCGCGGCGTCCCGTACCAGAGCTGCCCGCGCGGACCGAGGGCGCCTTCGATCTCGCGCACGTGGCGCCGGCCCGTCACCACGAAGGCGGGCCCGTCGCCGTCGAAGACGTCGCGGACGACGCGCACGTCGTCGGTGTGGACGACCGGCGCGCCGAGGTAGAAGACGAGCGACGGCGCCTGGCTCCCGAAGGCGATCACCGGCGCGCGCGGCGTCCCGGCGACGAGCCGCGCGATCGCCTCGTCGCTGTGCAGCTCGCTCACCGCGGGCGCCCAGAAGCGGATGAAGATCGGATGGAGCGTCAGCACCGCGCCGAGGAGCGCGAGCGGCACCGCGTACGGGCGCCCGCCGGCCAGCGCGAGGGCGAGCGCGAGCGCCCAGCCGAGCGCGCCGGTGACGAGCGCGATGCGTCCGAGCGCGCCCACGGGGTACGCCCGGGCGCCCGCCGTCGCCGTCACCGCGGCGGCGACGAGCAGGACGACGCCGAGCCAGCCCGCCACCGCGAGCGGACGGGTGGCGGACGCGCCGCGCCGCACGACGATCGCCGCGAGCTCCGGGCCGACGATCAGCGCGAGCGGCGGCAGCGCCGGCAGTACGTAGGTGGCGAGCTTCCCGCGGGCGAGGGTCAGGAGGAGCGGGACGAACGCCGCCCACGCGACCAGCACGCGGCGCTGGGGGTCGCGCGCGGCACGTACGAGCGCCACCGGCGCGAGCAGCGTCCACGGGAGGAGGAGAACGGGGAGCCAGAGCGCGTAGTACCAGATCGGCGCCGCGTGCGGGCTCGCCGCCTCGAGACGGCGGACGTTCGTCGCGAGGAGGGCGCGGAGCGTCGGGGGGTCGAGCAGCGCGAGCGGCAGCGCCACGCACGCAACGACCGCACCGAACACGGCGAGGCCCCGCCCGAGGCCGACCTCGCGCCACGTCGGGCGCGGCCGGGATGCGAGCGCCGCGAGGCCGACGGGTCCGAAGACGAGCAGGACGGCGAGCGGCCCCTTGATCAGCGTGCCGGCCGCCGCGGCGACGAACGGCGCGAGCATCGGCGGGCGCGGCGGCGGTCGCTCGAGCCAGCGGAGGCCGGCGAGCACGCCGAGCGTCACGCAGGCCGTGAACGTCATGTCGAGGTTCGCGTAGCGCGCGAGGCCGAGCCAGCCCGCGCTGGTCGCCGCGACGAGCCCGGCGCCGAGGGCCGCGACCGGGCCGGCGCGGGGGACCATCCACGCGTAGACGGCCATCACCAGGAGCCATGCCGCTGCGGCGCTCGGCGCCCGTGCCGCCCCCGCGCCGACGCCGAGCGCGGCGTACGCGAGCGAGACGAGCCAGTAATGGCCGGGTGGCTTCTCGCGGTAGGGTCCGAGCTCGAGCGTCGGCAGCACGAGGCGTCGCCAGCCGCGCGCCGTCGCCATCTCGCGGGCCACCTCGGCGTGCCGCGCCTCGTCCGGATCCCACAGCGGATAGCGGCCGAGGTCCTGGAAGAAGAGCCCCGCCGCGACGGCGGCGAGGAGCGCGCCGCCGGCGACGGCTTCGCGGAGCCGCGCCGGCACCGACTATGGACCCGTGCCGCCGGCGCTCTGTAGAATCTCGCGATGCGCGGTCGCGCGGCAGCCCTCGTCGTGCTCGGCCTGCTCGTGGGCGGCGCCCTCGGGTACGGCGTCGGGCGGACGCTCGGCGTGCGTCGCTCGCGGGCGCTCGCCGATCGCGTAGCGATGCTCGAGGCGCAAGCCGACCAGGTGCAGGCCGAGCGCGACCGGCTGCACCACGAGCTCGGTGAGCTCGTGCGCGAGCGGCGCGAGATGGCCGACACCGCCGAGCGGCTGCGGGCGCAGATCGAGCAGCAGCTCCACCGCCTGGAAGCGATCGAGGGCGCGCTCGCTCCACCGCCGGACGCCGGCTCGCCGTGAGCCCGCCGGGCGGCGCCTGCTCAGGCCCACTTGATCCTGCGGTAGTCGAACTTGCCCGCTTCGAGGCCGTTCAGCTTGACGATCTCGAAGTAGGGCGACAGGTCGAAGTCGCGCGGCGTGACGAGCGTCGGACGCTCGCGGCGGAAGACGGCCGGGTACGGGTCGCTCGGCCGCCGGAGATAGTCACGCAGGCGCCGGCGCGGCCGCGGCGTCGTGGCCGGCGTCGTGGCGGGCAGGATCGGGAAGCCGACGTTCTGGAAGGCGCGGGCGATCAGGCTCGAGCACATCACCGCGGTCGGCAGCCCGCTGCCGAAGTCGAGCGCGCGCCGGCGGAAGCGGCGCGGAATGAGGCTCACCGGGAAGAAGTAGCGGGCGAGGTCGAGCAGGTTCTTCAGGTCGTAGCTCGAGCCGAGCTGCGCGAGGACCTCGTTCAGGATGCGCTGCAGGTCGTCGCGCTGGAGGCCGTGTGGCCGGCACACGCGGGTGTTGAAGCCCGCATACTTCGCGAGCGGCGAGGCGACGACGCCCTCGTTCAACGCCTCGATGATCAGGTGCTGGGCGTCCTGGCCGTGCAGCCGCACCAGCTCCTCGCGCCGCGTGGGGAAGCGCCGCAGGAGCTCGTCGCCCACGTAGAGCGCCACGTGGGACCACGAGCTCTGGGTCAGGTACTTGATGACCTCGCTGACGCGCTGGTCGCCGTCGACGAGGACGACGTCGCCCTTGCGGATCGTCAGGCGAAGCGTCTCGAGATCGGTCGGCAGGATCCGGTTGTAGTTCCCGCGGGGCTTGGTGAGGACGCGGGCGGCGACGTTGAAGACCTTCTTCCGGAGCCAGCGCGGCATCGATGGCTATTCTAGCGACTCCCAGTCCTCGTCAGAAGCAAAATGCCTGCCGCCTGCCGGCGCGGGGCCGAGCCTTCCGCCGCCGCCTGCTGGCCTGGTATGCGCGCCACGCCCGGAAGCTCCCCTGGCGGGGGGTGTGCGACCCCTACGCCGTCCTGGTCTCCGAGATGATGCTGCAGCAGACGCAGGTTCGGCGCGTCGTCGACTTCTTCCCCCGCTTTCTCGCCCGCTACCCGACGCTCGAGGACCTCGCGGCAGCGCCGGCTGACGCGGTGCGCGAGGCGTGGGACGGCCTCGGATACTACGCGCGTGCCCGGAACCTCCACGCAGCCGCGCGCGAAGTCGTGGCGACGCACGGTGGCGTCCTTCCCGAGCGGCCGGAGGCTCTCCGCCGCTTGCCGGGCATCGGCCGATACACGGCCGGCGCGGTCGCCAGCATCGCCTTCGGGATCGACGTCCCTGCGGTCGACACCAATGCGGCCCGGGTGCTCCGGCGGGCGCTCGGTGTCCGCCGGAGGCCGCCGGCGCGGCTGTGGCGCCTGGCGGAGGCGCTGGTGCCGCGCGGCCGCGCCGCCGACTGGAACCAGGCGCTCATGGACCTCGGGGCGACGGTGTGCACGGCGCGCGTGCCGCGCTGCGCGTCGTGCCCGGTACGGACGAGCTGCGTCACCGGCGTGCGACGGTCGCGCTGACCGGCGCTCAGACCAATCCGGCTCGGCAGAGGTACTCGGCCGCGAGGATGGCTCCCCTGGCAGCGCCCATCCGCGTGTTGTGCGAGAGCGCGACGTACTTGAGACCGTGCTCGAGCGCCGGCTCGGCCCGGAGGCGGCCGACGCTCGTCGCCATGCCGCCCTCGGCATCGCGGTCGAGACGGGGCTGCGGACGGAAGGGGTCGTCGTGCACCACAATCGCGCGCGCCGGGGCGCTCGGCAGGTCGAGACCCGCGTAATCGGGCCGGAAGGCGCGCATCGTCTCCGCGGCCGAGGCCGGGTCGCACGGCCGCGTGGTGGCGACGGTGACCGAGATCGTGTGTCCTTCGAGGACCGCCGCCCGGGTGCACGTCGCCCCCACCGGGGCCGGGTACGGGACGATAGCGCCCTCGCCGAGCCGCCCCAGGATCTTCGCGGTCTCGGTCGCGACCTTCTCCTCTTCCTTCGGAATGTAGGGGATCAAGTTGTCGAGGATGTCGAGGGCGATGACGCCGGGCGACCGGCCGGCACCGGACAGCCCCTGCATCGAGGTCATCAGCACGCGCTCGACGCCGAAGGCGTCGAGCAGCGGCTTCAGGGAGATGGCGAGGCCGACGGTCGTGCAGTTGGGCAGCGGTAGGACGAAGCCCTTCCAGCCGCGGCGGCGGCGCTGCTGCTCGACGAGCGGGACGTGGGTCGCGAGGTTCACGCCGGGGAGGGCGATCGGCACGTCCGGCTCGTAGCGGAATGCCGCGGCGGTGCTCACCACCGGGACGGCGCGCGCGTACCGCGGCTCGAGCTCGCGCGCGACGTCGCTTTCGACGGCCGCGAACACGAGATCGACGCGGCCGGCATCGAGCTGCGCGGCATCCTCGACCGGCAGCGAGAGCACGTTCGCCGCGGGCTCCTCGCTGCACCACCAGCGCCGCGCGCCGTTGGCGTCGCGGATCGCTTCCCCGTACGGGCGTCCGGCGGAGCGCGCGGAGGCGGCGAGCAGCGTGACGTCGAACCAGGGATGGTCGGCGAGCGCGACCAGGAACTGCTGGCCGGCGATGCCGGTGGCTCCAACGACCGCGACGCTACGCTTGCGCATGGGACGAGCGGAGTATCCGTGCTCGCCCGGTCGAGTTCAACCGCCGGCCGGCCGCGATCGTAGCGACGGTCGTGGAGCGGCTACTGCTCGCTGCGCGGCTGCAGGCCGTACTTCCGGAGTCGCCGCGAGAGCGACCAGCGGCTGATGCCGAGGATGCGAGATGCTCGTCGCTGGTTCCCCCGAGCCTCTTGCAGCACCCGCTCGATGTGCCGGATCTCGACTTCTCGGAGGGACGCCAAGGGTCCACCGCGCTGCTCGCCGCGGAGCCGCTCCGCCAGGTCCTCGACGCCGATCCGCTCGCCGCGCGCCCGGACGGCCGCGTCCTCCACGACCTCGCGCAGCTCGCGCAGGTTCTCGGGCCAGCTGTAGCCTCGCAGCACGGCCTCGGCCTCGGGGGTGAAGTCACGCGGGCCGTGCGGCAGATGGCCGCAGCAGCGCTCGAGGAAGTGGCGGGCGAGCGTGGGGATATCGTCCGGCCGCTCGCGCAACGACGGCAGGTCGAGCTTCTCGGCCGACAGCTGCTGGTAGAGGTCCTCGCGGAACAACCCGGCCGAGATGCGCGAGCGCAGGTCGACGCACGTGCTCGCGATCACGCGTGCGCGCGCCGGAACCGGCGTCGTCGAGTGGAGCCGCCGGAGCTCGTGCCGCTCGAGCAGATGCAGGAGGGCCTCCTGCAGCCGGGCCGGCAGCTCCCCGACCTCCGCGAGCATCACGGTGCCTGTGCCGGCTTGCTCGAAGATGCCGACCTTGTGTGGCGCGCCGCCGCCGTTGCCGTTGATACCGAGCAGCTCGGCCTCGATGAGCGCATCGGAGAAATCCCCGCAGTCGATCACCACGAAGGGATGCGCCGCGCGCTCGGAGAGATTGTGAATGGCGCGGGCCGCGAGCTCGCGGCCGCTGCCAGGTTCTCCGAGCAGCAGCAACGGCGCCTCGCTCGCGGCAAGCCGTCGGAGCTGGGGAAACAATCTCCCGAGAACCGGATCCTGGCTCGTCGTGTCCTCGAGCCACGTTCCGATGTCGCGATGCCCTGCTGGGCTCTGTGGATACGTCGTCTCGTTCCGCATGGCTTGGCGCTCCCTCGCGCAGCCTGTCAGCCGCGGTTGTGCACCTCCCGACCCGGACGACCGAAAACGGGCCCGGCGCGCAACGCCTGCCCTTCCTCAGCCGAGCTGTCCTATGGCCGCTTGGAGCAGCAACGCTCGTGCCACGACGACACGGCGCGACACTATTGCGCGGGCGTCCTTCGCGGGCGCCGTTCCTGTCGGGGGCCCGACGAGGACCCCCGGAGGCGTTGGAACGAGCACGCACCGCGGGGCGCGATTCCGCACCTCACGGGTGCTCGCCTCGCTCGAGCCACGCGAGCGCGGGTTGGAAGACCTCCTGCGGTGCGCGGCGGGCGACGAGGACATCCAGGTGGCCGTAGCCCGCGAGCTCGCGCACCTCCGCGCCGGGGCCGCCATAGGCGCGCGCCGTCGCACGCACGCGATCCACCCATGCTGCGCCCATGTTCGTGCTCGCGAAGGCGAGCACCGGGAGCGGTGTCCGTGGCGGCCGCGGCGGGGCACCGTCGACCGCCGCCCGCGGCCACCAGCGATCGTAGCTGCGCAACAGGGCCGCGAGCACGGTGATCTCCGAGACGCGGGTCCCCGCGGCGAGGCCGCCCTCGCCGCCGAACGCCCGCGACGTGGAGAGGATCGACGCGAGCGCGGCGCCTGCCGATGGGAATCCGGGCAGCGGCGACGGCATGTTCGGGTCCGCGATCACCTGGTCCAGCAGCTGCCGCCGCTCCGCGAAGGGCAGTCGACCGCTGCCGATGTCGATCGCGGGGCCGTCTCCTCCCATCGGCACGCCGGGCGTCACCGCCCCGTCGAGGATCACGAGTCCGCCGAGCAAGGAATCGCGCCGCGAGGCGAGCCGGTACGCGAACGCCGCGCCCTGGCTGAAGCCTGCGACGAAGAGCGGACCGGGGTCGGCGCCGCGCACGAACCCCGCGGCCCACGCGACGTCGTCGACGAAGCGGTCGACGGTCCAGCCACCGAGCGCGCGGAGGTCATCGGGTGACGCGTCGGGTGGGACCGCGTGCGTCCGGTAGTCGAGGCCCCACGCCCGTACCCCGCCTGCCGCGAGATACAGGCGGAAGTCGTGCCGCGGCTCGACGAGCGGCAGCTCGGCGTTCATGTGCATCCCGGGCAGGTAGAGGACGACGGGACCCGTCGCGCCCTCGCAGAGCGCGATCCGCCGGAGCCCGATCCGGTCGAACCGGCCGCCCGGCGGCCGGCTGCACGTCCAGACGTCTTCGCAGAGCGGGCTGCCGTGCAGCTCGCGGACGGCCTGGACGTGCGCGCAGCTGCCCTCCGGTCGCGACGGCCGCGGACCGCGGCAGCCGAGCGCCGCGACGGCGAGCAGCGCGAGCGCCGGCCGTGCCGCTCTCATTCCGCGCGCAGAAACTCGATGAACTTCTCGACGGCGGGCGAGAAGTGCTTGCCCTGCCGGTGGATGATGCCGAGCGGGCGGAGGAACACCTCGTCGGAGAGCTGGACGGTGGTGAGCGTCTTGCTCCGAACCTCGGACCGCACCGCCGGCTCCGGCAGGATCGCGAGCCCGGTTCCGATCTCGACCACGCGCTTGATCGTCTCGATGTTGTCGAGCTCCATGACGTAGCGGACCTCGACGCCGTAGCGGCGCAGCATGCGATCGGTCTCCTTGCGCGTCGGGATGTCCCGCTCGTAGCCGACGAGCGGCTCGCCGTTCAGCTTGGAGATGGAGATCTGCCGGTGACGCGCGAGCGGGTGACCGGGCGGGCAGGCGAGCACGAGGCGGTCTTCCCGGAAAGGAATCACCGTGATCTGCGGCCGCTTGCTCGGATAGGCGACCACGCCGAGGTCGATGTTGCCGCGCACGGCGTCCTCGTAGATCTTGTTCGAGCGGCTGTACTCGAGGTGCAGATGTACCTGCGGAAACGCCTGCAGGTAACGCTTCAGCTGGCTGGAAAGCTCGTAGAGGCCGATCGAGTGCACGGTGGCCACGCGGACCGGGCCGGCGACCACCTGCGTCATCGCCTGCAGGCGCGCCTCCAGGTCCTGGTAGCGCTGGACGATGTCCTTGCTCACCTGGTAGAGGATCTCGCCCGCGGGCGTCAGCTGCACGTTGCCCCGCGTCCGCTCGAGCAGCTGGCGACCGTAGCGCCCCTCGAGCATGCGGATCTGCTGGCTCACCGCGGATTGCGTGACGAAATTCTGGGAGGCCGCGGCAGAGAAGCTTCGCGTTTCGACGATGTCGCAGAAGATCTTGAGGGTTTCGAGATGCACTTGCTAATGCACGCGACCGTCGAAGTTCACATTTACTCATACGAACGCACGCTCTCGGTTGCAAGCCAGGAGCGACGTGAGGGACCTTGCAGAGGTGCAAGACGAGGATCGTTCGCATGAATGCGGGACAGGTCGACTACTACGCGATCGACGAGCTGCTCAGCGAGGACGAGCGCATCACGCAGGCGAGCGTGCGGAGCTTCATCGAGCGTGAGGCGCTGCCGGTCATCGAAGGTTGCCATGCGCGCGAGGAGTTCCCGCGCGACCTCATCCGCCGCATGGCGGCGCTCGGCGTGTTCGGAGCGAACCTCCAGGGGTACGGCTGTGCTGGCCTCTCGAACGTCGCCTACGGCCTCATGATGATGGAGCTCGAGGCGGGCGACTCGGGACTCCGCTCGATGGGCTCGGTACAGGGCTCGCTCGCGATGTACGCCATCTGGCGGTGGGGCAGCGAGGAGCAGAAGCGCCGCTGGCTGCCGGAGATGGCAGCGGGGCGCGCGATCGGCTGCTTCGGGCTCACCGAGCCCGACCACGGCTCCGATCCGGGCGGCATGGAGACCCGCGCCCGTCGCGACGGCGCCGCGTGGATCCTCAACGGCACCAAGCGGTGGATCACGAACGGCTCGATCGCCGACGTGTCGGTCGTCTGGGCGAAGGACGGCGAGACGATCCGTGGCTTCCTGGTGGAGCGTGGTACCCCGGGCTTCTCCGCGCACGACATCAAGGGGAAGTTCTCGCTGCGCGCGTCGATCACTTCCGAGCTGGTGCTCGAGGACGTGCGCGTGCCGGCGGCGAACCTGCTCCCGGGCGCCGAGGGGCTCGGCGGCCCGTTCTCCTGCCTCAACCAGGCGCGCTACGGCATCGCCTGGGGGGCGCTCGGCGCGGCGCGCACGTGCTACCTGACCGCGCTCCGCTACGCGCAGGATCGCCGGCAGTTCGATCGCCCCATCGCCGGCTACCAGCTCGTGCAGCAGAAGCTCGTCCACATGGTGACGGAGATCACCAAGGGCCAGCTCCTCGCCTGGCGGCTCGGCCGCCTGAAGGACGCGAACACGATGCGACCCGAGCAGGTGTCGCTCGCCAAGCGCGCGAACGTCGCCGCGGCGCTCGACATCGCCCGGCTCGCCCGCGACATCCTCGGCGCCAACGGCATCGTGAACGAGTATCCGGTGATCCGTCACATGATGAACCTCGAGACGGTCATTACCTACGAGGGGACGCACGACATGCACACGCTGATCCTCGGGCGCGACATCACGGGGCTCGACGCGATCCGCTGACGGTGCTGCTCCTGCGCCTGCTCGTCTGGCTCGGCGTCGCGCTCGCGGGCGCATGGGCGATCGCCGTCCTCGCCGTGTTCCACGGCGAGACCGTGAATGCCGTGTGGTTCATCGTCGCCGCGGCCGCGGTGTACGCGCTCGCCTACCGCTTCTACGGGGCGTTCCTCGCCGCGCGGCTCTTCGCCCTCGACCGGCACCGGCCGACGCCGGCCGAGCGACTCAACGACGGACGCGACTTCGTGCCGACCAACCGCTGGGTCGTCTTCGGCCATCACTTCGCCGCGATCGCCGGCCCCGGTCCGCTGATCGGCCCGACACTCGCCGCGCAGTTCGGCTACCTCCCGGGGACGCTCTGGATCCTCGCCGGCGTCGTGCTCGGCGGTGCGGTGCAGGACTTCTGCATCCTCTGCGGCAGCCTCCGGCGCGACGGCCGGTCGCTCGGCCAGATGGCGAAGGACGAGATCGGCCCGCTCGGCGGCTTCGCCGCGCTCCTCGGCGTCTTCTTGATCATGATCATCCTGATCGCGGTGCTGGCGCTCGTCGTCGTGAACGCGCTCCGGCAGAGCCCCTGGGGAACGTTCACGGTGGCGGCGACCATTCCCATCGCGATGGTGATGGGCTGGTACATGCGGCTCGTCCGGACACACGCCGTCGCCCGCGCGACGGCGCTCGGGCTCGTGCTGCTGGCCCTCGCGCTCGTCGGCGGCCGCTGGGTGGATCAGCATCCGGTCCTGGCGCCCCTGCTGACCCTCTCCGGTCCGGGGCTCGCGTGGGCGATCATCGTCTACGGCTTCGCCGCCTCCACCGTGCCCGTGTGGCTGCTGCTCGCGCCGCGCGACTACCTCTCGACATTCGTGAAGCTCGGCACCGTGGCGGCGCTCGCCATCGGGATCATGGTGATGCGGCCGGAGATCCATCTGCCGGCCGTCACCCGCTTCGTCGACGGTACCGGGCCGATCTTTGCCGGCAAGGTGTTTCCGTTCTGCTTCATCACCATCGCGTGCGGTGCCATCTCGGGCTTCCACTCGCTGATCGCGTCGGGGACGACGCCAAAGCTGCTGCGTGAGGAAACCGACGCGCCCATGATCGGATACGGCGGCATGCTGCTCGAGTCGTTCGTCGCCATCATGGCGATGATCGCCGCCGCCGCCCTCCAGCCCGGAGTCTACTTCGCGATCAACAGCCCGGCGGGGGTCGTGGGCACCGACCCCGCGGTCGCGACGGCGACCATCTCGAGCTGGGGCTTCCCGATCTGGCCGGGCGAGATGGATGCGCTCGCTCGCGAGATCGGCGAGCGGACGCTCTTCGCGCGCACCGGCGGCGCGCCGAGCCTGGCGGTCGGGATGGCGAGCATCTTCGCGCGCACCCTCGGTGGCACGGCGCTCGCGCTCTGGTACCACTTCGCGATCATGTTCGAGGCGCTCTTCATCCTGACGACGCTCGATGCCGGCACCCGCGTCGGACGCTTCATGCTGCAGGACCTCCTCGGGCAGCTCTGGGCGCCGCTCGGACGCACGAGCTGGTACCCGAGCGTGCTGCTCACGAGTGCGCTCGTCGTCGGCGGCTGGGGCTGGTTTCTCTACCAGGGGGTCGTCGATCCGCTCGGCGGCATCAACATCCTCTGGCCGCTGTTCGGCATCTCCAATCAGCTCCTCGCCGCGATCGCGCTGGCTGTGGGGACGACGATCATCGTCCGCTCGGGACGTGCGCGTTACGCCTGGACGACGCTCGTGCCGCTCGCCTGGCTGCTCGCAGTCACCATGACGGCGGGCTGGCAGAAGATCTTCTCCTCCAACCCGGCAATCGGCTTCCTGGCCCAGGCGGAGAAGCTCGCTGCCGGGGTGGCCGCCGGCAGCGTAGCCGCGGCGAAGCTCGGCGAGGTGCGCATCCAGATCTTCAACCTGCGTCTCGACGCGGTCGTCTGCGGCGTGTTCATGGGCCTCGTCGCGCTGATCGTCTGCGAGGCGAGCCGGGCGTGGCTGCGTGCCGGGCGTGGCCCGGCCGCCGCGACAGTCCCGGCCGCCGCGGAGGGCTGAATCCATGGCGCTCACCGCCGTCACGCTCCGGGAGATCGAGCGGATCTTCGAGATCCTCGATCGCCTCGGCATCTCGCGCGAGGCGGTCGTGATCCCGCTGAAGCCCATCCACCCCGGCGCCGTCAGGGTGTTGCCGAACGGCAAGCTCGAGATCCGGGTCGAGTC
>VBKG01000067.1 GCA_005879585.1 Deltaproteobacteria bacterium | reverse complement strand
TCAGAAAGCCGGCAAGGTCCACTATATCGGTTTCACAGGCCACAAGGACCCGCTCGTTCACTTGCGTATGCTCGACCTCGCCCGAAAGCACAAATTCCACTTCGACTGCGTGCAGATGCCGCTCAACGTGATGGATGCGCACTTCCGCAGCTTCGAGCGCGAAGTGCTGCCCGTGCTTAATCGCGAAGGCATCGCGCCACTCGGCATGAAGGCCTTCGGGCACCCTTTCATCCTCCACAGCAACACCGTCAAGCCCATTGAGGCCCTGCACTACTGCCTGAATCTGCCCATCGCTGTGCAGATCACCGGCATCGACAGTCAGCAGATCCTCGACCAGGCCCTCGAAGCCGTGCGCACCTTCAAGCCGCTCACGCAGGCCGAGGTTGCAAGCCTTCTGAAGCGCACCAGGACCGCCGCCTTGGAAGGCAAGTACGAGCTGTACAAAACCAGCACGCGCTTCGACGGCACGCAGCGGCACCCCGAATGGCTAGGTGAGGACCCGCTTGCTGGGTAGGGAGTTGTGACGTTCCATGCCCGCGGCCTCTCGCCCGAGGAAGTCGCGCAGGCCGTCAGGGACTCGACGGGGGAGTCCACGCCTCGATCGACGCGCTTGGCCGCGGCTTCACGGTCAACCAGTCCATCCATTCACTCCCCAAGCACGGACGGCATGTCCAGGTGGGGCTGACCTCGCAGGAGTAGCGCGGTCAGGTCGCCATCCCTCATCACGGGGGAGTGGGAGGTGGTGGGCTCGAAGGGCGATTCGCAGTACGGGCTCGCCGTGCCCCGTCTGGCGGGTGGCACCGGTCTCATGCGACATCGCGGCATGCGACGACCTGATCGAGCCGGTGACCCCGGGCGCGGTGTACGTGCGGCAGTCGCCGCACTCGGGCCGCGCGGAACGACCTTGGCGGCAGCCACGGCGGCGCCGGCGAGCAGGCCGAGTCGCAGACCCCGCCGGAACACGCGACCGACCAGGGGCCGGACGTTACCCCCGGCGTACGTTGACGAAGTCGGCGCCGTCGGCGACACTTGTGGGGTCATGCGTTCCTTCGTTCTCGGCGCCGACCTGAATCCCGGTGCACGCCGTCCGCCTCCTGCGCCCGGGCCAGGACGTTTTCTTTTGCTCCCGAACACCATCCGACCAAAGAGAGCCCCATGGCACGGAAGCCCGTGATCCCGAAGAAGATGCCCTTCGACAAGTACGTGCCCTTCCGTCCGCTCGGGCTCCGACTCGCCGACCGTGAGTGGCCGAACCGCCAGATCGAGCGCGCCCCGCGCTGGTGCTCGGTCGACCTGCGCGACGGCAACCAGGCCCTCATCGACCCGATGGATCCGGCCCGGAAGCTGAAGATGTTCGAGACCCTCGTGCAGATGGGGTTCAAGGAGATCGAGGTCGGCTTCCCGTCGGCGTCGAAGACCGACTCCGACTTCCTCCGCCTGCTCATCGAGGGGGAACGCATCCCGGAGGACGTCACCATCGAGGTGCTCGTCCAGTGCCGCGCCGACCTGATCGAGCGCACCTACGAGGCCATCGCCGGGGCCCGCAGCGCCATCGTCCACTTCTACAACTCGACCTCGATACTCCAGCGCAAGGTCGTCTTCCGGCTCGACAAGGAAGGCATCGTCGGCATCGCCACCGATGCGGCGAGGCTGTGCCGCAAGCTCGAGGATCGCATCCCGGACACCCAGGTCAGGTACGAGTACTCGCCCGAGTCCTACACCGGCACCGAGATCGACTTCGCGGTCGAGATCTGCTCGGCGGTCATGGACGTGATCGAGCCGACCCCCGATCGCCCGATCATCCTCAACCTGCCGGCCACCGTCGAGATGTACACGCCGAACATCTACGCGGACACCATCGAGTGGTTCCTCGCCCACGTGCCCGGGTCGACGGATGCCTGTTCGGCAACGGCGAGCGCACCGGCAACGTCGACCTGATCACGCTGGCCCTCCACATGTTCACCCAGGGCGTCGACCCCGAGCTCGACCTGAGCGACATCGACGCCCTGCGGCGGGTCGCCGAGTACTGCAACCGCCTCCCCGTCCACCCGCGGCACCCCTACGTCGGCGAGCTCGTCTACACCGCCTTCTCGGGCTCGCACCAGGACGCCATCAAGAAGGGACTTGAGGCCATCGGCCCCGACTACGACGTCTGGGACGTCCCCTACCTGCCCGTCGACCCGAAGCACCTTGGCCGCAGCTACGAGGCGGTCATCCGCGTCAACAGCCAGTCGGGCAAGGGCGGCGTCGCCTACATCATGAAGGCCGAGCACGGCCTCGACCTCCCGCGGCGGCTGCAGATCGAGCTGTCGAAGACGGTCCAGACAATCACCGAGGACACGGGCACCGAGATCAGCCCGGCCGACCTGTGGGCCACCTTCCAGGAGCAGTACCTGCCGACGTCGCCGCGCGTGCAGCTGCTGTCGCACGAGGAGACCACCTCGAGCGAGGAGGGCTCGCGCGTCACGGCCCAGCTCCTGGTCGACGGCGAGCATCGCACGATCTCGGGTCGCGGCAACGGCCCCATCGCCGCCTTCGTCCACGCCATCCAGTCCGACCTCGGCGTCGAGCTCGAGGTGATCGACTACGCGGAGCACGCCGTGTCGGCCGGCACCGACGCCACCGCTGTCGCCTACGTCGAGGCGCGCGGCGCCGACGTCGTCACCTGGGGCGTCGGCATGGACGAGTCGATCAACTCGGCCTCGCTCAAGGCCGTCGTCAGCGCCTTCAACCGCGTCCGCGACCGCGCGAGCCGGGCATAGGGGTCAGAGCGTCCGAGTACGGGCGTTCGGTGAACTTCCCCCGCTTATGCTTCACAGCCTGTAGTCGGGATAAGCGGGGAAGCTGACGGGCCGGAGAAGGCGAGGGACGACGTTCGACATCGTGCTCGCGGTGGTAGGCTTCGCGCTCTCCAACGAGGCGAGTCCATGACGAGCACTCAGCACGAAGAGCTCTGCCGCCGGTACATAGCTGAGACGTTCCAGGTCCCGCGCTCGAGCGTCAACTTCGTGGTCGCTAGCGTGCGGCCGAACTGGCGAGCTAACGCAGACGACTTCCCGAATTTGATTGCAACCTCCTGGCGAGGCGTGCTAGGCCCCGGCACGGCGTCGACCGGACGCTCGCCGCCAATCGACCGAGCAAAGGGGGATCCGATGCCGCGAAGTGGGTCGTGCATGCAGGCCGTGATCGCGCTCGCCGTCGGACTCGTGGCCGGAGCAGCACCGGCGTACGCCTCGGTTCTCTGCAAGCGAATGGGGGGCGGCCTTCTCGTGCGGGACACCTGCAAGAAGCACGAGCAAACCTTAGGTCCCGTGCAACTCGACGAGCTCGGACTGCGGGGACCCACGGGACCGATAGGGCCTTCAGGCGGCGGCCTCAAGGTGCTCGACGCAACGGGTGCGGAGGTCGGGCTCGTGACCTCGCTCCAGAGCGCTTACTATGGGGAGCAATCCGCGAGAGTTGTCAGCGAGATGACGCTACCGGGCGCGTCGGGTCCCGAGTTCGTCGGCTTCTCCGTCTCCGCACGAGGTGTCACAACGTCGGACTACGCCTGTAACGGCTACTACGGCATCTACTACCGGAACGCAGACTGCACCGGCGATCCGTTCCAGACCTGCGACTACGGCTCGTGTTCGTCCGCCACCGGCGCGCTGCTCTTCACCCCGGTCTCTGTCAACACCGACGGCATTGGTTGCTTCGTGCGTGGCGGCAGCGAATTCCGGCGCGGCGACTTCTATCACCTTATCAATGTACATGGGCCGTCGATCGAAGCGGCCACGTCACAATGTGTGACGGGCGGCGGTACACTCCTGTCGCCGGCGGTGAGTTGCGGAAACGGGTCACCATTGTTCTGCGCGCAGTGCTGCGCGTTCGGGCACTCTGTTGGGGTTGCGCCGGTGCACCAGGTTGACTTCTCGACAATCTGGACGCCGCCCTTCCGTCTCGGTCGATGAGATGGTCGGGACCCTGCCGTTTCGTGTGAGCTCGTAGCCACGGGGGAACCCGTGTTCCGCGCTGTCGCATATCGGCCGTCGCGGAGAGTGCTGCTGGGCGCCGGCGTTCTCGCGGTCGTGGGGCTCCTCGCCGTGCTCGACGCATGCGGCGCTCCACATGTTGGCGGCCGTGGCCGTCGTCGTCCGAGCATCCTCCTTTTGACGCTCGATACCACCCGGGCCGATCGGCTCGGGTGCTACGGCGATCCTGATGCGCTCACGCCTCAGCTCGACGCGCTCGCGGCGACCGGCGTCCGCTTCGAGGCGGCATACACGCCAAGCCCGATGACGCTGCCCGCGCACACCACCCTCCTCACCGGGCTCGAACCTCCCGAGCACGGCGTGCGTATCAACGGACGACAGCGATTGCCGGACGGTACGGCAACCGTCGCGGAACAACTTCGGACCCGGGGTTATCGAACGGGCGCATTCATTTCGGCGTATGTGCTTGCGAAGCGCTTCGGGCTCGACCGCGGCTTCGATACCTACGACGACGACCTCTCCAGCGCGCGGCCGCAGGTCGTCCACGAGCAGCTTTCCGTCAACCGCCCCGGTGACGTCGTCGTCGGAGCCGCGCTTGCGTGGCTCGAGTCAGCGGGCGGTGACGGGGCACCGTTCTTCGCGTGGGTTCACTTCTACGACCCGCACTATCCCTACTACCCCAACGCCTCGCTCGCCGGGACGCGCTTCGAGGGTGTCGCCTCCTACGATGCTGAGGTCGCGTTCATGGATCAGCAGATCGGCCGGCTTCTCGCGTTTTTGGACGAGAGCGGCCAGGCGAACGACACCATCGTGATCGCCGTCGGGGATCACGGCGAGGGTCTCGGCGAGCATGATGACGAGGAGCACGGCTACTTACTGAACGAGGAGGTGCTGCACGTCCCGCTTATCCTCCGCTGGCCGGGGAAGACGCGCGCCGGCACGTCGTCTGCCGCGCTCGTCACGTCCACGGACGTTACACCGACGATCCTCGACGCCGCGGGGATCGTTCCCGAGGCGCCGCTCCGCGGGCGGTCCCTGCGCGCGATGGCGAACGGAGAGCTTGCCGCATCCCGCGCCGCCTACGCGGAAACCGATCTGCCGCTGTGGACGTTCGGGTGGAGCCCGCAACGGAGCCTCACCACGGAGCGCTGGAAGTACATTCGCACGACGAGGCCCGAGCTCTACGATCGCGCGAACGACCGTCGCGAAATCCATGATGTTTCGGCATCGCACCCCGACGTCCTGGCGGCGCTCGACGCGCAACTCGCCAACATCGAGGCGGGCTTCCATCGAACGGCTGCGCCGCCAGTGTCGGTTGACGCCGAGGCGCGGCAGCGCCTCGCAGCGCTTGGCTATGTCGATGCCGGGCCCCCCGCAAGCGTGTGGGTCGCGGACGGCGCGCGACGAGACATGAAGGACATGCTGCCAGTGAAGCAGCTCGCGAGCGCCGTCGCCGCAGGACTCGCGACGGGGCGCCTGGATCGGGCGCGCGCCATCGAGCTCACCCGCGAACTCGTTCGGCAGAGCCCGGAGTCGGCCGGTTTCCACCTCCGCCTCGGTACGCTGCTGCTGCAGACGGGCGACGCAAGCGAGGCGGTGCCAGCGCTCGGCGAGGCCGTGCGCCTCCGTCCCGACGACGCCGAAGCCCGCACGAACCTGGGACAGGCACTGGTGCGCGCCGGGAGGCTCGAGAGCGCGCTGCCGGAATTCCGTGCCGCGATCGCCCTCGCACCGGATCTCGCGGAAGCGCATCTGGGACTCGGGACCGCGCTGGCCGCGATCGGCCATCTCGACGAGGCGGCCGATCGACTCCGCAGCGCCGCCCGACTCGCGCCCGGTTCCGCCGACGCGCAGCTCGATCTCGGAAACGTACTGCTTCGGCAGGGTCAGGAACGTGAGGCGGAGGCTTGTTACCGGGAGGCGCTTCGCCTTCGGCCGGAGGATGCGCTGGCGCATCTGAATCTTGGAACGCTGCTGGCGCGCGGCGACTCTACCGACGAGGCGACGGCCGAAGCGCGCGAAGCGGTGCGACTCGCGCCACGGCTGGCGGCGGGGCACCATCTTCTCGGCAGGCTCCTCGTTGAGGAAGACGCGACGCCGGGGGCGATCGACGAGTACCGCATCGCTACCGAGCTCGATCCCACCGTCCCGGAGTTCTTCGACGACCTGGCGGCGGCGTACGCCGCGAACGGGCAAACGGGGTCCGCGGTCGCGACGGCCCGACGCGCTATGGCGAAGGCGCGAACGCTCGGCCGCGATGACCTCGCTCGGGACATCGGGCAACGGATCGCCTTCTATCGCACGGGTGCGGCCGCGTCGCCGCGAGTCCGGCCTGGAGCTATGAAGCGCGACTAGCGCCGCGCGATTGCCAATCTCGGGACGCGACTCCAGACCCTGCGGCAAAACCTCACGTGGAATCCGCGAATCTGAGATCCGTAGATCCGGGTACTTAGCTACGTCTTGACCAGCACGGCAGAAGGAAACCCTTTACGCAGGGAGGAACGCGATAATCGCCGTCGCGAAGATAGGGAGACTCCGGAAGGCTGCCGCGCTCCTGAACGTCACCAAAGCAACGATCCGCCGCCGGCTGCCGGCCGATCGTCGTATCGGCGCGATCGCACGCGTTGCGAGCAGGTCGCCGAACAATAGCGGTAGTGGCCGACCGCCGCGACGTATTTGCTGCAGTACTTGCGTCCCGAATCGTTCTTCTCGGGCGCCGGATCGCAGCGGCGCAGGCGAGGACCGAGCTCCACGAGCGCCTCGCAGACGGCGGCGAAGAACCCCACCACGGCGCTGCCTTCGACGCGGCGGCGTGTGGAACCGTCGGCCGTGCGCTCAAGGACGGGGACGCCCGGTTCGACCCCGGTCGCCCGCTCTCGTCGGAACCCGTAGAAGACAAAGGGTTCCTTCTCGAACGAGGAGCGGCTGATGCCGCCCGTCTGGGGCGATGGCCAAGGCCGTCGCCCGGTGGCGTCGAGCAAAACGCTACCAGGGTGCCGGCTTGTAGTCCTTGAAGAAGAAGCCCCAGAGGTGCTCGCCGGTGCAGAATCCCGAGAAGATCGGATCGAGAATGCGCGCCGCGCCGTCGACGACGTCCAGCGGCGGGTGGAAGCCGTGCGTCTCCCGCTTCTGCTCGGCGAGCGTCGCCGCGTCCTCGTCGGTAACCCAGCCCGTGTCGACGCTGTTCATGTGGATGCCGTCGCGCACGTAGTCGGCCGCCGACGTGCGCGTCATCATGTTGAGCGCTGCCTTCGCCATGTTCGTGTGGGGGTGCTTGTCGGTCTTGTACTCCCGATAGAACTGCCCCTCCATCGCCGACACGTTGACGATGTGCTTGTCGCGCGAGGGGTGCCTCAGCATGAGCGGCTTCAGCCGGGCGTTCAGGACGAACGGCGCGACCGCGTTCACGAGGTGCACTTCCAGGAGCTCCACGGACGGGACCTCCGCGAGCGTGAGCCGCCAGCTGTTCCGGTCGCGGAGATCGACCTGCTGGAGATCGGCGTCGAGCTGCCCCGCCGGGAAGATGTCCGGTCCGCGCCGCCGATCCTCCTCGATGAGTGCGACCTGGCTCGCCCGTGCGGAGTCGACGAGCAGGCGGCGGGTCGCGAGCGCGGTGGTCGCCGTGAGCTGCTCGTGGTGGGCGAGCAGGCGCTCCGCGGCCGGTGACGGCGGCGCGGTCTCGCCGTCCATCAGGTGATCGTAGAACCCGACGGGGCGGCGCACCGTCTGACACGCGTTGCTGATGATGAAGTCGAGTCGGTCGAAGCGGTCGAGTAGCTCGCGACAGAGCGTCTCGACGCTCGGCGTGTGGCAGAGGTCGATGCCGTAGATCGCGAGCCGGTCGCCCCACTCGCGGAAATCCGGCTCGCGCGCATAGCGCCGGGCGGCGTCGCGGGGGAAGCGCGTGGTGGCGATCACGCGCGCACCGGCGCGAAGGAGCATGATCGCGGCCTGGTAGCCGATCTTCACGCGCGCGCCGGTCACGAGCGCGACTCGACCGGCGACGTCGGCCGTCTGATGTCGCTTCGTCCAGTTCAGGTCGGCGCACGACGGGCACATCGAGTCGTAGAAGAAGTGGACGCGATTGAAGGTGACCTTGCACACGTAACACTTGCGCGGCTCGTACAGCTCCTCGTCGCGCGTCTTCCGGGGCGGGGGCGCGGCGGTCGCGCCCGGGAGCGGCGTCGGGTAGACGGAGGCGCGACGGAGGACGCGCGTCCCGGTGCGCTCGAGGATCGCGGTGTCGTGGCGTCGCCGGTCGTCGCGCTCGCGCCGCCAGAGGGCGCTCGCGAACGCCCGCTTCGCGAGCTTGTCGGGTCGGGAGACCTGCCCGGCGGCCGTAACGAGCCGGCGTCGCAGGACCTCGTCGACGGACGCGAGGCGCGTGGGATCGAGCGCGATGGATTCGAGGAGCTCGACGCAGCGACCGAGGTCGGTGGTCTCCTGCGGCTGTGGTTTCTTCACGGTGCCGCAAAGTAGCAAACGGGCCGGCCGGGCTCCACGGTCAGCCGCGTGTCGAGGAGAAGCGGCAGCCGGTGCCCGAGGGGCGGTGAGGGCGCGCCTTCAGAGTGGCGGCCGGGGGACCATCCAGTGCACCGCGGCGCACGCGGCGTTCGCCAGCTCGACCACCACGGCAGCGCGGCGGCGGTTGAGCCAACGGTGCTCGATAGTTGCGCCGGGCTTTTCCCGCTCGTATCAAGCGTGCTGTTGAGGCAACGGGATTCGTCCTCCGTCGGCTCGACGAGAACGCACCTGCCGGGAAGGGGCAAATGCCCGGCGTGGTGGCCACGCTTTACTTGAAGTGTCTCTAGTGACACTTTACTAGCCCATGAAGACCATCTCCATCAAGGAACTGCATGACAAGACCGGCCAGTGGCTGCGGCGCGTGCAGGCGGAAGGCGAGGTCATCATAACCGAGCGCGGTACCCCCGTTGCGCGGATGCTCCCTCCGGTGAGGCGTCCCGCTGGCAGCGCGTTCGCGAAGCGGAAGTTGCTCCGTGGGGTGGCGCGGCTCATGGAGCGGCCAATCGGCGGGCCCGACAGCGCGGCCATCATCTCTGGGATGCGCGACGGGCGATGATCTACTTCGACTCCTGCTATCTTGCGAAACTCTACCTGATGGAGTCTGATAGCCCCCGGGTTCGTGCCCGTGCCGAAGCATCGGACGGGCTCGCCTGCTGCGCTACGGGTCGCGGCGAAGTGGTGGCCACGTTCCACCGGCACTTCCGTGAGCGGCGGCTCACGCAGCGAGAGTTCCGACTGCTCGCGGCGCAAGTGGAAGCCGATCTCGACGGCGGGCTGTGGACTGCCTTGCCCGTGACGTCCTCGCTCGTCGAGGCACAGGCGCGTCGGATGGCTACGCTACCTGCGAGCGTCTTCCTGCGCGCCGCCGACGCGCTCCACCTTGCGTGCGCCGTCGATGCTGGACTGCGGGAGGTGTACAGCAGCGATCGGCACCTCGTGGCCGCCGCGTCGCACTTCGGGTTGCGTGCCGTGACTCTGTAGTTTCGATCGCTGGCGAGCGATCGTCTGACCGCAATGGACTCGATCTTCGCGGATCCTAGTCGAGCGGGAACCGTTCCCGCTCTTTTGGGTCGGATCTGGGCTCTTCAGGGTTCTTTAGGGATTCGCCCTCTGCGGAGGAAGCTGAGCCAGGTTCGATAGGTACGGGGACTTCTTTGGGCTTGCTAGTCGACAGTTACGGGCGTGAATCCTGCTTTGGACTGTCTTTGGGACTGTCCGAGTGGGGTGTCGAATGGCGGCCGGTGAGTACGGACGGCGCCGGGGAGCCCGCGATTCAGCCCCCGACCGAGGGCATGTCGCGGCGTGGTCCCGGCGGTCGACAACCGGGCGCAGGCCGGAAGCCGAGCCACGCGGCCGTCGTATGCTCCGATGCCTCTTGCAACCGCTGAGCGCATGACGGGCAACCCCCGCGGCAGATGTAAACTGTCTTGGTACTTATCCACATGTGGAGAACCCTCATGGACGGCGCTCACCTATTTCGGGGATTGCCGCGCTGAGGACCCGTGCTACTCGCCATCATGGCATTCATGCAGCGGCTGGCGGATGAGCGAACACGGGGTCGACGGTGGATCACCAGGACGGGCGACAGTGAGGAAGGAGGGGCGATGAGTGGCAACCCGATAACAACCCGGGGAATCATCATGGAGCAAGGTGACATCGTGGTGGAGCGTCTGACGGGCAAGCACGTCATGCTGTTGGAGCACGTTAACGACGAGTGGATTTGCCGCTTCGGCGACGGCCGGCAAGAGAACCGGCGGGCGTTTGAACTGGCGCCATCTCCCTTTGCCCGCGTCGTCGAGCTGATCGCCCAGGCCGCGGGCGCGCTGTCGAACGTGTTTGGGCAACTCCAGAAACGGCTGGCGGTGTCGCCGCCGCAGCTCCTGCAGATCGTGCAGCGGCAGCGCCGGCTCGGAGCTGGTTGAAAGGTATCCGCTACCGCTCGGGGCAGTGACGCGCGAGGAGCGTCAAGAGGCCGTCCGAACCCGACATCACGATCACCGGGACTCCGCCGACGCCGGGTACTGTTCGGAGGCCAATCTGCAGGCGGCGCACCGCCGGCACGTGCGAGCCCACATCGCCACGCGACGCCAGCAGGTCCAGGGCGAATGGAGCCTGATCTGCGCCGCGTACGATGTGCAGCCGGCGAAGGCGATGGCTTGAGGTGGGCACGCCTCTTCTCACTTTGCGGTCTGACGGCCCTCCGCAGCTCAGCCCTCCTGCGGAGGCCCGGTGTGCCGTCGCCGAGTCACGGGCCCTGCTGCGGCCTTCACCCGAGAGCGTAACGTCAGTCCGAGCTGCGCAAAGCGTTCCGCTTGCCGTTAGTCGGACGGACTAGCTGTCCCCGCCCTTGCCCTTCGCGCCATCCTGGAGCCCCACGCGCGCCGCCGCGTTCGCAATGAGTCGCGCAGTGGTTTCTCGGAGATACGCCACGGCGACCCCCGCTTGCTCCTGGGAACTCTTCATGCCCTGCTCGATCCGCTCTGCCAACGTCATCAACCGACCCATACGGCGGCCCTCCGTGGCCCTGTTTCCACTCCTTGCGCCTTCCCTTTCCGCTCCGACATATCGCCCGGCCGACGGTCCTCACACTCGCGCATCTGGCTTGATTGAGGACGGTACGTGGGACCATCCCCAACGCCGCGCTCCCAGCCGAGCAACACGTCGCAGAGGAAAGGGCAGGCTCTCCCTGCGACCCGTCCATCATGATCCTCTGGCTCGGAGGGTCGGGGGGCACCGTGTGCGCCGCTCTATGGTGCGCTCGTGGGAGCCGTGCGCGGGCGTAACAGAGAGTGCGGAAGCGATACGCCCTTTCTGATCCTGAGCGCAATGGGGTTCAAAAGAATGGAACACGCGGGCGGCGACCGCCAGCACGCCGGCCGCAGCCATCGGCGAGCGGTGGCTTGGCAGGGGCGCTCGGACGGGTGCCAGGTAGGCCACCGGCGCGGGTTCTCATCACTTGTTCGCGTCGGGAGGCGTGGCCGGCTGTCGTTTCTCACGACCTTTCCCCCCTTCGGCCGGGTTTTTCGCCTTGCAGGTCGCTCGCCAATTGGGGCTTGCCCATCGCTACTGTGACCCAGAGACCCCGGCTCGCGGCCGTCTGGGCATCGGGAGGAGTCGCACCGACACTTGGATGCGTTCTTCGGAAAGATCACCAGATCGTCGCCGATCCTGCCGACCACGACCGCGCCCGAGTTGAGGCCCATGCAGGTCGAGAACCCGATGCCGTGCTCGCGGGTGATCTCGTCGCGGAGGTGCAGCGCGGCATAGCAGCCGCGCTGTGCGTGGTCCTCCGGTAGGACGGTGCGACGCGCGAGTCTTCAGGTCGACGGGTGCGTGCCGGCGGCCGCTCGCTCTTCCGGACGGCCGCTGGTGCGCGGGCGCGGCCGCAGCGCGTCGTCGACGGCGCGGAGGTACTGCGCGATCACTCGATGCGCCCACGACCCCGGCCGCCTCGTTCCTTCGAAGAAGGCGCAGTGGCTGCCGCGCGAGGTGAGCGCGATCAGGCTCTCGGCCACGACGTCGACCAGCCCGAGGTGCTCGAGGACGTTCTCGACCACGCAGACCGGGTCGTCGGCAGCGTTGAGGACGAGGAGCGGAACGCGAATCCGCTCGGCGACGGCCATCGGATTCGTGGCGGCGTGGTAGTCGGCCACCGAGGCGAAGCCGGCGAGCGGGTGACAGCGGTCCTGGAACTCCTCCACCGTGCGACTGGTAAGCCCCTCTGCGTAGGCGGCATGACCGCGCAGGACGTAGGCGTGCCGCTCGAGGAAGTGCGCCTTGAGCATCCGCGTCAGGTAGCGATCGTACGGCCGGTGTACGCGGCCGAATGCGCGCGTCGTGTCGTAGCCCGGGCAGGAGGCGATGGCCGCCGTGAATGGTGTGGCGTCGCCATCCTCCCCGAGCGCGCGCACCAGGAGACCGGAGCCGGCCGACACCCCGACGCCGTAGAGCGGCGATCCCGGCACCTGGCGGCGTATCTCCGCGAGCTGCACGCGCAGGTCGGCGACCGATCCGAGCACGCTGAAGCGCGGCGTAGTGAGCGGCAACGTGCCGTGCCCGCGGCGGTTGCAGACGACGATGCGCCAGCCGAGGTGGGCGCGGAGGTCGCGCACCAGACGGCGCATCGACTGGCCGTCGCCGCACACGGTCGGCAGCACGACAACGGTTGGCGTCGCCGGGTCCGCGTCGAGCCCGGACCATTCCAGGGACACACACCCGCCGTCGCCGAGGCGCAGCACGTTGCAGCGATCGTAGAGCAACGGCAGATCGTGCCCGTCGGCGAACGCGAGCAGCGCGAGCTGGAGATGGCGATTGACCGCCCAGGGTGTGGGGCGGAACGGGCGCGCGAGCGCCGAGCAGGCCGCCACGACCTCGCGCAGCAGCGGGGTCGGACGGTAGTAGAGCCGGGTGGAGTGCGGCGGGCCGACCGATGTCATGCCGGTAACCCGTTGCTATCCCGGTCGGAAGGTTTCGTCGATCCACCCCCGTGAGCGGGTGGTGGAGGCTACCTCGCTTATCTTCATCTTCCGAGGGATCAGGCCTTCGTGTCGTCCGTGATCTGCTGGTCCGCCTTCGGGCTCGCGAGCGACTTCGGCTCTTCGAGCCCCTTCTTGAACGCGCGGATCGACCGGCCGAGGCTCTCGCCCAGCTCGGGAAGTCTACTTGGGCCGAAGATGACGAGGACGACGACCAACACCACGAACAGATGCAACGGCTGAAAGAGCCCCTCAAGCATGGCGCACTTCTCCGACGGGTTCCGGAGTCACCGGAGAACGGAGCAATAGACGTACCGGACGCTGGCGCTAGCGCGAGGCGCGATCCGGGACGGACGGTGTCGCAGGACGCCGCACAGTGCGACGGTTTGTCCCGCGACCCGCGTGCCGTCGTCTCGCTGCGCCAACTCGTGCATCCCGGGACGGAGCTGCCGAACGGGGCGATGATGCTCCTCACCGTCGTCGGTCTCGGCGCCAACGTCGCCAGCGCGCTCCGCTGGCCCACCCGGCGCGGATCCAATGCGGGTCACTTGACGCGTAAGTCTCCGGAATCTGGCGCTGGGAATGGTGGGACGACGAGGCCCGCGGACTCAGTCAGCGGATTTTCCGATCCGGGACACTAGCCGCTAAGCGCTACTGTCATGCCACGGGGTGATTCGCCTCGCAGGCCGGATGCCGTCGTACCGGATGCCGACGTATATGGACACTCCCCGTACGGTTGCCACACGGCATGGCCTTTGCTGGGACCGCAAGCTAGTGCGCAGAACTGCAAATTCGCGGGCTAAGTTTGCGAGCCATCGTCGCCGCTAGAAGGCGCGACGACGAGGAATAGCGTTATTCCGAGGAGGAGCAACGCAGTCAGCGGTCGCGAGGGCCGCGGAATCAGTCAGCGGAATTCCGGCAGGGGACACTAGTTCTTGACGTTAGTCTCTGGCCCCTCGCAGTGCCGGATCGAAGCGGCAAGGAGAGACGGGAATGTACCTTCCATGGAACGCGTCGAGAGCTCGAATGAGGGAAGCCGAGAACGCTCGTCGAAACCGTGCGGAGATCCTGCAAGCGTGGTCGCAGGGACGACTCTCGCGCCGCGATCTCATGAAGCTCGGACTCTTCACGGCGGCCGGAACGCTGGTGTTGAAGAACGGACTGAGCCCGTTCGCGCGCAGCGCATACGCCGACGACTCCTCCATTCCGACCGGCCTGCCGCGGAGCCCGCTGTTCGGCGTCCAGGCGTTCACGCAGCCCATGCCGCGCTTCGATGTCTTGCCGCGGACGCCGATCTCGGCGCTGAGTCCGGCGCCGACGGCCCAGGCCAACACCACGCAGCAGGTTCTGAACCCCGCATTGG
>VBKG01000066.1 GCA_005879585.1 Deltaproteobacteria bacterium | reverse complement strand
GTCAGCCGGTCGGGTGGTTCTGCTCGGTGGTGACGCACGCGACCCTGTGGGGGTTGGTGGCGGCCGCCCTCATTGGTGGGGCGCTCGGGTGGACCGTGATGGCGTCCGCGCTGGCGGCGCGGCTTCTGTCGGTCGCGGCGATCATGCGGCTGCTAGGCGAGCCCGACACGGTTCGGTGGCTCGGTCTCGTGCCGCCGAAGGATCTCGTATCATCGTCAGTGTGGCTCGCGGCGTTCCTCGGACGGCGGGTGGTGTGGAGCGGACGCGTGCTGCGGGTCGGCCGGGATGGTCGCATGGTCCCGGTCGGGCGCGTCGAGACGGAGATTCCGGTGTTCGCCGGCGAGCGGCCGGAGTTGCGCGCCGCGAGAGGCTGACCGCACGCCCGTTCCTGCCTCCCGCCGCACGCCTACTTCAGACAGAAATATCCGTCACGAAACTCGAGCCGCTCCCGGACCGGATCGTTCGGATTCACCGCATCGATGTACAGGCACGTACCACCCGGGCACGACGGATCCAGGTGAACTCGGCGCTGTGTAACGAACGTCCCCTCCTGGCATGAGGTCGGAACGGCTTCCGTCGGGACGACGATCGGAAACGAGGTAGTTGCCTTGTCGTCCTGTGTTTTGCCGAGCACTTCTTCCGCCGAGGAAATCACCTGGAACAGCGCCTCACGGTGCGCCATCGGCTGGTAACAATTCAGAATGCCCTTACCCTGGATGAGGATCGGGAAGTGCGGTGGCCACGCATACGGCACAATGACAGTCATTTCCCGAATCTCTTTGGATCGATGAGGATCGGCATGCGGATAGCTGAAGAGAGCAGCCATATCCGCAACGCCATTCTCAACCGAACGCGTATCGAAGAACGAAGAGGCCGGGTAAAAGTGGTAAAATGACCGAAAATTCCACGCGCTTGCCGTCAGACCGCCGAGAGCCAAGGACATCAACAGCACCCTGCTCGTCAATCGCGACACGGCAAGGCACCAGGCGAGAAGCATCGCGAGACAGAACATTATCGCGAAGACGAAGCGGTCACAGATGTGTAGCGAGTTCTGGAACAGCAGCGTGTTGAAAAGCGTGTATGGCGCGTACTCGCTGAAGTTTCCGAGCGCCAGAAGAACGCATGTGATCGAGGCGCAGAGGAGCAACCATCCCACGGGGGGCGGTCCATTGTGTCGGCTCTCGGCACGGGTAAGCCGCACATGACGCAGACGCAGAAGTGTTAGAGGCGCGACGAGAAGGAGAATCCAGCCAACCGGGGAAAACGCCCCGGAAGCCCAAATCAGGTACGGGTGAACGCCATTGATCTGTATCCAGCTGTCAAGGAAGAGGAAACGTGGGCCGTACGTGGGAATCAGCTGCAGGAGGATCAGGCGAAGCAAGGTGAGCCCATGATCCCATTGCTCTCCGGCGCCTCGAGCGTGTCCACTCTGGTAGAGCGCAACGGGAACGAGCTTGTAGAGGCCCGGCAGGATGGCCAGGCCGTTGACGCAACACAGCCGTCCGATCGCCCAGAGCGCTTCGGACGCCCCTCGGCGGACTAGCGCTCGGTAGAGCAGGTTGCCGACCGCACCGATACCCAGCCCGAGGAGGACGGGCAGCGTGAAGTAGACAAACGAGTGGAATATCCCGGCGCTGTAATAAACCCACCCAATACCAATCATCGCAACGATTTCGCGGCGCGTGAGACGGCGGGTAAGTGCGACGAGGCTATAATAGATCAGGCCCGCCGCCAGCCCGTTGAGCAACTGGGTAAAAGCCCCAGAAACGAGCTGCCACAGGAAGTACCCGCTGGCCGCGACCATGACTGCGATCGCAGTCAGGAAGAAAGAACAAGCCCATGAGATCGTGACGCGCGGCCGGTTGAGAGCGTAGACATACGCGAGCGACCGGCGCGTGAAAGCGAACGTCGAGACGAATAGCAGCATGCAGAGAAATTTCAGACCCCAGACGGGGCCAAACGCCACGACCGCAAGGAAAAGAGGCGATGCGGAGTATGCCTGCGGATCGGCAATCCGAGATGATCCTCCGCAGAACTGATATGACCAATCCGGAATCGTATGCTCGTTGACCCAGATGCTCAAATCCACATACATCATCGAGTAGAACTGATCCCAGTCGAATCCGTCCTGCGTAAGGACGAAATAACCGTACAGTCCGGCGAATATCAGGACTACGATGCATTGCGGAACGAAACGCCACAGCCTGCCGTGGCGAGGTCGCGGAGTGTCTATATTCGCAACTGGCGCCGACACCGAGTTTGTTCTCCCCTTAATACAAGCCCTGAGCTTGTCGTTCAGCGCCCCGGCATCATGAGATGCACGGGTTCGCTCCGTTCAGCGACGCTGTGCCCAAAGCGGTCATGCCACAACTGGAAGGCGAGGAGCGCCCAAAGTGCCTTGCGGTGATTCTGCCTCCCCTTCTGATGTTCATCGACGAGGCGCGTGACCGCCTCGGGCTGGAAGATGCCCTGCGCTCGGAGGCGTGGCGCGCTCAGCACATCTGCCAGCAGTTCGCGAAGCTCGCCCCGGAACCACCCGGCTACCGGGACCCCGAAACCCTTCTTCGGCCGGCGTACAATGTCGGCCGGGAGTCGATCGCGCGCGATCCACCGGAGCAGATACTTGCCGACGCGTCCCCGGAGTTTCAAGTTCGTGGGTAGCGCGCGCGCGAACTCGACCACTTGGTGGTCGAGGAACGGAACGCGCACCTCCAGCGCATTGGCCATGCTGGCTTTGTCCGTGCGCATCAGGATGCCGTCCTGCAGGTAGAGGACCAGATCAAGATGTGACGCCACGAGCAGCGGATCGACTCCCGCCGACGCCAGCGAGGCTATCCGGCGGGCCGGGCCCAGACCCGACGGATCCTCCAGGGCCGTGTAGAACTCCGGCGTCAGCAGGCTTTCCTTGTCCGGCTCGAAGGACGACATCCAGTGCGCGTGCCGTTCCGCGAGGTTTCGCCCCACACCGCTTGCGAACCGCTTGGCGACGAAATCGAGCGCGAAGTTGCTAGAGGAGGCCGGAAGTCTACCGACCAACGCGCGCACCGCGCCGCTCACTATCCGGGGCGAGCGTTCGAGCAGCCGCGCGACGCGGTGAGCGTAGTACGTCGGGTACCCGTAGAAGAGCTCATCGCCTCCCTCGCCCGACAGTGCGACCACGACACGAGTGCGCGCCGCACGAGAGAGGAGATAGGTGGGCAGGATCGCAGGATCCCCAAGCGGTTCGTCCATGATGTCGGGCAGGCGCGGAAGCAACTGAAGGGCCGCATCGACGGGGAGACGTTCCTCGTGATGCTCGGTTCCCAGATGAGCCGCGACCATCCGCGCGTACGGCCCCTCGTCGAAAGACTCCTCGTCGAAGGCAATCGAGAACGTTCGCAGCGGTTCGTCCATCACCTCGGCCATCACGGCAGCAATGTAGCTGGAGTCAATGCCTCCGCTGAGGAAAACCCCGAGGGGCACGTCGCTGATCAGATGGCGTCGTACGACGTCACGTAGAAGCGCACGAAGTTGTTCTGCCGCTTCTTCCAACGAGCGCGGAACGACCGGCGGGTAGAGCTCCCTGCGACCCCAGTATTCGTCGAGCCGGACCGACGAAGCATCCCGCACCATCCGGCTGGCCGCGGGAAGCTTGCGGACCGCCCGCAGAATGGTGCGCGGCGCGGGAGTGGCGTCGTACGTGAGGAACTCGCTCACGCCGTCCGGATCGATTTCGCGCGACACGTTCCCGGCCGCGAGGACCGCACGGAGCTCAGACGCGAACACAAATCCCCCAGCGGTCTCGGCGTAATAAAGCGGCTTGATCCCCATCCGATCTCGGACGAGCATGAGCCGCTGCACTCGCCGGTCCCAGACCGCGATCGCGAACATACCGACGAGATGCTCTGGGAAATCGACTCCATACTCTTCGTAGAGATGAGGAATGACTTCCGTGTCGCACGACGTCCCGAAGCGATGGCCCTTCTGTTCCAGCCGGTGCTTTAGCTCTTGGAAGTTGTATATTTCGCCGTTGCAAACGACGGCGATCGACTGGTCCTCGTTGAACATCGGTTGGGCTCCGCCCGCTGGGTCGATGATGCTGAGGCGCTGGTGACCCAGCCACACGGCCTCGTCGAAGAAGAAGCCGGTGCCGTCGGGCCCGCGGTGAGAGAGTGCCTGGACTACCCGGTGGAGGTCCTCGCGCGCCCAGTTGTCAGCGACACCGAGGACGATGCCCGCGATGCCGCACACCTAGTCGAGAGTCTCCGCGATGACGAACGACGCGCTGCGGTCGTGCAGCAGCCGGGTCAACAGCTCCGCCAAGAGCCCGATCGATAGGAAGATCCCGGCGAATGCGAGAAGAAGCGCGCTGCCCACGACCCAAACACTGGCGGGCCATGCCAGCGACGCGGGACCCACGACGGGCATCAGCGCAGCAGTACCGCCGAGCAACCCGGCCAGCACGGCGAACACCCCGAACACGTGCGCGGGTCGCGTCAGGTAGCGACTGAGGAAGCATACCGTGAATAGGTCGAAGATGCCTTCCAGAAGCCGAGCCCCGCCATAGTGTGACTTTCCGTACCGGCGTGGGAAGTGTGGCACCGCAACCTCGGCGATCCGCGACCCGCGCTGCGCCGCCAGCGCGGGGATGAAACGGTGCAAGTCACCGTACAAATTGAGCGTCTCGACGACTGAGCGCCGGTAGGCCTTGAGGCCGCAGTTGAAATCATGGAGTTGGACCTCGGTGAGCCGTGAACACACGAAGTTGAACAAGCGCGACGCGATACGCTTCGTGAACGGATCCTTCCGGTCCTGCTTCCAACCCGATACCAGATCGTTACCCTCCGCGATCTTTCGAAGCAGGGCCACGATGCTCCGCGGATCGTCCTGCAGGTCAGCATCGATGGTCACGACAATCGCCCCACGTGCATGCGCAAAACCGGCTGCCAAGGCAGCGGCCTTACGGAAGTTGCGGCGGAAACGGATTCCCCGCACGTTTTCGTGGGCCGCGTGTAGGCGGCGGATGACCTCCCATGACCCATCAGCACTGCCATCATCGACGAAGATGACCTCGAAGCAACGCTCCTCTTGGGCGAGTACGGCCGCGATCTGGCTGTAGAGCTCCTCCAGCGTCTCCCGTTCGTTGGCGAGCGGGACAACAACGGAGACGTCCAGCTGCGCCCGATCGACTTCCCTCGCCTCGCATTCACTCATCTCCCTCACCCGGCATTCGTCGCGTACAAGTACCCGAGGTTACGATGCGCTGCATTCCCATGGACCTGCACCCGAAACCCATGCTTTTCGAGAAACGCACGCAATTCGCCGTGCGAATGCGACGTTACACCATCATGGTACTCCATGGAAATGTGTCTTATACGCCGTAGAGTGTCCGCAGTGGCGTGGAACATAATCTCGTACTCGGCACCCTCACAGTCGATCTTCAGGAAATCGCAATGCGTTAGCTTCAACCGCGTAAACACCTCATCCAGAGTCGTTGCCGGTGTTTCCACTCCCTCGCCGTCGTTACCCGTGCCTCGTTCAGCTTGGCAAACGACTCTGGGAACGGCTCGAAGGCGTATACGATCGACTTGGGGCACCGCAGGGCTACACTGATTGCGAAGTCCCCCATACCGGCACCGATGTCGATAACGTTCCACCCGTCCTGGACGATCGTTCCATCCTTTTCGTAGAATCGATCAAGGCAACTCTCCTTGAGGATCCAGACGTCCATCGCAGTCGAAACCCAGAAGCGTTCCCCGGTGCGTAGACGTACGAGCAACGGTCGCCGCACGGGGACCCCGACGAAAATACCCAACACTCCCAGCCAATTGCGAATGTTGAGCAGGATCGTGGGGATGGAGAAAAGGTAGTACCTCCACCTAGACGCGAGAAGCGCGATGTCGAAACGGCTCCGCCGGGTCATTTACGGTGGACTCTCCTTGAGGACCGAGTTCATGTCGGCCGCGACGCCGTGAGCCGCACGCGATTTCGCCGATGGCTGCGCCACGCTGTTGCTGTGCAGAGCCCCAGCAGTGTGACCAGACTGATAAATGCCCCCGACCAGTCCGCCTTCCCCCACCGGTGCTCGATAACGGTCGTCTCGTCCTTGGGTACAACCACCATGAAGCCATTCGCACCCAGCTCTACAGGCACGTTCGCCTTCCACTTGGGGAAGTATGAGTACTTGATCAGATGTGGTTTGCCTACGCACCCGGTGTGCAGCACGAGGCGATGAAAGCCTCTCTCGAGAACCGGGTGACAGCTTGCGGTGACTCGCTCGGGAAAGCCAGGGTCCGTGGTTCCTGGGAAGCCGGACCGTAGCAGTGGATCGGCACTGCTCAACTGGATGAATCGCTGCTTAGCCGTACCGGGCGTGGTTTTGAATGTGATCCATTGGAAAAGGCCACCTGGCTCCGACGCTGCCGCCGCGTCGAACGCGATGTCGTGCGGCTTTCCGTTCTCCAGCTCACGCGTACCGACGAACGCGCGGTACCCGCCAATATCGAGCAGCACCGTGCTCTTGCCCGGGCTTTCGCGAAGCAGGGGAACCGCGACCTCCGAATATCGATCGTGCTCGGAGGTCAGAAACAGGTCCCGGTCAAAAGGACGATCACCGACAAAGAATTGCACTCCTGAACCCTGCGTAATGTCGTGTTGGTCAATAGAGTGCCCCATCCAGAACACGTAAGCGTTCAGCCGGTTCTGAATGCGATCCGTTCGGTCCTGCCAGCTCAAGTCCAACGTTCTGCGACCCGCGTCCCATTCTGCGATCAAGGCGTTGAAAAAGCGCACCCGATCGACCCGACGATTGGCGTCGACAGCCGAGCAATCTCTGGCGAAGACCAGCCCCAAGTCCCGTCCGAAATCGAAGCGAGGCAAGTTGAGAAGCATCGTCTCGAAGTGCGTCGAGCAGAACACAGGCAGCGGCGCGGCGAACACCTCGACTAGACTAGGGGTCTCCTTGAGACGAAAGAGCGACACATAGCGCCCGTGGTAGAGCTCGTCTAACTGTCCCGACGCAAGGAACAGGCCGCGATTCAGCTCAGATAGCGTAATGTGATAGCTAATTCCCAACGACCGCATCATGTGGATGGCCTTTGGGATGTCCTTCGACGGCATGATCGAACCGAGAGGCCAACCGGCGCACGTGTCGCTCATGAGGCATTGATGCATATAGCCGATCCCGGGGTACGTTGCGGAATTGACGATCCCCCCCAGGATGATGTCCTGCCCGGTCAGGTATGGCAGGAGCTCGGGAGTCCGCACCGACCCGAGCGTACCATTGGCGTCAGCACTGGATTCGTACGAGATGCGACCGGGAGGCTCACGCCGTAGGATGTCGATGACCTTCTTCAGATCTGACCACGCCGGCGCTTGCTCGATTCCCGCATAGTTCCACTTCATCCATGACTCCGCCTTCCCAAACGCACCTTCACTGGGGACCAGAACCCACAATGGCGCGACGAGCAACGCCCAGGCGGGTAGCGGGACATGGCGGTACACGGTATCGTACGCAAATATAATCAACATGAAGCCCGACAAGTAGATCGTCGGCCATATTCTGACGTCCACGAACGCCGTCGTTCCCGTGTACCCATGGCCGACGAACAGCACCAGGTAAAGAGCGACGAACACCAGCAGCGCAGATCGTGCCGGGTCCCGCGGATGCACAAGAAGCAGGTCGGCGATGCACGTCAAGATCGCCGCGGCGAAGAATACTTTCTCACTGGTGGTGAATGTCGACAATAGATGGATGTTCCAGTCGGCGCCAAATTCGGAGCTGTACTGGCGGTAGTACAGGAGTGGAATTATCCACCAGCACATCAGCAGCACAGATACGATACCGATCGCATAGACGCCGATCGCCCTCCAGGGAAGTCGCCGCGACGTCATGAAATGCACGCCGTCTTCCAGAGCGAAGGCTACGAACAACACGAGCAACATCAGCAAGGCATAGAAATGGGAGAGGGCTGCCAGAACGCTCAAGACGACGGCGCCTACTGAGAATTCCTCCTCACGTCTCGCCTGAAGGATCTTCCCGAAAGCCGGGACGTAGAACACAAATGCCCAGGCGTTCCCAATCATTCCAGCGAGTGCGGAGTATACGTTCCCCCCCCACATCACGTGTGCCTCGGTGAAGAGGAACGGGATGCTCGACAGGCCGGCGAGAATCCTACAGGGCAGCGGCATCCGCAAAGAGCGCGCCATCCAGTAGAACGCCGGCGGGAGAGCCAGTAGACCAAAAACGGTGACGAGCTTGAATGCGATGTTCGACCCCACGACGTGGGACAGCGCTGCGCCGCATACGTAGGGAAGAGGGAAATAGAACTGGAATGCCTCGAAGCCGCCCCAGAAACCGTACGCGTAGTGAGTGAGGTGAAGATGCGAGAACAACGCATCATCGATCATCCACATGAGAGTCGGATGCGCCGGGTTATCTCCGCCACCTGGGATCGTATCCTTCAGCAGGACGCCCCACGGAACGTACATGCCGAGGACGAAGGTTCCGAGCAACGAGAGAGGAAGTTCAAGCAGCATCGTAGCAGACGAGCTGCGAGGCAGCGGTCTCGCCGCGTCGACCTGCGAAACAGCTTCAGCAACGCTCAGCATCGCATACTATCCGTGCACACTCGTCGACGCGCAGCGCATGTAATCGGCGGAACGCGCATTGCCCGATCGAACGTGCGTCAACGTGAGGCAATGTAAGCGATCACGAGAGCTGAGAGGCCCGCGGCGTAACTCCCTCCATCTCGTAGGGCGTACACCACCGGATCCTGGTTCATCTCACCGCGGTAGAGCTTCAACCATACCCGAGCTATCCAGTAGAACATCACGACGCAAAGCAGCCACAGAACGTCCGGGCGGCGGTAGAGATGCACCACGTTCTCGCTCTGGATGTACAGCGCCAGGACCAGTACCGCCATTTGACCTGCAGCCACTCCGACGATCGAAAGAACCTCCAGGTCAGCCGCGCTGTAACCGCGACGTCGCATTCCCTCCTGTCGCTTGTCACGCACGTCGCGCAGTTCCGAAACACGCTTTACGATCGCCAGGCTGATGAAGAGGAACATCGAGAACGCGAGCAGCCACGGCGACAGCTCGATTCTGGCCGCTGCACCGCCGACGAGTACCCGCAGCGTATACAGGCCGGCCAGCGTCAACACGTCGACGAGCGCGAGCTCTTTGAGCACGTAACTGTAGGCCAGGCTGAGGGTGACATAGAAGCCGATCAACCTGAACACCTGCGGAGAGAGCGCCCAGCTGATCGCCGCACCCGTCGCGACGAGGGGAACGGCGACGACGACGGCCACGGGCACGCTCACGTCCCCCGCGGCGAGCGGTCGCCGGCGCTTTTGCGAATGGTGGCGGTCCGCTTCCAGATCGTAGATATCGTTGACGATGTAGATCCCGGACGCACATAGGCTGAAGGCGACGAAGGCAAGGATCGCCGCCCGCACGGAGCGAGGATCGCGCATCGCGTGGGCGGCGAGAACGGGGGTAAACACCAAGAGGTTCTTGACCCACTGGTGCACCCGCAAGAGACGCACCAGATTCGTCACGAGCGGGAAACGAGGCGGTGTCGGATCGACGTGGACGATGCGAGGGGCTTCCTCCGCAGCCATCGGGCTCACCGGTTGATCGCGTGGCGATTCTTCCGCATCCACAGAAGGAGGCTCACCACGACGAGGCCCGCGAGCGCCACCCCCATGAATGTGCGGCCGCTGAGGACGGGTGCGACAACTCGAACCGTAAAGCTCACTCGTTCTGCAAAGTGCCGCTCGCCGGCGGTACCCGAGGCAACGAGACCCATGACATATGTGGAACCCAAAAGCGCCCCCGAACGGGTCACATGGACATCGAAGCTTCGTCGCTCGCCCGGTGCGAGCTTCAGCGGAAGCTGCCCCCCGTCCACCGCGAGCGAGAGCTCGACCGGAGCAACGGGATCGATGCGATCGATCGTCGCATCCATGCTCGAGACGTTCTGCACGGTGACACCGCGCGTTGCACGGCTGGACAGGGCAATCTCCGCCGACCCGTCGGGTGCACCCGATAGCACGCGTGACGGTGCCGGCGGGAGCACGATGCTCATGGAGTAGGGTGCGCTGAACGAGTACAAGTTCGCGTCCTTATAAAGGATTCGATAGAAAAGCCCATATCCCCCGCGTCGCTGGATACCGAGCTTGTCGAAGGCGATCGACACATCGACACTGCCGCTCTCACCCGCTGGCAATACCGACGACACGGGATAGCTCTCGTTCAGAGCCGGAAGATCGAGCGCGACCTCGTGCGCTGGCTCGTCGCCGTCGTTCTTGACGCTGCACTTCAAGGACACCGTGCGGGTGCCTTCGTCGACGTGAACGTCGACCGAGGGGACCATGTGGAGATGGCTGGCAAGGACCCCGCGCGGTGACAGCATCGTGGCGCAGATGACGCCTATTCGGGCCGCGCGCGGCAAGCAGCCGACGCGTCTGACCCACCTCGTTGCCGGCGGACCTGATTGTCTCACGGCCGGATGATAACAAGGGTTGACCGCACCGCAAAGTATGGTCGTAGCCGGCTGTTCAACCATCTTGGCACCCGTCGGGCAGCTCGTATGAGCGGCAGTGGCTGACGAAATCGACCCTGGTGCAGGCAAAGTCATAGCGGCACTTCGGTACCTGGGCGTAGAGGGCGCAAGGCTGACAGGCAAGGTCGTCCCGACGTATCAGAGAGCTTCCTGGAGACAGGGACGCCCACTTCTTCTCGCGGCTGCTCGTGAAGATGCTCGTCACCGGCACGCCGTAGTAGGAGGCGATGTGGAGAAACCCGCTGTCGATGGTGAGGACGTCGCTCGAGCGGCGGACGAGCTCGCATACGGCGTCGAAATCGCCCTCGAAGAGCTCGGCTGACGCGCCGAGGCGGTCGGCCAGCCGGCGCGCAAAGGGTCGATCCAGGGGCGCGGCGGTGATGTATATGGGACGGCCGCCGCTCCACCGGCTGGTGATTTCGAACCACGTCTCTTCCGACAGGCGGCGACTATCGGACTGAAGGCCGCCCAGCCCTACCACCGGCCGGTCCGTTGGAGGCGCGCGGCGACGGCGAGCCCGAATGACGACGGGTTTCTGCAAGCGTAGCGCGGCGGCTAGTAGCCGCCCGAACTCGACGGACTCGTGGGCCTCAAAGGGATCATAGCGAACCACCTCGTCCGACCAGGCAGCAGCGACGTTCGTATCGAATGACACCACCCGACCACCACCGGCTCTCGCCGCTAGGGCCGTGGCCTGGCTCAAACCGAACCGCTGCTCCGTGTTGATCACGAGAGGGTACCGACCCGCCGCGCGCCAGTGCGTTCCCAGCAGCGCCTCGTCGTAGCAGACGTGATCCAGACCTAGATGGCGAGCCCACGGCGCAGAGCGCGTCTCGATCACCCAGCGGAAGTCACTCTTGTCGATCCCGAGCTCCTCGGCGGCGACACAGAGTAAGATCAGATCCCCCATGCCTCCGGGCCTGAGAATCAATGGCTTGGCCTGGACGGTGCGATGCGGGACCGTCGACAGGGACGACGCGAGTCTCCCCAGTCGAACGGCAGCGGGCCAGAGCCATGGATCGAAACGTACCAGACCCAGAGTTCGCATCGCGTCCCGCCGGCGACCATAACGGCTCGCGAGGTCCGCTTCCACNAGATCAGATCCCCCATGCCTCCGGGCCTGAGAATCAATGGCTTGGCCTGGACGGTGCGATGCGGGACCGTCGACAGGGACGACGCGAGTCTCCCCAGTCGAACGGCAGCGGGCCAGAGCCATGGATCGAAACGTACCAGACCCAGAGTTCGCATCGCGTCCCGCCGGCGACCATAACGGCTCGCGAGGTCCGCTTCCACAGGGAGGGGCCATGCAGTCCGAGGTCAAACGGTGGATCGACACGTCCGTCAAGGGCGCGAAGCGAGGCCAAGGCTCGGACGAGCAGCGACCATTGATGAAAAACGGCCCACGTCCTCGAATTGTCCGGACGCTTCTTTGAACGGCGATTGAGGCCGGTACTCGCGACCGAAACACGGCGCACTGCACGACGAACCGCAAAGCGCGTGAATATGTCTTGTTGAAACATCACCGAACTACCCTGCAACGAACAACGATAACGCCATGTCGTCGATTTCTGTTTGACACTCCCATCGCACCGCCGTGATACTCGACGCCGGAATACGTGTTCCCGCCCCGTGACACATGAGACACACCCACCCAGAGGCAGACAGATGACCCAACGCCTTCACGCACTCACGCTCGCCATCCTCCTCGCCGCCGCGCGCCCAACGCTCGCCGCCGACGGCCTCGCGTACCTGTCCACGCACCACGACGGCACCGCCGGCGTGAACGGCCTCCACTCCGCGCAGGCGCTCGCGCTCAGCCCCGACGGCACGAGCCTCTACGCCGCCGGCAGCGGCGACAGCGCGCTCGCGGTCTTCTCGGTCGACCCCGCGACCGGCGCCCTCGCCTTCGTCGAGGAAGACAAGCAGGGGAGCGCCGGGATCGAGGGGCTCGGTGGCGCCTCCGCCGTCGCGGTCAGCCCCGACGGCGCCAACGTGTACGCGGCGGGCACGCAGGACGACTCCCTCGCCGTCTTCGTCCGCGACGCCGGCACCGGCGCGCTCGCCTTCGTCGAGCGCGAGCGGGACAGCGTCGACGCCGTCACCGGTCTCGCCGGCGTGAGCGCCGTCGCCATCAGCCCCGACGGGACCAACGTCTACGCCACCGGCACCAACGGAATCGCGATCTTCCTCCGCGACGCAAACGCCGGAATCCTCACCTTCATGGGCGCGGACACCGGCCTCAAGAGCCCGCAGGCCCTCGCGATCAGTCCCGATGGAAGCCATCTCTACGCAGCGTCGGGCAGCAACAACGCCGTTGCCGCCTTCGTGCGCGACCCCTCCACCGGCATGCTGACCCTCGTCCAGACCGTGCAGGACAACACCGGCGGCGTCGACGGGCTCGCCGGCGCGACGGCGCTCGCCGTCAGCCCGGAGGGCGCGCATGTCTACGTTGCCGGTAAGCTCGACGACGCGATCGCCGTCTTCAGCCGTGACGCGTCCACCGGCACGCTCTCCTTCATCGAGCTCGAGCGCCAGGCGGTCGACGGCGCCAGCGGTCTCGACGGCGTGCAGGCGCTCGCCGTGAGCCCCGACGGCACGCACGTCTACAGTGCTGCCGGCACCGGCAATGCGCTCGGGGTATTCGACCGCGACCCGGCCACCGGCAGCCTGACGTTCGTCCAGGCGCAGCGCGACGCCGTCGGCACCGTCGACGGCCTCGCCGGCGTCGCGGCCGTCGCCGTCAGCGCCGACGGCAACTACGTCTACGTCGCCGGGAAATCCGCCAACGCGGTCACCACGTTCAGCACGCTCTGTGGCGACGGCAACGTCGATCCGGGCGAACAGTGCGACGACGGCAACGCGTCCGACGGCGACGGCTGCTCCGCCGGCTGCCGGCGCGAGTGCGCGGTGGCGCCCGACTGCAACGACGGCGACCTCTGCACCGAGAAGCGCTGCATCAACGGCGAGTGCGCTCTGCCCCGGTGCGGGCTCGACGGCGGCATGTGCGAGCTCCAAGACGCGGAACCGGCGCTCGACGACCTGCCCGCCTGCGCCCCGATGCGGCCGGCGCTCGAACGCGCCCTGAAGCTCCGGGTGCGCCAGGCGCGGGCACAGCTGCGCGCGGCGAAGCACCGCGGCATCTGCGTCAAGCACGACAAGCACCACGGCCCGTGCATCCAGTGGACGAAGAACCCGAGTGCGAAGGACCTGAAGAAGCTCGTGAAGCAGGTGAACGCGAGCCTCGCCACGGTCGAAGCCCGCGCCACGCAGCTGGCCAAGCACCAGCGCATCAGCGCCGACTGCCTGGCATCGGTCGATGGCGCCGTCGGCGCGCTGACGTCCGACCTGAAGCACATGGTGCTGCACACCGGCGTCTGCGCGCCGTAGCGCAGCCGGCCGCCCGCCCACGCGCGTGATCGCAGCGTCCGTATCGCAGGACGCTGCGATCTCGAAACCCTCGTATTCCGCTGCGACCGTCGTGCAGTTTCTTCACAGGGAATTGCTTGACGCGACGGCACCCCCGGGCGCATCCTCGCTAATGGCACTGAAGCCAGGCGAACAGGCTAGAGAGCTAGCACATGCGCAACGAGACGGAGCGGCCCCCGGCAGCGAGCAGCGAGGAATTCTCGAACCTCGCCAGCGCCGTGCTCGCCGCGCGGCTCCCGGCTGCATCCCCCTGGATGCCGCGGCGCGAGATGGAAGAGCTCGCGCGGCGGGGTCCTGCAGTGCTGCCGGTGCTCGCCGACGTGCTCCGGATGGCGCCCGGCCGCGGCGATCCGCTGTGGCCGATCGTCGTGCTCGGTGAGCTGCGCGACGCCGGCGCGGTGCCGGTGCTCGGCGTCTTCCTCGGTCGCGTCGAGGGGGGCCTGAACGTCGCGGCGGCCGAGGCGCTCGGGAAGATCGGCGCACCCGCGCTTCCCTACCTCGTCGCCACGACGGCCAGCGACGACCGCGCGCGCCGTCTCGCGGCGTACGGGGCGCTCGCGATGGTCCCGACCGACGAGGCGCAGCGCTGTCTGCGCGACGCGCTCGGGCGCGACCGCGTGCTCGGCGACGTGATCGCGCGCGCGCTCGTCCAGCAGGGACAGCCCGAGGCGATCGCGGCCGTCGCGGCGGCCGCGGTCCATGCGCCGAGCCGGATGCGGCGCGAGCTCGAGGCGGCGATCGCGGCGCTCGTGCAGGGGCCCATCCCGCCGGATCCCGTCGAGCGCGACTGGCGCCTCCGGTACCGCCGTCTGCCCGCGCTCGGCTGGAACTTCCCGCTCACCTGGCTCGGCGTCGCTGCCCTCGTGCACCGCTCGGGCCTCCGCGCGCGCGCGCGGGCGTCGCGCGGGCCCGTCCCGCTCACGCTCTTCGACGCGATCACCGACATCGCCGCGCGCCGCGAGGGCCGCCCGTGCCGTCGCTGCGGCAGCACGTTTTGGCGCCCGGCCGGCATCCGCGTGTGCCGCCACACCGCCGAGGCCATGGTGGAGCTGCAGGCCGCGCGTCTCGACCGCTGGCTCGCCGCGGGTATCGGCGACGTCTGGGCCGCGCTCGACGATTGCGACGTGGCGGAGATGCGCATCGCGCGACGCGGGGGTTCGGCGCTGCAGCGCGACCTCGTGGCCGTCGGGCGGGCCACGCTTTTCTGGCTGGTCACCATTCGCTGTGAAGATCTCCATGTCGGCCTGCAAAGACTCCGCCTCATCGGCAACGATTTGCCCGCTCTTTATAGCAGCCGCCCGGCATTCACTCACCGCATTCCCCTTGCGAGTGCACTTACGCTTCGCTTCGCACACGTTAATCCCCACAACTTTTCCTAATCGCAACTCGCAATTCGCCGCCGATTTAATTGACCCACCTGCCGCGACGCGGCTAGAAATTATGTCGCTCGATTCGCAATCCCGAGCTGCATCGGGATCGCGAAATATCGTTGAAGGGGCGACAGATGACTGTATCGTCAGAACACGGCGGCAGCCGCATCGGGGGTTCCATCCTCGTCGTCGGCGCCGAAACCGAAGAATTCGCGCCTGCATTGCAGGTGCTCGACTCGCTGGCCGACACGACGCTCGTTCCCGCGGACGAGGCGTTGGTGACGCTCACGCGTCTCGACGCCGACGTGCTCGTCGTGGACGAGCGCGACCGAGCGCTCCTCGCCGACGCCGCGCTGCTGCGGCCCGCGCTCGTCCGCATCGTCCTTCGCTCGGCCGACGGCGTCGCCAACGGGCTCGACGCCGACACGGTGGTCGTGCCGCGGCCGATCGACACGGCGGCGCTGCGGGCGGTCTGCACGGTGGCGCTTCGCTGCGCGAACGCTCGCCGGCAAGCGCGCGACCTCGAGAGCCAGAACCACCGGCTGCGGGGCGTCGGTCTCGAAGCCATGTCGTTCACGCCCGACGAGCTCGACGAGCTCGACTGCTACGAGGGCATCCTCACGCAGACCGCCGGGATGCGGCGCGCGCTGTCGCTCCTCCGGAAGGTCGAGGGGAACGACACGACGGTCCTGATTCACGGCGAGACCGGCACCGGCAAGGAGCTCGTGGCCCAGGCGATCCACGCCCACAGCCGCGCGCCGCGCGGCCGCTTCGTCGCGGTGAACCTCGGTGCGATCTCCGACCAGCTGCGCGAGAGCGAGCTCTTCGGCAACGTGCGCGGCGCGCTCCCCGGAGCGAACCGCGCCGGGCTCTTCGTCGAGGCCAATGGCGGCTGCATCTTCCTCGACGAGGTCGGCGACGCGAGTCCCGCGCTCCAGGTGGCGCTCCTCCGCGTACTCGAGGAGGGCGTCATCACGCCCGTCGGCTCGGACCGCCCGCGGCGCGTCGACGTGCGGGTGATCGCCGGCACGAACCGCAACCTCGACGAGCTCGTGCACCAGGGTGTCTTCCGCCGGGACCTCTACTACCGGCTGAACGTCTTCCCGATCGAGCTGCCGCCGCTCCGCCATCGTCCCGACGACGTCTTCCCGCTCGCCAAGCACTTCCTCGCCCAGGCGTCGTTCGCGATGGGCCGGAAGCCGCCGGAGATCTCGCGCGAGGCACGCGTCGCGCTCGAGGCCTATCACTGGGAGGGCAACGTGCGCGAGCTCCGCAACGTGATGGAGCGCGCCGCGATCGTCTGCAAGGGCGGCCTCGTCGTCGCCGCCGACCTGCCGTTGGCCTCCGACGGCGACCTGCGGCCTGCATCCGGCGGCGACGCGGCGTCGACGATCGTCATCCCCCCGGGCGGCGCCAAGCTGAACCTCCTCGAACGCGAGATCTTCCAGAAGACGCTGGCGCTCGCCGGCTACAACCAGAGCCGCGCCGCCCGGATCCTCGGCCTGCGCGAGAGCACGTTCCGCTTCCGCCTGCAGAAGCTCGGCATCGCCTCGCGCCGCAGCCTGCCGCTCCGGCTCGGGCGCGTTGCCATGTTCCTCCTCACGGCACTCGCCGAGCTCGTCGTCATTTCTTGATCGGTCCGCCATGCGTTTCGCCGCTCAACTCGTTGCGAGCGCGCAGACCTTTGCGCGCAGCCCACTGCCTCCGTGGGGGCTCATGCGCCGCAAATGGTCGCGACGTGTGCCACGCCCGCGCACGCGATGTGCAGCAATGGGTCGCGAGAGCGCAATACCCTGCGATCCTGAAGGGGGTGTTTCGCTGTGCGGAGCGCGGTGGCATCGATATTTTGCCCTTCATTTTCGTGATCTTTCTTCTGCGTTGTTCCGTGGCATGAAGGCTGCACAGTTGGCCGCCGCGCCGGACAGCGCATGAGGTGAGTGACGCTATGGAGAAGGAGAACCGACACATGCACCGAAATCCCCGCCCCCTGTCCGCGTGGCGCGCGGGCGTCACAGCCGCCGCACTCGCCGGCGCCGTCGGCTGCGGGCCGATGCACTACGTCGGCGTCGCCGGCGGCCCGACGCTGCTGAACGTCCGCGTCGGTTCCGGCCCGACGATGGCGACCGAGCCGATGGCGACCCCCGCCATCGCCGAGCGCCTGGCGCGTCTCCGTGCGGAACGCGGCACCGGACGCACCGACGGCGACTACGTCCTCGGCCGCGGCGACCTCCTCTCGATCCGCGCCTTCGACTTCGACCAGCTGAACCAGCACGTCCGGGTGGAGAGCGACGGCAGCATCCGGCTGCCGCTGCTGAACGCCGTCGCGGTCGCGGGCCGGACGCTGGGCGAGGTGGAGAAGGAGCTCACGCGGCGGCTCGGCGACTACATGTACGACCCGCACGTGAGCGTCTTCGTCGACGAGTACCGGAGCCAGCAGGTCTCGGTCGAGGGCGCGGTGCAGAAGCCCGGGCTCGTGAACGAGACGGGCCGGAACCTCACCGTCCTCGACAGCATCGCGGCCGCGGGCGGCATGACGCCCGAGGCGGGGACGGTGATCACGTTCATGCCGACGCGCGTACGGCGGCAGGCGGCGGACGGCAGCGATCCCGCGTGCGGCACGTCCGGACAGGACGCCGCGGTTGACGGCGCGCCCGTCGTCGTCAACACCGCGGAGCTCGACGACGAGACGCGGCGGGCGTTCTTCTCGATGCCCGTCCGCGAAGGCGACGTCCTGCGGGTGCAGACGGCCGGCAACTTCTACACCACCGGCTGGTTCGACAAGCCCGGCGCCTATCCGTTGCACGCCGGCCTCACGCTCCGCGCCGCTATCGCGGAGGCCCAGGGACTCAGCTTCCCGGCGAAGACAGACGACTTGCACATCTACCGCGCGGGGCCCAACGGCAAGACCCAGCTGCTGCGCGTCAACTACGACCAGATCGCGGCGCTCAAGGCGCCGGACGTGGTTCTCCGCGACGGCGACGTCATCGACGCGGCGGGCTCGGCAGCCAAGATGGTGCCCTGGGCAGCTTACAAGTTCATCACGACGGTAGTCCACATCGGCTACAAGGCCGCGAGCGGCGGTGCAGCATGAGGAACGGGACTGACATGACTGACAACCAACAGCCTCTCGCACCATACCTCATGCGTCCCCCACGCCGGTGGGACGCCACCCTTCCGCCCGAGAGCGAGACCGGGTTCGTGCACGACGTCCTCGGGCTGCTGCGCCGCCGCTGGACGACCATCGCGAAGACGGTCGGCATCCTGTTCACGCTGACGCTCCTCTACTGCGTGGTCATGACGCCGGCGTACCTCGGCTCGGCGAACGTGCTGATCGAGGGCAAGGGGCCGGAGCTCCTCACCGGTCAGGACCCGAACGCCGCGCAGTCGCCCTTCAACATCCCGGCGTCGATCGGCTCGAAGTACGACTACTACCTCACGCAGTTCACACTGCTGCAGAGCCCGAGCCTCGTGCGTCGCGTGATCGAGGAGCAGGGGCTCGCGAAGGACGCCGCCCGCTGGCAGGTCTCCTACCTGCCGAGCTGGCTGAAGATCCCGAGCTTCTTCCACGTCGCGCCGCCGCCGAACCCCGACAACGGCACGGGCGTGCCGCCGACCATCGTCAGCCAGTACCTGAAGCAGCTCACCATCCTCCCGGTGCGTGGCACGCGGCTCGTGTCGGTGCAGTTCACGACGCCCGACCCGAAGCTCGCCGCCGCCGTCTCCAACGCACACGCGCAGCTCTTCGTGAAGGCCGGGCTCGAGCGGCTCTACGAGTCGATGGACCAGATCCGCACGTTCCTCCAGACGAAGCTCGGCGAGCTCCAGATCCGCATGCAGGAAGCGGAGACGAAGCTCATGAAGTTCCAGGCCGCGCACAACCTGCTGCCCATCAACCTCCAGAAGGATGTGGCGGCCGAGCGGCTCATGGACCTCTCGAAGCGGCTCACCGACGCGCAGGGCCAGCTGTTTGCGCTCGAGGCCGAGTACCACATCGTCGAGCGCGGCAACTACGACAGCCTGCCCGCCGTGCTCCACAGCCCGCTCATCCAGAACCTGCGCGAGAACTACGACCGGCTCGAGGTGGAGCACGCGCTTCTGGCGCTCAAGTTCCGCCCCACCTACCCGCCGCTCCGCCAGCTCTCCGGCCAGCTCGACCACGCGCACAAGCTCCTCGACCAGGAGACCGGCAAGGTCGTGAAGGGTGTCGAGGCGAAGTACCAGGCGTCGCAGGCGACCGTCGAGCAGCTGAAGAACGAGCTCGAGGGGCAGCGGAAGGCGCTGCTGGCGCGCAAGGACGTCGAGGGCGAGTTCCTGGCCCTCACCAGCGACGTCGAGACGACGAAGGCGCTCCACGACAACCTGCTCGCCCGCATCAAGGACCTGAACGTCGCGGGCCAGTCGAGCCTCTCGAACGTGACCGTGGCCGAGCCCGCGGTCCCGCCGCAGTGGCCCACGTTCCCCGCCACCAAGATGTTCCTGATCCTCAGCGTGGTGACGGGCCTCCTCCTCGGCACGGGCATCGCCTTCCTGCGTGACTCGATGGACGTGACGATCCGCGATGCCCGCGACATCCATCGCGCGACGGGCCTCGGCACGCTCGCCGTCGTGCCGAGCTTCGACGGCCTCCTCGACGAGAAGAAGGGTCTCTTCCGCCGCATGCTCAAGAGCGGCGCGACCAACGGCCACGCCAATGGGAATGGCAACGGGAACGGCAACGGCGACAAGCCGGTGGTCGATCCCGCGTCACCGCCCCTCCTGCTCGGCAACGGCTCCATGCCGCCGACGGCGGAAGCCTACCGGACGCTGCGCACCGCGCTCCTGCTGTCGCGCGCCATCTCCCCGCGCGTGATCCTGGTCTCGAGCGCCACCGGCGCCGAGGGCAAGACCACCACCGCGGTCAACATGGCTGCCGCGCTCGCCACCTGCGGTGCCAAGGTCCTGCTCATCGACGCCGACCTCCGCCAGCCCCGCTGCCACTCGACGCTCGGCGTGAAGCCGAGCCCGGGGCTCAGCGACTTCCTGACCGGCCGCGTGACCACCGAGCCGATCCAAACCACGCGCGTCGAGAACCTCTCGCTGCTGCCGGCGGGCCATCCCGCCGAGAACCCGACCGAGCTCCTCACCTCGTGGATCATGTGCAAGCTCCTGCAGGACGCCCGCGAGAAGTTCGAGTTCGTGGTGCTCGACTCGCCGCCCGTGCTGGCGGTGAGCGACGGGCTCCTGCTCGCGAATCTCGCCGACGGCGTCATCTTCGTCGCCGAGAGCGGCCGGAGCCGCCAGGACGAGGCGCGCCTCGCCATCGAGCGCGTTCTCCAGACGGGCGGCGTGCCCGTGGGCGCGGTGCTGAACCGCGGCCGGGGCGACGAGAGCTACTACCGCTACTACCAGGGTCCCGCCGCGCGCAGCGCGGACGAGATCCTGCCGCCGCCCGCCAAGGAGAAGGCATGAAGTCGGGGCCCCGCATCCTCGACATCGTCAACACCGACCACGCGGCGCTGAACTTCCTCGCGTACCGCGTGGGGTGGATCAACCGGCACAGCGAGTTCGTGAACGACATCGTCTGCAGCCCGGGTCCACACCTCGCGCGCCTCGACGTCGAGGAGACGCGGGTGACGCCCCTCGACATCCCGCGCGACATGTCGCCCACGAGCCTCGGGCGGCTCCTCGGCCGCCTCGTCTCGCTCATGCGGGCCGAGCGCTACACCATCGTCCACACGCACAACTCGATCACCGGCGCGATCGGCCGGGTCGCCGCGCGGCTCGCGCGCGTGCCGCTGGTGATCCACACGACGCACGGCTTCCACTTCCACGAGAACATGAGCGCGCTGCGGCGCCTCCCCTGGGTGGCCGCGGAGCGCTGGCTCTCCCGCTTCTGCGACCTGCTGCTCTGCCAGAACCGCCAGGAGGTCGAGGAGATCCGCCGCCTCGGCATCCGCCCCCGGCGCGGCGTCTGCCACGTCGGCAACGGCATCGACCTCGGCCAGTTCCGGCCGCGCGCACGGATGGTGGAGAACGAGCGCCCGGCGCTCCTCTGCGTGGCACGGCTCGAGACCGTGAAGAACCACCCGATGCTCTTCCGCGCCTTCGGGATCCTTCGCCGCCGCCACGACGCGGTGCTGAAGCTCGTGGGCGAAGGGCCGCTCCGCGAGCGCTACGAGCGCGAGCTGGCCGCGGCCGGCCTCGCCGACGCCGTCGAGTTCCTCGGCTACCGCTACGACGTCCCCGAGCTCACGGCGGCGGCCGACGTGGCCGTCCTCACCTCGGTGAAGGAAGGCATCCCGCGCGCGCTCATGCAGGCCGCGGCCGTCGGCGTCCCGGTGGTGGCAACGGACGTGAAGGGCACCCGGGAAGTCGTCGCGAACGCGCAGACCGGCTTCCTCGTCCCGCTCGACGACGCCGAGACGCTCGCCGAGCGGCTCGGGCGGTTGCTCGACGACGCCGAGCTCCGCCGCCAGATGGGTGCCCGCGCCGCGCAGTACGCCCGCGAGCACTTCGACGAGGAGCAGGTGGTGCAGCGCCTCGTCCGCGTGTACCGGAACGCCCTCTTCGCGCGCGGTCTCGCCGACGCGCGCCAGCCGGCCGTCGCCGAGGCGGTGGCCGCGGAGCAACGCTCCGCATGACGTTGACGGCCCACACGCCCGTCGCCGGGACGGAGCCGCGCGCGCGCGGCCCCTTCCTCGTGATGGCGGCCATGCTCGTGGCGCTGCCCCTGGTCGCCATCCAGGGCCCGGCGCACACGACGCCGATGGACGCGGTCAACGCGCTCTTCGTGGGCCTCTACTGGTGCTGGCTGCTCGTCCGCCGCGAGAAGATGCTCTTTCCGCTCGCGTTCGGGTTCTGGCTGATTCAGCTCGGCAGCTGCACCGGCATCTACGCCGCCGACGAACGCGTGCGGGCCGCGCTGACCGTGATCGAGGACGTGTACCTGTACGTCTGGTTCGTCACGCTCGTCCATTTCCTCGCCCGGCGCTGCCGCATCAGCGACGTGGCGATGATCTTCATCCTCGTCGCCTGCGGCGTCGCCTTCCTGACCGTCGCCGACGCGCACCTCGGGCTCTTCGGGGGCCGGTTCGCGGGCACGAAGCGGGCGACCGGCACGTTCGAGAACCCGAACATGTTCGGCGACTACCTGGTTGGGGCGTTCTTCGTCACGTGGGCCGCGGCGGCCGCAGGACGCCGGATCTTCTATGCCGGGCTGCCGCTCCTCGGCCTCGGCATCCTCTCCACGCACTCGAACGGCTGCCTGGTGAGCCTGATCGGTGGCTGCGGGGTGACGGTGATCGCGTACCCCGCGTTCTGGAAGCCGAAGCAGCTCGGCAGCACCCTCGTCCTCGCTGGGACCCTCTTCGGTATCGTCGGCGCCTTCCACGACCAGCTCCAGCAGCTCGCCGTCGAGCGGTTCAGCGGCAGCCGCACCGAGGTCGGCGGCGCGGCGCTCAAGGGGGCCTCCGAGCGGCTGCCCATCTGGGCGAACATCCTGAAGCTCGTCGCGCAGAAGCCGGGCGGCATCGGCCCCGGCAACCTCGCGAACGTCGAGGCCGCCACGACGGGCGACAAGCACTCCGCCCACAGCGAATACCTCGGCATGCTCGCCGAGCGCGGCTTCTTCGGCCTCGCTGGCTGGGGCACCGTGCTCGGCGGTCTCTTCCTCATGCTCGGCCGGATCCGAAAGGCCGCCGCCGCCGGCTTCCGCCCGCTCGGGGTCGAGCAGCTCTACGGCCTCTTCGGCGCGCTCGCGGCCCACGCCCTGGTGATCGAGCTGTCTCACTTCCGTCACACCTGGATCGTGTTCGCCATCATCACGGCGACGGCGATGCAGGCCGTGGCACGGACGGCGGCCGCCGGCGAGCGGCCACGTCTCGCGCCCCTCTATGCGGAGGCCGCGTGATCTTCGCCGCGCCCGCAGCCGCGTTCCTGATCGCGCTCGCCGCCACGCCGGTGATGCGCCGGCTCGCGTTCCTGTGCGGTGCCACCGACGTGCCGGACGCGCGCCGCGTGCACTCGCGGCCGACGGCGCGGGCGGGCGGGGTCGCCGTCGCGCTGGCCGCGGCGGTCGGCCTCGTGCTCGCGGGCGCCGCGGCACACCTCGGGTCGCTCGTCCTCTCCGGCGCGGCGCTCCTGCTGGTCGTCGGCATGATCGACGACGTCTGGTCGCTCCGCCCCGAGACGAAGCTCGTTGCCCAGGCGGCCGCCGCCGTGCTCGCGGTCGCCGGCGGGCTCCGGCTCGACTGCTTCGGGCACACGCCCGTGCTCGGCGCGGCGCTCCTCGACGCCGTCCTGACCGGTGTGTGGATCGTGCTGATCACCAACGCCCTCAACCTGACCGACGGCCTGGACGGCCTCGCGTCGGGCATCGGGCTCATCAGCCTCCTCTGGATGGCCGCGACGGCGGTGCACACCGGCGACGTCGCCGCGGCGGCCGCGCCGCTCATCCTCGGCGCGGCGATCCTCGGGTTCCTTCCCTACAACTTCAACCCGGCCAGCATCTTCCTCGGCGACTCGGGCAGCCTGGTGATCGGCTACGCCCTGGCCGTGCTGCCGCTCGCGGGCTCCGCCGGGCCGATCGTGCCGCCGCTCGCCGCGCTCTTCCTGGTCGCGGTCCCCGCCGCCGACACCTCGCTCGCCATCGCGCGCCGCTTTCTCTCGCGCTGCCTCCGCGCGTGGGGCGAGGGCCTCTTCTGGGAAGGGCTGTCGGACGGCCTCAAGAACACGGCGCGGCCGGACCGCCGGCACGTCCATCATCGGCTGCTCGACCTCGGCTTCAGCCAGCGCCGCGCGGTCCTCCTCCTCTACATGGCCGCCGCCAGCACGGCCGCGCTCGCCTACCTCGTGGCGGGCGTCCCGAGCTGGCCGGTCGACGTCGTGGCGCTCTGCATCGGCGTCACGGTCATCTGGCTCGTCCAGGCCCTCGGCTTCGACGAGCTGCAGCCGGCGCGGTCGAACCTGATCCTGCCGGTCCTCCGTCGGCTCGCGCGCCGCCGGCCGCTCATCATCGTCGTCGACCTGGTGCTCGTCGTCGCCGCGTACACCGGCTCGCTCGCCCTGACGGGCGGCCGCGAAATGACCGTCCCGGCGGCCGTCGCCGCGGTCGCGCTCATGGCGAGCGCGCAGCTCGGCGCCTTCTCGCTGCTCGGCGTCTACCGGACGGCGTGGCGCATCACGGGCGTCACGGGCTTCGGCATGCTGCTCCGCGCGTGCGGCGCCGGCACGATCGCCGGCTACCTGACGCTCCGGCTGCTCGGGCTTCCGGCCGGCGGCGACGCCGCGGTCGTCCACTTCCTCCTCTTCCTGCCGGCCGCGATGCTGACGCGCCTCTCCTTCGTTCTCCTGCTGCATGCGGTGCGGACGAACGCCCCCGAGCGCGCCCTCATCTGTGGGACGGCGTCCGAGGGCCTCCACGCGCTC
>VBKG01000404.1 GCA_005879585.1 Deltaproteobacteria bacterium | reverse complement strand
TGGCCGCGATCGACGCCAGGTGCTCGGGCTTCGTGCCGCGCTCGTGCATACGCCGCGTCGCCCAGAGCGCGAAGAACGCCGCGGGCAGGATCGCGTCCTCGAGCCAGGCCGGATGGGTCGTCTGGCTCGACGACTGGATCATCTGCGTCATCTTGTCGAAGCCGAGCGCCATGACGACGTCGTGGCGGCCGCTCGCGACCGCGAGGCACGCCTCGCGGAAGGCTGCCGAGCCGGTGGCCGAGGCATTCTCGACACGCTGGACGGGGAGGCCCGTGAGCCCGAACTCCTTCATCGTGCGCGTACCGCTCATGACCGGCGCGAAGATGTAGCCGACGTACGCGGCCTGCACGTCGCGGAACGAGAGCCCCGCGTCGCGGAGCGCGGCGAGGCCCGCCTCGCGGCCGAGGTCGGTGCTGGAGCGGTCCGGCCACATGCCGAACCGCTGCATGCCGACGCCGAGGACCGCGACGTCCTTCACGATGACGCCACCGGCCGGAAGCGGATGATCACGATCTCCTGCCCTCCCTCCTCGCGCAGCGGCTCGAGCTCGGCCTCGACCGGCTGGCCGACCCGATAGTCCTCCTGCCGACCCGCGAGCGGCAGCTGCACGCGCGGCCCTTCCGGGAGATCGACCTGGCCGACGCCGTAGCCGATATGCTCGACCCGCGTCGACCCGAAGAGCGGGAAGTGGACGAACGTGTAGCTGTAGAGCGTCCCGCGCGGACCGAGCAGCACGTCGGCCATGCGCTCGCTCAGACACTTCGCGCAGACCGCACGGCGCGGGAAGAAGTGCTCGCCGCAGTCCTCGCAGCGCGAGCCGAGGAGCCGCGGCGGCTCCGCTGGATCGTCAGGCACCGTGAAGTACCCCGCTTTGACGGGGACGCGCGCGCCGGCCATCGTCGTTCGGCCGAGCTACTTCGGCACCGGGCACGCCGCCGGCGGCGGCGTCTTCGGCTGACCGAAGAACTTGTCCTGCGTGTCGTTGTGAGCGGTCGACGGCGGATTGCCCCCCACCTTGGCCGGCACGTCGGCGCACCAGGGCGTAGCGTTCCCGAGCTTCAGGCGCAGCGCGACGCGGCCCTGCGACGGCTCGTTCAGCGTGTAGGGCCAGTTCGCCCTGCCGCCCCGGATGGTGATCGAATCGGCCTTCACCGTGATCCGCGAGATCGGCCCGTTGGGGTCGGTGCCGCGGAAGAGGTAGCCCGTCACCGTGCCCGCACCGAGCGCCGTCCAGCCGGTGCTCGGCAGCGCGATCACGTAATCGTCGGTCGGGCTGCCGGGCACCGGGTTCGAGTTGTAGACCGTGAGCGTGGCGCCGGCGGCGCCGCGCGGGTCGCCGGAGCTGCCGCCCGGCGGTACGACGATGCGGTTGGCGGCTGCGTCGAGCTTGGTGGCCGAGTGGTACGAGATCTTCCGGTGCGACAGGGCGACGGGGGCGACGTTGTCGTCGCGCAACGTGAGCGACCGGGTCGAGATGAGCACCACCGGAATCGTCGTCGTCGTGACGGTCGTGCTCGTGGTGGTGCTGGTCGTGGTCGTCGTCGTGCTGCCGGCGCCGGGGAAGCTCGCCGGATCGGCGGGGTTGGTGCCCTGGTCGAGCTCGGTGCGGTCGAAGAAGCCGTCGAGGTCGCGGTCGACGCCGATGCGGATGCCCGAGCCGGGCGGCACGCAGGTGTACACCTGCTCCTGCCCTGTTGCCGCGGCCAGGTTCCGGAGCGCCGTCTTCGAGATCACCGCGTCCGAGTTGCGATCGGGCTGGAAGTTGTTGTTGCCGACGTAGACCGCACCGCGCGCCTCGCCGTTGATGATGCCCTTGACGACGAGGTCGCAATCGCCCGCGTCGTCGCGCGCGATCAGGAGGTCGATGCGGCCCGTGACCGTGGTGTCGTTCACGGTCGCGGGCGTGAGCGACATCTGCTGGCCGACGATCGGCCGGAGTCCCGTGTCCATGGACAGCACGAACGCCTCGACGTTCCGCCGCTGCGTGTCGTTCTGGAAAGTGAAGACCTGCGCATGGAGGAAGATGAAGACCGTGGAGATGGCGCCGTCGTGGAGGAAGCCGAAGCCGCGCACCTGGGGACCTACCGGACCCGTGCCGGTGATGCCCGGGGCACCGTTCGGGAAGCCGAACATGCCGATCTTCTGGTAGAGGTTCCGGAGATGCGGGATCTTGAACTCCTGCATCTCGCCTTCGAACGATGAGAAGCCGTCGGTGCCGAAGAAGCCGTTCGGAATGTCGAGCGCGTGACAGGTGTTGCACTTCTGCGTGTCCACCGTGGTGTTGAAGTAGAAGGTCTGGCCGTTCGACTGCGCCGACGTCAGGCTGTTGTCGAGCGAGCGGATGGGGTTCGGCGGATAACGCACCGTCAGGATGAAGTCCGTGTAGGCCTGCATGTCGGTCGTCGACAGCTGGCTCGACGCACCAAGCAGCCCGACGAAGGCCGGGTTGAACTTCTTGAACGCCCCGTCCTCGTCGAGCGGCTGGCCCCCGGGGTCGTTGCCGGCGGTGCGGTCGCCGCGCCAGTGCATCGGCCCCGCGTTGGCCATCCCGCGCAGGCTCTGCGTCGTCATCGGCCCCTTCATCGGATGGAACGTGTGGTTCGACGAGATTTGGAGCCGGAACGGGTTCGGGTTGTTCGTCACGGTGCCGAACGGATCGCCGAGGTCCCAGGCGAGCCCGTCGAAGTCGCCGGAGATGTGGCAGCTGGCGCACGCGCTGTCACCGTGAGCGGACTTGGTGGCGTCGTAGAGGAAGCGGCGACCGTTCTTCGCAGCCGCCGGCGACGGATCGAAGCGCAGCGGCACCGGGGACCCGATGACGGCACGCGACGGGCTGCTGGCATTGCCGATGATCGAGATCGTGTGGTCGATCCGGTTCATCACGTAGAGCCGGTTGTTCGGGACGTCGAGGACGATGCCGCTCGGCCCACGTCCGACGGCCGTCTGCTGCTCCGTGATGACCCCGCTCTCGAGATCGCCGGCGTTGAACGCTCCGATCTTTCCGGAGCCGAAGCCCGTCACGAAGACCGTGTTGCCGTCGGCGGAGAACGTCAGGTCGGTCGGAAAGGCGAGGCTCCGGTCGATCTCCGTCTGCGGCCCCGGCACGACCCCATAGTTGATGTGGGGGTTCAGGTGATGCGGCGTCGCGGTGGTGCCGCTGATGACCGTGATGCGGCTTTCCGCGAGATGGCCGCGCACGAAGGGCTCGAAGCGCACCTGGTTCAGCGCGTCGGTGTTCGTCACGTACACCTTCCCGTTGTTCGGCCGCACAGCCATGTTGAAGATGACCGTGCCGACGCCCGTGACGAGACCGGTCACGCTGGAGGTCCCGAACTGCGAAGCGTCGGCGTCGATCAGGAAGACGTCGTCGTCGGGGAGGGAGAACGGCACGAACGCGCTCCAGTCGCGGTTGATCTCGTCGACCCACGCGCTGCCGTTGAACTTGACGATCAGGCCGGTGTCGGGCGCGCCCGGCGTGGAGCTCGGAGGCGGCGGCGGCAGGCCGTGAGGGTTGTTCTGCGTGTTGCCGACGACCAGCTCGGGGATCGTCGTCGTCCGGTTGCCCGAGTTGAACGCCGCCGCGTACACCGTCGCCCCGTTCGGGCTGACGGCGAGGGCGCGCGGCGTGTCACCGAAGAGGGTGAGCGGCGACCCCTGGATGGCCGTCCCACTGGCGTCGAAGACCCAGACGTCGGCGCGGCCGACGCCCGGGCTCGTGACCTGTGGATCACCGGGGCGGTTCTGTCCGCGGTGCGCGCAGGTGATGAAGGCG